>NZ_JAUSOE010000100.1 GCF_030656255.1 Brevundimonas sp. | reverse complement strand
GGGGAGGGGCGTCGCGCAGCGACGGGGTGGGGGCGGCCAGGCACGGGCGCACCGATCTGAATCAAGTCTGTCGCCCTGCCGCCCCCACCCGGCTCCGGCTACGCCTCCGCCCCCCTCCCCCGCAGGGGGAGGGAGAGGTGTTGTGTCACACCGCCTTGGCGCGGCTCCGGGTCCAGGCGTACAGGCCGAAGACCGCGACGGCGAAGCCGATGATCCCCGCCAGCATGGCCGGCCAGGTCGAACCCTCGGACAGCATGGCGAACGGCGCGTCGTCGCGGGTGGCCACGATCACCCCGGCGGTGAAGACGCCGAACAGGCTTTCGCCGACGATCAGGCCCGAGGCCAGCAGCACGCCCATGCGGCGCGCCACATCGGCGTAACGGGTGCTGGACACGGCCTTGTCGTAGATCCAGCCGCAGACGGCGCCGATGACCAGCATGGTCGTGACGGCGGCGGGCAGGTAGAAGCCGATGCCGACGGCGAGCGGCGGCAGCTTGACCTTGCCGTTCGTGGCCTTGGACACGACGG
Organism: Brevundimonas sp.; assembly: GCF_030656255.1. Taxonomy (GTDB): domain Bacteria; phylum Pseudomonadota; class Alphaproteobacteria; order Caulobacterales; family Caulobacteraceae; genus Brevundimonas. Next base: position 18,863 of record NZ_JAUSOE010000100.1, on the reverse strand, counting down.
CGTCCAGCACGATTATGATCACGCCGATCACCGCGCCCAGGCCGATCAGGTCCCAACGCAGGTCGCCGCCGATCACGCCGCGCGCCAGGGCCGAGATCAGGGTGGCCTGGGGCGCCGCCAGGGTCTTGGCGCCCTCGACGATGGCGGGCGGGCCGCCCTCGAAGCCGAAGGCCTGGTTCAGCAGGTTCAGGATCAGCGGAATGACGATGGCGCCGGCGCCGACGCCGACGATCAGGGCGACCTGCTGGCGCCAGGGCGTGGCCTCGACCAGCTGACCGGTCTTCAGGTCCTGAAGATTGTCATTGGCGATGACAGCGACGGCGAAGACGACGGCGGTCACGATCAGGGCGAAGGCGATGATGGACGGATCGGCGGGTACGCCCGCGATGGCCATGACGCCCAGCATCAGCAGCGAGGCGATCACCACGGCCAGGATGCCGACGCCCGAGACCGGGCTGTTCGACGAGCCGATCAGGCCGGCCATATAGCCGCAGATGGCGGCGACGGCGAAACCGATCAGGACGACATAGACCAGGCCGCCGATCACCAGCAGCGGGGTCGATCCCGCCAGGGCGGGGGCGCTCTGGGCGAACCAGGCCAGCAGGCCGGCGATGCCGATCAGGCAGACGACCGAAATCCCGCCGACCAGTTTGATGGGCAGATCCTGTTCGGTGCGTTCCAGCACCTCGCCGTGGGCGCGCTTGGCGTTGGCGGCCAGGGCCGAGGTCAGGCCGCCGATCAGCGGTCCGGCCAGTTTGACCAGGGTCCAGATGGCGGCCACGCCGATGACGCCGGCGCCCATGAAGCGGACTTCACGGCTCCAGACCGTCATGGCCAGTTCCTCGGCCGGCGCGCCGGCGGGAAGGGTGGAGGCGATGGAGGGGATGCCGTGCGCCGTCAGCCAGGCCACGGTGTCGGGGCTGGTCAGGATCGGCACGGCGATCGCCCAGGCCAGGATCAGGCCGAACAGCTGTGCCAGGCCCACCGTCAGACCGATCAAATGGCCGGCGCCGAGAAGCGCGAACTGCATGCCGAAGCCCATGCCGGTGGCCCCGCCGCCCAGGGCGGCCGGAAGCTTGAAGAACCGCGCCGCCTCGCCGGCGAAGACGCGACCCGCGACCAGCAGGGCGTATCCGGCCGAGACGACGGCGCCGGCGACCACGATCCACAGGCCGGACTTGTTCTCGCGCACCGCGCTTTCGGTCTGTTCGGCGCCGCGCGAGCCGACCTTCAGCACCTCGGCGGCGGCGACGCCTTCGGGGTAGGGCAGGCCGCCGTTGGTCACCAGGGCGCGGCGCAGCGGGATGGAGAAGGTCACCCCCAGCACGCCGCCCAGGATGCAGATGGCCACCGACTGCCAGAAGGGAAACTCCAGCCACCAGCCGATCATCACCAGGCCGGGCAGGACGAAGATGATCGAACTCATGGCCCCGCCGACCGAGGCCACGGTCTGGACGGTCATGTTTTCCCAGATGGTCGAGGTGCGGAAGGCCCGCAGCACCGCCATCGAGATCACCGCCGCCGGAATGGCCGAGGCGAAGGTCAGGCCGACCAGCAGGCCCAGATAGGTGTTGGCGGCGGTGAAGATCACCGCCAGCAGGCAGCCCAGGACCAGGGCGCGAAGGGTCAGTTCAAGCCGGCCTTTAGGCGCAGCGACGGCGTCAGTCATCGAAATCGGTTCCCACGTTCGACGCGGACGTAAGCCCATAACGTCGCCTGCGGCAACCGGTCACGCTCAGGCCCCGTTCAGACGGCGAGGGGCTGAAGCTCCCGGAACCGCCGCCTGGCCCTGCGAACCAGGCCGGGCGAGGCCACCGTCACCCGGTAGACCCCCGCCATGACCAGGGCCGTCAGGGCCCAGGACAGCAGGATGTCCGACAGGAAATGCCCGCCGAAGGCCAACCGGTTCATCGACAGGGCGAAGGCGTAGACGACGCCGAGCGGCAGGACGACCGGCCGCCATTTCGCCGGCGTCAGCACCAGCAGGACCCCGACCATCCAGGCCGCGCTGGAGCCCTCGCCCGAGACGAAGGAGCAATTGGATTGGCAGGCGTCGCTGACCACCCAGGCGGGGGTGAAGGCCGCATCGCCGCCGAACTGATCGATCTGGATTGGGCGGGCACGTCCCCACAGCCCCTTCAGCACCAGATTGACGACCAGGCCCGGCCCGACGGCCAGGGCCGCCAGGACAAAGGCCGTGCGACGCGCGGCGGCGCCGAGAGGCCGGCGATGCAGAGCCCGCCACGCCAGTCGTCCGAGCACACCGAGCAGTAGAAGGGCCAGCACGAGGGAGGAGCTCTTGCGCAGCGCCTTCAGCAGGGGGTTGTCGGACAGGAAGAAGCCGGCTTCGGGGCGGTAGAACAGACGGCTGACGGCGATGTCGACGCCGGGAAAGGCCAGAAAATAGAGGCTGACCGCCAGCACGGCCGTCGCCGCCAGGATCGCGGCGTCGTCACGCGTCAGACCGACCGAACGGATCAGGTTCGGGAGGCGGAAACCCGGCCGGCGGATGATGATCGATTGAGACACGTTCCCCCCGGATTGCGCCCAAACTGGATGACAGACCCGGGTGTCGGCTGAACGTCGGTTCGAACAAGCTTTTCCGACGAACGTGGCGCGGGCGGACGATCCGCTTGGCCCGCCCGCGTCGAGGCGCTAGGACCGGCCCATGCCTGAACTTCCCGAGGTCGAAACCGTCCGACGCGGCCTGACGCCGGTGCTGGCGGGCGCGCGCCTGTCTCGCCTCCGCATCAACCGGCCCGATCTGCGTTTTCCCTTTCCCGAGCGGTTCGTTGAACGACTGGAGGGGGCGACGGTCGAACGGATCGACCGTCGCGCCAAATATCTGCTGGCGCCCCTGTCGACCGGCGAGACTTGGGTCACCCATCTGGGCATGACCGGCCGTTTCACCCTGGACGGGACCCTGCTGGGCGAGTTCGAGGAGGCCGCCCCCATCGCCGGCAAGCACGAGCATTTCAGCGGCTGCGCCATCCGCGACGGCGCCGCGACCCGCATCGGCTACGCCGACGCCCGCCGGTTCGGCTTCATGGGCCTGATCCCCACCGCCCAGGTCGAGGCTCATCCCTGGTTCGCCGGCCTTGGGCCCGAGCCCCTGGGCAACGGTTTTTCCGGCGCGCATCTGGTCGAGGTCTTCGCCGGCAAGACACAGAACATCAAGGTCTCCCTGCTGGACCAGCGGATCGTCGCCGGCCTGGGCAATATCTATGTCTGCGAGGCGCTTTACCGCGCCCGCATCTCGCCCCTGGTCGCGGCCGGGTCGGTGTCGAAGGCGCGGCTGGAGACCCTGGCCTCGGTCGTCCGCGACGTCCTGAACGACGCCGTCGCCGCCGGCGGATCGACCTTGAAGGACTTCGCCAACGCCGAGGGCGGCCAGGGCTATTTTCAGCACCGGTTCGACGTCTATGGCCGCGAGGGCGAGGCCTGTCGTGGGGAGGGCTGCACCGGCGTGGTCGCCCGCATCGTCCAGGGCGGTCGCTCGACCTTCTACTGCCCGTCCTGCCAGAAGACGTAGTCCCTAGAGGTCCTAACCATGCGCAAAATCCATCTGTGGATCAGTCTGGTGGTCGGCGTCCTGGTCTGGGGCGCCTATTTCCTTCACTTCGCTCAAGGCCTGCGCTCCGGTGATCTCGGCGGGCTGATCTGGTGGTTTCTCGCCGCCCTGATCGTCGCCGTCGTCGCAGAGGCGGCCGCCACCGGCCTGATCGCCCGTCTGCTTCAACGGCGCGCCCGCGCCCTGGACGACGGGCCGACGCTTCAGGCCGCGCTGAAGGCGGGGCATGTGGCCCTCATGCTGCTGGTCGGGTTGATCCTGCTCACGGCTCTGGTCCTGGCGTTGTCGTCCGTCTTCGGCTGGACGCTGGATCTGTCGGGCGCGCGGGGACAGGTGATCGCCGCCAATCTGCTGCTCGGCATGGCGGTGGTCGCCGAACTGGTGCGGGCAGGCCTGACCCTGGCCTTGATGCCGCGCCGGTAGCAAGCCGGCCTTCGCCCCTGTATGACCGCGATCAAAGGAGACCGACCATGGCCGACGTCTATTCCACCCTGCTGATCGAACGCCACGCCGACGGCTATGCGGTCGTGACCCTGAACCGACCCGAGGCGCTGAACGCCCTGAACTCGACCCTGTTCGGGGAACTGGCGGCCTTCCTGGATGTGGTCGAGACCGACGACAGCGTGCGCTGCCTGATCCTGACCGGCTCGGCCAAGGCCTTCGCCGCCGGGGCCGACATCAAGGAGATGGCGGACCAGTCCTACGCCGACATGTTCAAGGGCAATTTCTTCGCCCTGGGCCATGACCGGATCATGCGGTTCAGGAAGCCGATCATCGCGGCCGTGTCGGGCTATGCGCTCGGCGGCGGGTGCGAACTGGCGATGTTGTGCGACTTCATCATCGCGTCCGAGACCGCCAAGTTCGGTCAGCCCGAGATCAATCTGGGCGTGGCGCCCGGCATCGGTGGCTCACAACGGCTGACGCGTCTGGTCGGCAAGTCCAAGGCCATGGACATGATCCTGACCGCGCGGATGATGGACGCCGCCGAGGCCGAGCGCGCCGGTCTGGTCAGCCGCGTCGTCGCCCCCGACGCCCTGCTGGACGAAGCCCGCGCCGCCGCCGCCAAGATCGCGGCCCAGAGCCCGCTCGCGGTGATGATGAACAAGGAACTGGTCAACGTCGCCCTGGAGACGAGCCTGACTGAGGGCGTGCGGTTCGAGCGCCGCCTGTTCCACTCCCTGTTCGCCTTCGAAGACCAGAAGGAAGGCATGGCCGCCTTCGTCGAAAAGCGGAAACCGGACTTCAAGGGACGATGACCCAAGGTCGCGGCCGTCAACCGATCGCCGTCTTCCGACGTTAGAAGCGGATCATGCTCCGTTTTCTCGCCCTTCTTCTCACCGGCCTGTTCGTCGCCCTGCCGGGGGTGGCCGCCGCACAAACGCCCCTGCCGACGCAGGCGGCGGCGCCCGCCTTCCGTTCGGACCGGATCATCGTAGAGACGCGGGGGCGGGGGGCGGACGTGATCTTCATTCCCGGCCTGGGTTCGACCGGCGCGGCCTGGCGCTCGACCGCGGACAGGCTGGACGACCGTCATCGCGTTCACCTGATCACGATCCGGGGTTTCGGCCAGACGGATATCGGCGCCAACGCCAGCGGCGGTCTGGCCGGGCCGGCGGCGGCCGAGATTGAACGCTATATCCGCGAACAGAGGCTGGAGCGCCCCGCCCTGATCGGCCATTCCCTGGGCGGCCAGATCGCCCTGCGGGTGGCGGCGGACATGGGCGACCGGGTGGGCCGGGTGATGGTGGTGGATTCCGCCCCCTTCTTTCCGTCCCTGGTCGATGCGCGGGTCACGGCCCAGCAGGTCGAGCCTCTGGCGCGGCTGGGCTATCAGGCCCTGATGCTGTTCGGTGACCAGGCGTTGAAGGGCCAGGTTTCGGCTCTGGGTGGGGATCTGGGGCTGGCGGGCGACATGGTGTTCGACGGCCTGGGACTTCAGGGCGGCGACCGGCGGGTTCTGGCCCAGGGCCTGTACGAGGCCCTGACCGTCGATCTGCGGCGGCGATTGCGCGAGGTCACGGCTCCGGTGACGGTGGTCTATGGCTGGACGCCGGACACCAACAGCCCCCGAAACCGGCTGGAGGGCCTGTACCGCTACGGCTTCACCGACCTGCCCCGCCCCGCCCGCTTCGTCCGCATCGAGGGCGCCGACCACCAGGTGATGATCGACCAGCCGGCGCGCTTCCAGGCGGTCGTGCGCGGGTTCTTGGGGTAGGTCGCAGATCTTCCTTCTCCCGCTGGGAGAGGGTCAGGTGATTGCGCCCAACGTCTCCAGCACCCCCTGGCCGTAGCGATCCAGTTTCGACTGGCCGACGCCGGGCAGGGCGGCGAGGGCGGCCAGGTCGCCGGGTTCGGCGTGGGCGATTTCCAGCAGGGTCTTGTCCTGGAAGATGACATAGGGCGGGACGTGCTGTTCCGAGGCGCGATCGCGACGCCAGGCGCGCAGGGCCTCGAAGCGGGCGCGGACGTCGGCGTCCATGGTCTCCAGCGCAGCGTTGCGGCCCTCGCCGGTGCGGTCGCGGCGATTGCGCGGATTGCCTGAGCGCGTGCCGGCGTCGAAGCCTGCGGGCACGCGGCGCACCTCGATCTTGCGTTCGGCCTTGTAGACGGCGCGCACCGCCTCGCCGTCGCCCAGGCCGACAAGGGGTTTGCCGTCGTTCGGATCCTCGACCAGCAGGCCTTCGAACAGCAGGTGATCGACGATGTCGCGCCAGCCGTTGGGCGAAATGTCGGCGCCTATGCCCCAGGTGGACAGCTGTTGCTCCCACGGCTGGACCGCCTTGGTCCGGCCGGTCAGGTGATCGACGATCCGGCCCCGCCCGAACCGGCCGCCCAGACGCTGGACCGCCGCCAGGGCCTTTTGCGCGGGAACGGTGGCGTCATAAAGCAGGGGCGGGTCGCCGCAGATGTCGCAGACGCCGCAAGGCTCCGCCTCGGTCTCCCCGAAATAGCGGCGCACGGCCTGGGCGCGGCAGACGGCGCCGTCCAGCATGGCGAACAGCTGGCGGGCCTTGCGCACCTGGACCTGTTTGACCTCCTCGGCCATCGGGCGGCCGTCCAGCCGGCGCAGGGTCCAGGCGATGTCGGACGGGCCGTACAGGGTGATCCCCTCGGCCGGTTCGCCGTCGCGCCCGCCCCGGCCGATCTCCTGCCAATAGGCCTCCAGACTGCCCGGCGGATCGGCGTGTATGACGAAACGCACGTCGGCCTTGTCCACCCCCATGCCGAAGGCGATGGTGGCGACCATGACGGCCCCGTCCTCGGCCAGGAACCGTTCCAGCCGGCGGTCGCGCTCCTTGGCGTCCATGCCCGCGTGATAGGCGATGGCGTTGGTCCCGGCGTCGCGCAGCGCCTGGGCCACGCGGTCGCAGCCGTCGCGGCTGCCGCAATAGACCACGCCCGGCTTGCCGCGCCGCTCGCGCACCAGTTCGATGACGCGGGCGTCGGTCTTGGCGCGCGAGGCGCTTTCCTTGCGCTCGGCCGACAGTTGCAGGTTGGGGCGGGCGAAACTGTCGACGAAGACCCGGGCCTCTTCCAGCCGCAGCGAGCGCAGGATGTCGTCGCGGGTGCGGGCGTCGGCGGTGGCGGTCACGGCGATGCGCGGCACGTTCGGGAACCGTTCGGCCAACAGACCCAGGTTGCGATAGTCGGGACGGAAGTCGTGGCCCCATTGCGAGACGCAGTGGGCTTCGTCGATGGCGATCAGGCTGAGGGGCAGTTCGGCCAGCCGGTCCATCATGGCCCCCGCCGCCAGGCCTTCGGGCGAGACGTAAAGCAGATCGAGGTCGCCCGAGCGGGCGGCCGCCCAGATCGCCGACCGCTCGTCCAGCGACACGCCGGAATCCAGCCGAGCGGCGGCGACGCCCTGCTGTTTCAGGGCCTCGACCTGGTCGGTCATCAGGGCGATCAGGGGCGAGACCACCAGGCCCAGGCCGGGGCGCAGGATGGCCGGGATCTGATAGCAGACGCTCTTGCCGCCGCCGGTGGGCAGGACGGCCAGGGCGTCGCGCCCGGCCAGGATCTCGGTCACCACCTGGCTTTGCAGGCCTCGAAAATCTCCATGGCCCCAGACGCGTGACAGCAGCGACCGGGCATCGTCCAGCGTCGGGTCTTGAGCGGGTCGGGACTGGGTTTGCGTGGCCGGCATCCGAAGGTTGTGCACTATTTGTTCCGCCGTGCGAAGACCGCCCGGCCGTTTTCACGGCCGGGTCTTAAGTTAGAATAGGCCGTTTTCACGGCCGCGCGTCAGGCCGGAGAAGGGTGCGTCAGTGGGCGGGTGAGACGGCGAACTGGCCGCCGTCGCGATAGCGCCACAGATAGGAGGGGGCGATGGAGCCCATGCTGGTCGGATGAACCATGCCCAGGTCGGTCAGGCCGAGGGCGCCGGACGACACGACATTGTCCGACTGGAGCATGACGACCTGATCGCGGGTCAGGGGCGGGGTCAGGCCCAGCAGGCCGACGGCCTGGAACACCGAGCCCATCAGGCGGGCGATGGGGAAGGGAATGGGCAGAAGCGGCCGGTTGCGGCCGGTCTCGCGACAGACCAGCTCCAGCACTTCACGGAAGCTGTAGACGTCCGGGCCGCCCAGTTCGAAGGTGCGGCCGGCCGCGTCGCCGCGGGTCACGGCGCGGGCCACGGCTTCGGCCACGTCGCCGACATAGACCGGCTGGAACTTGGTGGCGCCGCCGCCGATCAGCGGCAGGGCGGGGGCCGAGGTCGCCATGGCGGCGAACCGGTTCAGGAAGCCGTCGCTGGCGCCGAACACCAGGGACGGGCGCAGGATGACGGCGTCGGGATAGACGGCGCGGATCTCGTTTTCGGCCTCGCCCTTGGTGCGGGCGTAGGCGGAGCGGCTGTTTGGATCGGCGCCGATGGCCGAAATCTGGACGACGCGGGCCACGCCGGCGGCCTTGGACGCCTGGGCGATGTTCTTGGCGGCCTCGACATGGGCGCTCTTGAAGCCGCGCGTGCCGCCGCCGTCATGCAGGACGCCGACCAGATTGACCACGGCGTTCGAGCCGCGCACGGCGGCCGCTACGTCGTCGGCGTTGGTCACGTCGCAGCGCATGAACTGGATCTGGCCCGGATCGCCCAGGGGCTGGACCTCGATGGCCAGAACCGGGTTGCGCACAGCCACGCGGATGCGCCAGCCGCGACGGGCCAGGGCGCGCACCGCCTGCGATCCGATGAAGCCGGAACCTCCGAAGAGGGTCACGACGCCGGGGGCGAGGTCAGCCATGAGGGAAGCTCCAGTCGAAAATCCGTGTCGGCGGGATAGACGATAGGGCGCCGCACCGCAACGCGGCGTTCGACCGTCAAGCTGGCGATCGCCGCCGCCGCCCCCATCTGCGGCCCATGAAAGTCTTCACAATCGGCTACGAGGGCGCGACCCAGGCCCAGGTGATCGACCGGCTGAAGGCGGCCGGGGTCGATCTGCTGGTCGATGTTCGCGCCGTCGCCGCCTCGCGCCGCGCCGGATTTTCAAAGACGATTCTGGGCGAAAGCCTGAAGGCCGAGGGGATCGACTATCTCCACCTGCGCGGCCTCGGCACGCCCAAGGCTGGGCGGGATGCGGCCCGCAAGGGTCATGTCGCCGAGATGCGCGCCATCTTCGCCGACCATCTGGCCGAACCTCAGGCCCAGATGGAATACGAACGGCTAAAGGCGCTGGCGCGCGAGAAGCGCGTGGCCCTGTTGTGTTTCGAGGCCGATCACGCCGGCTGCCACCGCGCCGTCCTGGCGGAGCGGCTGTCGGACGAGGCCGGCGTGAGCGTGATCAACCTTTAGCTCCCGAGCAATCGCTTCGCCGCCTCCTCCCCACGATGTGGAGAGGAGGCGCTGGATGGCTTAAGGCCGTCCCACCAACTGATCGACCGAACCACTGGTGACAGGGTGATACAGCGGCCGGGCCTCGGCGTAGATGCGGCGGGCGATGGATCGGCCCCAGTCGCCCTCGTTCCACAGGGTCTGGAACAGGGGCAGGACGAATTTGCGCCGTCCCTGGCTGGTCAAGAAATTCTCCGCCGTGGCGACGGAGGGCTGATAGCGGTGGGCCAGGGCGATCTGCAGCCAGGCGAAGGTCAGTTCGCTGTTGCCCTCGTTCGCCAGGTTCAGGGTGCGCTCCAGATCGGCCAACTGGGCGGCGGTCAGCCAGTCGGCGCCGGCGGCCAGGCCTTCGGGACGCCAGCCCAGGAAGCGCTGGCGCTGCTGGGTGTTCCACTCCGCCCAGGGAATGGCCGAGGCCGGTCCCTTGTCCTTGAAGAAGGCCACGGCGGCCGCATCGACCGGGGTGAAGGCGTTCGACACCGGGGCTACGGCGTTGGACGGTAGGCCGGGCTGATAGACCCAGGCGTCCAACTGCAGTTCGGATTCCAGGGCTGCGTCGCCGTTCACCAGATGGGTGCGGATGTCGGCCAGGAACATGGCCGTGGTCATCGGCCGATAGGCGTTGCGGTCGAAATAGCCGCGCAGCCAAGCGTCGAACCGCTCACGGCCGACGATGCGTTCGATGGTGCGCAGGAAGGCCGAGCCCTTGTCATAGGCGATGGTGTTCATGCCGTCGTCGGGATCGCGACCCAGCAGGTTCAGGTGCAGCCGGGTGTCGTCGGCGGGCAGGGATTTCAGTTCGTCCTGCAGCCCGTCCCAGCTCAGCACCTGTTCCTGCACCGCGCGATCATAGCCGTAGACCGACTCCATGATCCGGTTCTCGAAATAGGTGGTGAAGCCCTCGTTCAGCCAGAAGTCGTTCCAGGTGGCGTTGGTGACCAGATTGCCGGACCAGGAGTGAGCCAGTTCGTGCGCCACCAGCGAGACCAGCGACTGGTCCCCGGCGATGATGGTCGGGGTGGCGAAGGTCAGCTTGGGGTTTTCCATCCCGCCGAACGGGAAGGAAGGCGGCAGGACCAGCAGGTCATAGCGGCCCCAGCGATAGGGGCCGTACAGCTTCTCGGCCGCGTCCACCATTTCGGCGGTGGGCTCCAGCTCGGCGGCGGCGGCGCGCAGGCGGCTGGGCTCGGTCCAGACTCCGGTGCGCTCGTCGAACGGCGCGAAGGCGATGTCGCCGACGCCGATGGCGATCAGATAGGGCGGGATCGGATTGTTCATCCGGAAGCGCCAGGACTTCATTCCATTGGCGGCCGCCTCGCCCTTGGGCGTCAGCTGGTCGGCGCTCATGACCACGGTCAGGTCGGCCGGGGCGGTGATGCGGGCCGAATAGGTCTGGCGGATGCCGGGGCTGTCCTGGGTCGGAACCCAGGTGCGGGTCAGGATGGCCTGGCCCTGGCTGAACAAATAGGGTTTCTGACCGCCCGCCGTCTGGCTGGGCGACAGCCATTGCAGGGCCGCCGCGTCGGGACGGGTGGAATAGGTGACGACGATCTTGCGCCGTTCGTTCGGGGCGAAGGCTGGGAAATAGACCGCCAGAGACTGGCCCTTGATGGCGTCGTTCGGCCCCGTGACATAGCGCAGGGCGCGGCCGTCGGAGTCGCGCACGTCCTGTATGTCCAGGTTCTTGATATCCAGGATCACCTCATTGGCGCCGGGGACCGCCAGGATGTCCAGGGTCGCCGTGCCCGACAGGGTCTTGGCGTTGAAGTCGGCGGTCAGGTCCAGGGCCACATCGACGACGCGGGCGATCTCCGGCCGAGCGTAGGTGTGGCTGTCGACCGCGTCGGGGCCAGGGGCGGGCGCGATGGCGGGCGGAGTCATTGATCCGCCTCCGGTCGTGGTGGAACAGGCGCTGACCCCCAGAGCGGCGGCGAGGGCGAGGGCGGAGACGAGACCGAAGGCTTTGCGCTTCATCGAGGCTTTCCGGGGCTGACCATAGGGGTTGGCCGGAGAACGCGCGGAAACGCCGAAAAGATCAAGTCTGCGACAGAGGTCGCCTCAATGGGCCGCGCCGCCCGGCGCGTGGTGCGACCGGAACAGCTGTCCGCGCTCGGCGAACAGGACGCAGGCCAGGGCGATCAGGCCGAAGACGGTGAAGCCCAGCACCATGGGGACGGTGGTGCCGTTGAACTGTTGCCCCACGGCGAAGCCCAGCAGCGAGCCGACGACGGTGGAGATGAAGCCCTGGATCGAGGCGGCGGTGCCGGCGATATGGCCCATGGTCTCCATGGCCATGGCGCCGAAATTGCCGGCGATCAGGCCGAAACAGAACATGGTCAGGGTCTGAAGGATCGCGAAGGTCCAGATCGATTCATGACCGCTGAGCGCCACGGCGGCGTGGATGGCCGAGACGGCGGTGAAGCCGATCAGGGCCGTGTGCGAGATCTTGCGCGACCCCAGCGACACCACCAGCCGGGCGTTGACGATGGAGGCCACGGCGATGCCGCCGGCGATCAGGGCGAAGACGGCCGGGAAGACGGCCTCGGCGTCGAAGACGTCGGCGAAGATCTGCTGCGACGAGTTGATGAAGCCGAACAGGGCCCCGGTGATGGCCGTCATGCCCAGGGTGTAGCCCATGGCGGTGCGGTCGGTCAGGGCGGTCTTGTAGGCCGAGGTCAGCCGCTTCACCTGGATCGGCAGGCGATCCTCGGGCTTCAGGGTTTCGGGCAGGCGCAGGAAGGCCCAGACGCTGAGCGCGACCCCGACCAGGCCAAGGGCGGCGAAGATCCAGCGCCACGGCCCGACCAGCATGATTAACTGGCCAATCGACGGGGCCAGGATGGGCACGCCCAGGAAGACCAGGAAGCTGAAGGACATGACGCGGGCCATGGTGCGGCCCTCGTAACGGTCGCGCACGATGGAGACGGCCAGAACGCGGGTGCAGGCGCTGCCCAGGCCTTGGCCGATGCGGGCCAGGATCAGCATGTCGAAGCTGGGCGCCAGGGTGGCCAACAGGCTGAACACCACATAGACGCCGACGCCGAACAGCAGGACGGGCTTGCGTCCGAACCGGTCGGCCAAGGGGCCGTAGAACAGCTGGGCCCCGCCGAAGCCCAGCAGATAGGCGGTGACCACCCACTGGCGGCTGTTCTCATTGGCCACGCCCAGGTCGGCGCCGATCTGCGGCAGGGCCGGCAGCATGGAGTCGATGGCCAGGGCGTTCAGCGCCATCATCAGGGCGATGAGACAGACGAACTCGACGAAGCCGAGCTCCTTCTTGGCGGGCGCTGACGCGTGGGAAGAAGACATTTGGGCCAGATGCGCCGTCACGCGCCGATCTGCAACCGTCGCCCTGTCATAAATTGCTGCAATGCAGCGATACCGAGGTTGACCGCCGGGCGCCTCGCCAAAGCCAAGAAGCTTCGCTAGAGGAAGTCATGACAGAACAGATGACAGCACAGGCGGCGCTGGACCGCCTCGAAACCCTCTACACCCAATCCGTGACCAACCTGCGCGACGCCGTGCGGGATTTCGTCAACACCGGCGAGCGGCCCGATCCGCTGAAACGCGCCGAAGGGGTGTTCGCCTATCCCGAACTTCGCATCCGCTGGGACGGGGATCGCCCCCAGGACCTGGAGCCGCGCGCCTATGCCCGGCTGTCGAAACAGGGATCCTATTCCACCACGATCACCCGGCCGGACCTGTTCCGGCCCTATCTGACCGAACAGCTGGGCCTGTTGGAGCAGGAATATAATGCGACCTTCGAGGTCGGGCTGTCGCGCCAGGAAATCCCCTTCCCCTATGTGACCGACGGGCTGGAGGTCGCGCTGGACCGGTCGATGACAGCCGCCCTGGCGCGCTGGTTCCCGACCACGGACCTGGCCCATATCGGCGACGAGATCGCCGACGGCCTGTTCGACATGGACGGCGACTTCCCCCTGTCGCATTTCGACGGGCTGAGGACCGACTTCTCGCTGGCGCGGCTGCGTCACTACACGGGCACGCCGGTGGACGACGTCCAGTCCTATGTCCTGTTCACCAACTATAATCGCTACGTCGACGAGTTCGTGCGCTGGGCCATCGAACAGCTTCAGACGCCGGGCACGCCCTATGAGACCCTGTCCTGCGCCGGCGGGGTGGTGATCACGCGCGATACGCCCAATCCCGAGGCCTCGATCAGCGACACGGCCTGGAAGAAGCACCAGATGCCGGCCTATCACCTGACCGCGCCGGGCCATAAGGGCGTGACCCTGGTCAATATCGGCGTCGGCCCGTCCAACGCCAAGACCATCACCGACCACCTGGCCGTGACCCGTCCGCATGTCTGGCTGATGATCGGCCACTGCGGCGGCTTACGCGCCAGCCAGACCATCGGCGACTATGTCCTGGCCCACGCCTATCTGCGCGACGACCATGTGCTGGACGCGGTTTTGCCGCCGGACATCCCCATCCCGTCGATCGCCGAGGTCCAGCGCGCCCTGTACGACGCCACCAAGTCGGTCAGCGGCATGCCGGGCGACGAGGTCAAGCGGCGCCTGCGCACCGGCACGGTCGTCACCACCGACGACCGGAACTGGGAGCTGCGCTATTCCAAGTCGGCGCTACGCTTCAATCAGAGTCGGGCCGTCGCCATCGACATGGAAAGCGCCACCATCGCGGCCCAGGGCTACCGCTTCCGCGTCCCCTACGGCACCCTGCTGTGCGTCTCGGACAAGCCGCTGCACGGCGAGATCAAACTGCCGGGCCAGGCCAACCGCTTCTACGAAGGCTCGATCTCGGAACACCTCCAGATCGGCATCCAGGCGGTGGACCTGATGCGCAACGAGGGCTCGCGCCTGCACTCCCGCAAGCTCCGCGCCTTCGACGAGCCGCCGTTCCGGTGATCTGAACCGTCTCCTCCCCATGACTGGGAGGAGACGGGAAGCTGAAAAAGCACTTTACATGACAAAGTGCATTGTGCATCCTGTGATTATCGGATTTCAGGAGGAGGGCGCCATGACGCGCGACACACAGGCTATCCAAGACGACATCGCCTATATGCGGGCGCTGGCCCACGAAGGACGGCACGCGCCGTTGCTGGCGGGACGGTTTCTCGTCGCCGCGGCTCTCATCTTCGGGACGGCGAACATCGGCCAGTGGGCCATTCAGTCCGGGGTGGTCGACGTCAATCCGTGGGCGCAGCTCTGGCTGTGGATCGGGGCGGGCGTCGTCTTCGGCCTCGCCCTGACGGTCCTTATCCAGCGGCAAAAGGGTCAGCCGGGCAGCCAGTCTTCCGGCAATCGTGCGGTGGGCGCAGCCTGGTCTGGGGTCGGTTACGGTATCTTCGTCACCTGGTTGGGCCTGGTCGCGCTTTCGGTGAAGAGCGAGGACTGGGCCTGGATGTCCGTCATGCCGACGGTGGTGCTGGTGGCCTATGGTTCGGCCTGGATGGTGGGCGCGGCCATGAGCGGGGCGCGCTGGATGTCCCTGACCGCTCTGGTTTCCTATGCAAGCGCCGTCGGCGTGGCCTGGTTCATCGACAGTCCGGCCATATATCTGATCTTCACGGTCGTCCTCGTCGCCGTCGCCCTGGTTCCCGGCCTGATCATGATGCGGCAGGAACCGTCGGAGATCGTCTGATGGCGGACGACTTCGATATCAGCCGAATCGACGAGGTCATCCATGGGCGGATCCGGCTGGGCATCATGGCCTATCTGTCCGGGGCCGAGGCGGCGGATTTCAACACCCTGAAGGCGCGGCTGCAGACGACCGACGGCAATCTGTCGGTCCATCTGCGAAAGCTGGAGGAGGCGGGCTTCGTCGCTGTGACCAAGAGCTTCGTCGGCCGCAAGCCCCTGACCGAGGCGTCTCTGACCGAGGAAGGCCGGGCCGCCTTCGTCGCCTATCTGGACGCCATGGCGGGGCTGCTTCCCGCACGCTAGAAGACGGTCATGAGCGACCGTCTCCATGCCTTCGAGGCCATCGACAACTTCCGCGACTATGGCGACTACGCCACGGCGGCCGGGCGACGCGTGCGTCCCGGCCGCCTGCTGCGTTCGGCCCATCACGCCCGCGCCAGCGACGCCGATCTGGAGCGGCTGAAGGGGTTCGACCTGGGGGCGGTGGTCGATCTGCGCCGGCCGGGCGAACGCCGGGACCAGCCGTCGCGGCGGCCCGACGGCTTCGACGCCCTGGTGATCGAGGGCGGGATCGACGACGAGGCCGAGGCGCCCCACATCAGCTTCCTGAAGACTGCGGACCTCACGCCGGATTCGGGTCGGCGATTCATGACGCAAACCTATCGCAGCCTGCCGTTCGACGGCGCTCACATCGACGTCTTCAGTCGCTATTTCCACGCCCTGGGCGATCAGGACCGGCCCGTTCTGATCCACTGCGCGGCGGGCAAGGACAGGACAGGTTTCCTCGCCGCCCTGACCCATCATCTGCTGGGCGTCCACCGCGACGACCTGGTCGAGGACTATCTGCTGACCAACACCGCCGTCGATCTGGCCGGCCGCGCCCCGTCCATCGCGCGGCAGCTGCACAAGATGACCGGCCGTGTCGCCTCCGACGATGCGGTGGTGGCCTTTCTCGGCGTCGAGCCGGCCTATCTGGAGGCGGCCTTCGCCGAGGTCGAGGCGCGGCACGGCTCGCTAGACGCCTATCTGGATCAGGCCCTGGGCGTCGACGCCGCCCTGCGGGCGC
The DNA here is from genome assembly GCF_030656255.1 of Brevundimonas sp. Taxonomy (GTDB): domain Bacteria; phylum Pseudomonadota; class Alphaproteobacteria; order Caulobacterales; family Caulobacteraceae; genus Brevundimonas. The sequence continues at coordinate 2,778 of NZ_JAUSOE010000100.1, read as the reverse complement.
GGATCGAGGCGCGGCTGTCGGCGTGAGCGCCCCCCTGACCCATGTCGTCGTCCAGGATTATCCGTGGACGGATCCTTTGTCCGTGGCTGCCGGGATCGGTGGGGCGGTCGGCGCCCTGGCCCTGCTGTCCGACGGCGGACCGGGCGGCCGCTGGTCCCATGTGGCGACGGCGCCGGACCGGGTTCACGTAGGGATGATCGAGGCCAATCTGTTCGACCCTTTGCGCGATCCGGCCTGGGGCGCGGGGACTGTGGGGCTGGCCGCCTATGACGCCGGGGCGCGTCCGGCGACGGGAGAACGGCCGTTGGTCTGGCCCGACCTGATCCTGGCCCGCTATCCGGCGATGCTCAGTTTCGACCATCATCAAGGTCGTATCCGCGCCATAGGGCGGGGGGCGACAGCGTCGCTGGCTTCGGCCGCAGCCTCCCGCGCCGCCGGGTGGCTGGCGGGGGCGGTCCCGCCAGCGACCCCGGCCGCGCCGGCCGAAGCCTTCGCGGCCGAGGCGGATGACCAGGCTTACCGCGACGCGGTGGCTGAGGTGGTCGCCCGCATCGGCGCCGGGGAACTATTCCAAGCCAATATCGCCCGCGCCTGGGGCGGCGTGCTGAAGCCCGAGGCCGATCCGTTCGATGTCTTTCTGAGGCTGCAACAGGGACGGGCCTCGCCCTATGGCGCCTTCTGGCGGATCGGCGACCGGGCCCTGGTGTCCAACTCGCCCGAACTCTTCCTGGCCTTTGACGGCGAAACCCGACGCATCGAGGCGCGGCCGATCAAGGGCACGCGCGCCCGGTCGGCCGACCCTGTCGAGGACGCGGCCCTGGCCGCCGAGCTTCAGGCCAGCGCCAAGGATCGGGCCGAGAACCTGATGATCGTCGATCTGATGCGCAATGACTTGGCCCGCGCCTCGCGCGTCGGATCGGTGGCGGTGGAGCGGCTGTTCGCGATCGAGAGCCATCCGACCGTGCATCATCTGGTCTCGACCGTCGTGGGGCGGGCCGAGCCGGGGGTGACGCCGGCCGATCTGCTGGCGGAGACTTTTCCGCCCGGATCGATCACCGGCGCGCCCAAACACCAGGCCATGAAGGTGATCGCCGAGCTGGAGCCCCCGCGCGGCGCCTGGTGCGGGTCATTGTTCATTCTGGAGGAGGACGGGGGGCTGACGGCCTCGGTCCTGATCCGCACCGCGTCGTTCGAACATCAGCAAGACCGCTGGACCTTCCGCACCCTGGCCGGGGCGGGGATCGTGGCCGACAGCGATCCGGAGGCGGAACTGGCCGAGACCGAGGTGAAAATTTCGGCCTTGAAGCGCGCCCTGGTCGGTCAGCAGTCCGAGCAGGGGATGACGGTCGCCTCGCGCGGCGCCAGATAGGCGCGACGCAGGAATTTCACTTCCGGCAGGAAGGCTTGGAAGGGCGACTTATAGGTATAGGCGGTCTCTGAGACGATGATCGAGGCGCCGTTGACGGTGAGCAGAGCCGGCGGAATCTCGGCGCCGGCGATGTCCAGCGGCGCGTTCAAGGTCCGATCTGCGGTCCCGGGCGCAGCCCAGCTCCGGCTCCAGTCCAGTTGATATTTGGTTGAGGTCACGCGCGTGACGCTGGCGACCCGCTGTTCCATGGAGGCGGGGGCGAACGGCGACAGGATCAGGGGGCCGACGTCGAAGATATTGTCGATGTCGCCCTTGGTGATGGTTCGCGACTGGGACACCAGATCCGCCACGGCCGAGGCTGTATGGCTGACGCGGCGAAAGGCCATATAGCCTTGGCACAGGTCGGCCATGGCGGCGTAGAAGACGAACATGATCGGCGCGATCAGGGCGAACTCGACCGCCGACACGCCGCGCTCATCGCGCGCCAGGCGCCGGATGAAGGATCGGATCATCAGAAGGGCTCGTTGCGGAACGCGATGGTCGACGAGATCAGGACCTGTCCGGTCCCGGAGTTGGTGACCGCCTGGCTGACCGAAGGGATCAGCAGGGGCTGCCGGTACCAGACGCGGACGACGACCAGATTCTGGCCCGCGCCGCCATCGAACCCCGTCTGCGACAGGTCCGGCGCGCCGTTTTCGTCCAGCGGCGGGTCCGTGACGTCGGAAAATTGATCGACGACCCGAACGTCTATGGTCGTGCGGTCCGGGCAGTCGCTTTTGAACACGCTCATGTCGTCGCAGAAGGCCGTCTTGAAGGCTGTTGCGTCGAAGCTCTGGGCCTGGGCCTGACCGGTCCTGACCAGGCGGCTGGCCGTCAGCACGGCGTTCTCGGCCACGGCGTCGATCATGAAGACGAGGCCGAGCTGGAAGATGGCGAACAGCAGCATGAAAAAGGGCGTCGCGATCAGGGCGAACTCGACCGCCGCCGCGCCTTCGCGCGACCTGCGGGCCTGGCCCGTTGCGAACGGAAGACCGTGACGCGCGCGCATCGGGCTCAGGGCGTCGGAGTCGCGGCCGAGGCGGTGGCGCGAACACTGGGGGCGCAGGAGGCGCCGCAGGCCATTTCGGTCGCCTGGGCGCCGCGCCAGACGCGGACCGAGCCGGTCGAGCCGCCGGTGACGACGATCTCGCGCTGGAACAGGGTGCGGCCGACGCCGTCCACGGCCACCACTTCGGTGACGCCGTAACCTTTGCCGACGATAAACAGGGTGTTGGCGTCCACCACGGTGACGTCGGCGATCTGAGGGTTGCCGACAATGACCGAAGAGGCTGCGCCGCGCAGCTGGACCCGGGCCGAGCGATCGATCTCGACATTCAGGGCGCCGCCGTCTGACCCGCTCTGGGCCTGGG
>NZ_JAUSOE010000098.1 GCF_030656255.1 Brevundimonas sp. | reverse complement strand
GCCAGGCCCGCACCGCCAATACGGTCAACCTGACCTTCACGACCGGCCGCCGCGACGCCGTGCGCGCCGCCGAACTGATGACGGCGGGCCAGGATCAGCTCGGCTTCGAGGAAATCCGCGTCGACGAGGACGTGGCCAAGGTCTCGGTCGTCGGGGTCGGCATGCGCAGCCACGCCGGCGTGGCCCAGACCATGTTCCAGGCCCTGGCCGACAAGGGGGTCAAGTTCCAGGCCATCTCGACCTCGGAAATCAAGATCAGCGTCCTGATCGACGCGGCCTACGCCGAACTGGCCGTGCGCGCATTGCATTCGGCTTATGGCCTGGACGCGATATAGGGTGATTTGAACCGGCGCTTCGGCGCCACAGCGCGGGAGCCATGATGCCGGCAGGCGGCGCGATGACCAGGGGACCTCGGATCCTCCTGCGCCAGATCCGCGAGGCTCTGGGCGGGGCCGGTGCGGGCGCGACCCCGGCGCAGGACCGCCTGAACATGGTGGTGCGGATCATCGCCCGGTCCATGGTCGCCGAGGTCTGCTCCATCTATCTGCGCCGCGGCTCGGGCGAGCTGGAGCTGTTCGCCACCGAGGGCCTGAACCCCGCCGCCGTCCACAACACCCGCCTGCGGCCCGGCGAAGGTCTGGTCGGCGAGGTGGCGCGGATGGCCCAGCCGATCAGCCTGTCGGACGCGCCGTCGCACCCGTCCTTCTCCTACCGGCCGGAAACGGGCGAAGACCCCTATCACGCCTTCCTTGGCGCGCCCCTGCTGCGCGGCGGCCGGGCCATCGGCGTCCTGGTCGTCCAGAACCGGACCGAGCGGCGCTATGACGAGGACGAGGTCGAGGACATCCAGACCATCGCCATGGTCCTGTCCGAGACGGTCTCCTCCGGCGAACTTCTGGAACAGGACGAACTGCGCGACGTCGAACTGGCGCCCCATCGGCCCGAACGGCTGAAGGGCCAGAAGTTCGGCGACGGCCTGGCGGTCGGCCGGGTGGTCCTGCACGAAGCCCCCCTGCCGCCCGAGAAACTGCTGGCCGAAGACCCGGCGATGGAGGAGGCCCGGCTGAAGCTGGCCCTGGCCTCGCTGAAGACCGGCCTGGACGCCATGCTGGACAAGGGCCAGGGCCTGGCCGGTCCCTCGTTCGAGGTGCTGGAGACCTATCGGATGTTCGCCGACGACCGGGGCTGGAACCGGTCGCTGGAAGAGGCCGTGCGCAACGGCCTGACCGCCGAGGCGGCGGTGGACCGGGTCCGCAACGAACACCGCGCCCGCTTCGCCCAGGCGCGCGACCCCTATATCCGCGAACGGCTGCACGATTTCGAGGACCTGGCCAACCGGCTGCTGCGGGTGCTGGCGGGCGACAAGCCGGGCGAGCGAGAACTGCCGGACGACGCCATTCTGGTCGCGCGCAACCTCGGTCCCGCCGACCTGCTGGAATATCCGCGCGACAAGCTGAAGGGCCTGCTGCTGGAAGAGGGCTCGGCCGCCAGCCACGCCGCCATCGTCGCCCGCGCGCTACAGATTCCCTGCGTCGGCCGGCTGATGGGCCTGCGCGACCGGCTGTCGGAAGGCGATGTCGTCATCGCCGACGGCGAGACCGGCGAGGCCTATCTGCGGCCCCGCCCCGACATGATCGAGGCGGTCCAGTCGCGTATGGCCGTGCGCGATCAGCGCCGGGCCCAGTTCGCCCAGCTGCGCGACACCCCCGCCGTGACCCTGGACGGCCAGCGCATCACCCTGCTGACCAACGCCGGCCTGGCGGTGGACCTGGAGAACCTGAACGAGACGGGGGCCGAGGGCATCGGCCTGTTCCGCACCGAGTTCCAGTTCATGGTCTCGGACGAACTGCCCCGGCTAGACGCCCAGACGGCGCTGTACAAACTGGTGCTGGACGCCGCCGGCGACCGGCCCGTCACCTTCCGCACCCTGGACATCGGCGGCGACAGGGTCCTGCCCTATCTGGAGGCCGAGCGGGAGGAGAACCCCGCCCTGGGTCGCCGCGCCATCCGCCTGGGCCTGGACCGGCCGTCTTTGTTACGGATGCAACTGCGCGCCCTGCTGACGGCGGCGGCGGGCCGCGAGCTGCGGGTCATGTTCCCGATGATCGCCACGGTGGACGAGTTCCGCGCCGCGCGCGAACTAGTCGACGTCGAATGCGCCTGGGCCAAGCGGCGGGGCCGCGCCCTGCCTGCCCTGCTGCGCGTCGGGGCCATGGTCGAATGCCCGTCGCTGCTGTGGCATCTGGACGCGCTGTTGCCCCTGACCGACTTCGTCTCGATCGGCACCAACGACCTGTTCCAGTACATGTACGCCGCCGACCGGACCAACCCGCTGGTCTCGGACCGCTACGACCCGCTGTCGCCCCCGACGCTTCGGGCCCTGCAGACCATCCAGAAGGCCTGCGCCGACACCGGCACTCCGGTGTCGATCTGCGGCGAGCTGGCGGGCCGCCCGCTGGAGGCGTTCGCCTTGATCACCCTGGGCTTCACCCGCCTGTCGGCCCCGGCCGGGGGCGTCGGCCCGGTCAAGCGGATGATCCTGTCCGCCGATCTGACGGCGGCTCGCCGGGGTATGAACAATCTGCTGAACCTGTCCACCGGCTCGGTCCGTAACGAGATCGAATCCCTGGCGCGTAAGTTGAACATCGCCGTCTGACGGTCGTCGCGCGCGTCCCATTCAGGGAATCGCCGTTGATGGGACGGGCATTATGGTTTATCCACAGCACGCATCGGGACGGCCTCCGGGGGGAGGCGCTTCCCGTCAAGAAGACATGCTAACCGACGGATCCGTTTCGAGTACGGGCACGGCTTCTGCCGTCCCGAGTGTGGGGTCAGGCGTCATGGCGCTGGATGCGGGGCAAGTCCCCGAAGAGTTCAAGGCCCATCCCGACTGGAAGGACATTGCGCCCTCCATCGCAGAATCCGCGACTCTGGGCGACGGCCTGCGCCGGGCGCGCGAGGTTTCCGGCAAGTCGCTGGCTGAACTGTCCGCCGAAACCAAGGTCCATGTGCGCTTCCTGACCGCGCTGGAGCAGAACGACTGGTCCTCCCTGCCCTCGCGCGTCTTCGCCATCGGCTATGTGCGCGGCTATGCGGCGGCCCTGGGCCTAGACGAGCAGTTGGCCGTCGAACGGTTCAAGCGCGACAGTCCCGACACCTCGGCGCCGCTGAAGGCCCCGATCGGCATCGCCTTCGAGGACGTCAAACGCTATTCGCCACGCATCATCGCAGTGGTCGCCGTGGCCGCCCTGGCCATCGTCGGATGGAACGTCTTCCAGCGCATCAATCTGATGAAGGCGCCGCGCGCCTCCGACATCGCCGCCGTGCCGGAAAGCTGGACCCTGGGGGACGTGCCCGGCCAGAACGGCCTGATCGACCTCAGCGCGCCCCAGGCCGCGCCGCCGGACCAGACCACGCCCGCCCTCTACATCACGCCCGGCCTAGAGACCCAGCTGACCGGAATCGATCCCAATGATCCGGCGGTGATCGCCGCGACGGCGGCGGCCAACAACGCCCCGGTGCAAAAGGCCTTCAACCCGCGCGGCGCCGTCTATGGCGCACCCGCCACCGCCTCCCAGGTGGTGATCCAGGCCAAGAAGGCCGGGGCCTTGGTCGTTCGTCTGGGGGACGGTCAGGCCCTGTTCGCCCGCCAGATGGCCGCCGGCGAGGCCTGGCGTGCGCCGACGGGCGTCAGCGCCACCATCGACGTGTCGGATCCTGCGGCTTTTGACGTCTATCTGAACGGCGAACACGGCGGCATCCTGCCGGCGGTCCTGACGCCCCTGGCCCAGTTGAACAGCCGCGCCGAACAGGCCGCCCGCCAGGTGGCGGAGGATCAGGCCCGCCGCGTGGCGCAGGCTCAGGCCGAGCGGGCGGCCCAGCAGGCCGTTCAAGCCTCCGCCCCCGCCACCGCCGCCACGACAAACTGATCGTCGGCCCCGTGGCCCTGACGCCCTCTTCGGCCTATATGAGCCCACGATGAGCGATCACACCCACGTCCGACCCTGGCGCCATATCGAGCGCCGCAAGAGCCGCCAGATCCGCGTGGGCTCTGTTCTCGTGGGCGGCGACGCCCCGATCAGCGTCCAGTCGATGACCAATACGCCGACCTCCGACGCGGCGGCGACGATCGACCAGATCCGCCAGCTGGAAGAGGCCGGCGCCGACATCGTCCGCGTCTCCTGCCCCGACGTGGAATCGACCGAGGCGTTTCGGACCATCGCCCGCGAGGCCAAGGTCCCCTTGGTCGCCGACATCCATTTCCACTACAAGCGCGGCATCGAGGCGGCCCAGGCGGGCGCCGCCTGCCTGCGCATCAATCCGGGCAATATCGGCAGCCCCGACCGCGTCCGCGACGTCATCCAGGCCGCCAAGGACCATGGCTGTTCGATGCGGATCGGCGTCAACGCCGGCTCGCTGGAAAAGGAGCTGCTGGAGAAGTACGGCGAGCCCTGCCCCGACGCCATGGTCGAAAGCGCGCTGAACCACGCGCGCATCCTGCAGGACCACGATTTCCACGAGTTCAAGATCTCGGTGAAGGCGTCCGACCCCTTCCTGACCGTCGCCGCCTATCAGCAGCTGGCCGAGGCCATCGACTGCCCGCTGCACCTGGGCGTAACCGAGGCGGGGCCCTTGCGCACCGGCACCATCAAGTCGGCCATCGGCATGGGCTCCATGCTGTGGGCCGGGATCGGCGACACCATCCGCGTCTCCCTGGCCGCCGATCCGGTCGAGGAGATCAAGGTCGGCTTCGACATCCTCAAGTCGCTGGGCCTGCGTCACCGGGGCGTCAACATCATCGCCTGCCCGTCGTGCGCCCGTCAGGGCTTCAACGTCATCGAGACCGTGACCCTGCTGGAAGAGAAGCTGGCCCATATCTCGACGCCGATGAGCCTGTCCGTCATCGGCTGTGTCGTGAACGGACCGGGCGAGGCCCTCTATACCGACATCGGCTTCACCGGCGGCGGCAAGGGCGCCGGCATGATCTATCTGAACGGCAAGATCGCCCACAAACAGGCCAACGACGGCATGATCGACCACATCGTCGACCTGGTCGAACAAAAGGCGGCGGAGCTGGACGCGGCGCGAGCGGCAGAGCTTCAGGCGGCGGAATAGAACCCACGCCCTCGAGTTGCGTAAGTTTAGTGAAATTCACAACTCTGTGATTGACGACTTATGTCCAAACTGCAACATCTGCCCTGAGTTCGCCTGGGGAGGCGAACCCTAATCCATTGAGGGGCTTTATGATTCCCAAAACTTCCGCGCGCTTCGGCGTGCGCTTGCTCATGCTTGCCGGCGTGGCGATGTCGCTGCCGGCTTGCGCGACCGTGACGCGTGGCTCCAGCCAGCAATTCTCCGTCCAGAGCACCCCGCCCGGCGCCCAGGTCAGCACGTCGAACGGCTTCGAATGCCAGGCGACGCCCTGCACCTTCCGCATGCCGCGCAAGGACGCCTTCCGCATCACCGTGTCGAAGGCCGGCTATGTCGCCCAGACCCACGACATCACCAGCAGCGTCTCGGGCGCAGGCGGCACGGCCATGGCCGGCAACATCCTGATCGGCGGCATCATTGGCGGGGCGATCGACGCCACCTCCGGCGCCATGAACGACCTGAAGCCCAATCCGCTGATCGTGACCCTGCGCACCCCGGCCGAAGAAGCCGCCGCCGCCCAGGCGCCTGTCGCGACGCCGACCGCCCCGGCCGGAGGCGAATAATGATCCGTCGTCTTGCTACAGCTGCCGCCGTCGCCGCCTTGATGGGCGTCGCGGCCTGCGCCAGCCCGTCCAACCCCGCCCTGATGACCCTGCCGGCGACGCCGGGCCTCACCGCGTCGCCGAGCGATCTGGGCTACCGGTCGGTGACGACGGTGACGGTCTCCGGCGGCCAGACCACCAATCCGATGTGGACCTCCGAGGTCTCGAATGCGGACTTCAAAACCGCACTGGAAGGCTCCTTGACGGCCGCCGGCTATATGGGAACCGAGGGTCAGCCCATGACGGTCTCGGCGTCCCTGATCGATCTGAAACAGCCGATGGCGGGCTTCGACATGTCCGTCACCAGCCAGGTCCGGTACACGGTCTCGCGTGCGGATCGAACGGTCTTCGACGAGACGGTGGCGGCGACCGGTACGGCGACCATGGGCCAAGCCTTCATGGGCGTGGAACGTCTGCGAATGGCCAACGAGGCCTCGATCCGCGAGAACATCAAGGAATTCCTGACCCGCTTCCGCGCCCGCGCGCGCTGACCGGATCAAAGGGAAGACCAAGACGACGGCGGGCCGAGGCTCGCCGTCGTCTTTCGTTTCAGATCACCCCGAACAGCCGCAGGGCCTGATAGCCGGCGGACAGCAGGACCACGGCCCCGACGCCGTAGGTCAGGACCCGGCGAGGCGCGATCCGGGCGATCACCCCGGCGAAGGGGGCGGCGATCAGGCCGCCCAGGATCAGGCCCAGGATCGAGGCGGCGTGGGTGGCGACGCCCTCGGCCTCTTCCCAATGTCCGGTCAGCAGGGCGGCCAGGAAGGTCGCCGAAATGGCCGAGGTGACGAAGAACTCGGCCGTATTGGTGGTGCCAATCGAAGCGCGCGGGTCGCCGCCCGATCCCACCAGGGTGGTGGTGACCGTCGGTCCCCAGCCCCCGCCGCCGATGGCGTCGAAAAACCCGCCGACCACGCCCAGCGGCCCCGCGAACCTGACCGGGAAGATCCGCTCGCGCGTCTGGCGGGTGGCGCGCCAGATGATCACGCCCCCCATGATGGCCAGGTAGGCGGTGATCCAGGGCTTCACCAGGTCGCCGTCGATACTGGTCAGGACGAAGGCGCCCAGGCTGCCACCCACCACCCCGCCCAGGGCCAGGGGCACGAACAGCTTCCAGTTCACATTCTTGTTGACCGTGTGAGACCCGGCCGAGGCCGCCGTGGTGAAGACCTCGGCCGCATGGACACTGGCCGAGGCGGTCGCAGGCGGCACGCCGAACGACAGCAGGACCGTCGAGGAAATGACGCCGTAAGCCATGCCCAGGGCCCCATCGACGGACTGGGCCAGAAAACCGACGAGGAGGAAGACGAGGAAATCTTGCATGGCCGCCCCTGAAAATCCGTCCGAAGGTGCGTGTTATTTTCCTATCGGGTCAATAGGAGAAGAATTCGACGCGGCTTGCAGAAGGCTTCGCGCCTCGAACACCGCAGCGATGGCGTCGCGCCCCTCCTGCAGCACCGGCTGCAAAGGGCAGGTCTCGACGTCCGGGCAGGTCTCGCAGGGCCCATGGGCGGTGCGCGACGCGCAGGGCGCCAGGGCCAGCGGCCCTTCCAGCGCCCGGATCACATCGGCGAAACTGATGGCCTCGGCCGGCGCCGCCAGGGCGTAGCCCCCGGTCCGGCCGCGCTTGGACACCAGCAGGCCTTGGCGCCGCAGATCCAGCAATATGGCTTCGAGAAACTTGCGCGGCGCCGCGGCCGCCTCGGCGATCTCGCCGATGGTCGCCGGGCCGCCGCCGGGCAGACCGGCCAGATGGATCATGGCGCGCAGGGCGTAGCGGGACCGGTTCGACAACATGGTCCGTGATCGCGCGGCCGCGCGCCGGACGCAAGACGCTGTTCGCCCTTCGGCCCGACCTCACCCCGGACGGCCCAGCCGGCCCACCGCCGCCAGGATCTGCGGACCGGTATAGGGTTTCAGCACCAGGGCCTCGGCCAGGGGGGCGTAGCGGGCGGCGGCGGCGGCGTCGCCGGAAATGAAGATGACCCGGACGTCCCAGCGCCGCGTCAGAACCTCGGCCAGTTCGCCCCCCGTCGTGTCGCCCGACAGATTGATGTCCAGCAGGGCGCCGTCGATGGCGTGCAGGGCCGCCGCAGCCTCGGCCGCCGCCGCGCTGTGGAACGGCCCCACCACCCTGTGCCCGGCCTCGGTCAACAACTCAGTCAGATCGGCGGCCACCTCGGCGTCGTCCTCGACCACCAGCAGGGTCAGGGGCTCCAGATCGGCTCCCACGACGGCGGTCTCAACCGGCCGAGGCGCCGGGTCTTCAGCCGGACCGGCCGTCTGGCCCACGATGACCCGACGCAGATCGCGCCAGACCTCGGTCGCCGGCCGGTCGGCGTCCAGGCCATAGAGGCCCGCCATGGTCTTCAGGTCGCGCGCGTCGTCCGGCGATAGACGGCCGCCCGCTGCGGTGAGACGCGCGTCATACAGGCGGCACAGCCGCTCCACGCTGTCGGCGCCGTCCGGAGTCGCGTCGGCGGCCTGTGCGACAGGCTTCGACGGCGGCGGGCGATCGAACATGACGTCCTCCTCACGGCTGTTCGGCCGTCAGCTAATCGTTTGGAACCCTGGACGTAAGCGTCTCTGACGCCATCGTTATCCAAAATCACAATCCCGGCGCCGGTCGTCTGATCCGGCGACAATCGACAGCACGCCCCCCGGCGCGCTAAGGACGGCCCTCCCTTTCTCCAGGATTTCCCCTTGCGTCTGCCCCAGGCCCGTCTCGATCAGGTGCTCGACCGTTTCCACGAAGTGGAGGCCCGGATGGGCGCGGCGACGGACGGCGTCGAGATCGTTCGCCTGTCCAAGGAACACGCCGAGCTCAAGCCCGTCGCCGACGCGGTCCAAGGCCTGGCCCGCGCGCGAGCCGAAATGGCGGACCTGGAAGCCATGACCGCCGATCCCGAAATGGCGGCGATGGCGCAGGACGAGCTTCAGATCCTGAACGATGCGCTGCCGGGGCTGGAGCGCGACGTCGCCCTGCTGCTGGCCCCGCGCGACGCCGACGAGAACGCCTCGGCCGTGCTGGAAGTCCGCGCCGGCACCGGCGGCGACGAGGCGGCCCTGTTCGCCGGCGACCTGTTCCGCATGTACTCGCGCTACGCCGCCACGCGCGGCTGGCGGATCGAACTGGACTCCGCAACCGAAGGGGACGCGGGCGGCTATAAGGAGATCATCGCCACCGTCACCGGCGACGGCGTCTTCGGCCGGTTGAAGTTCGAAAGCGGCGTCCACCGGGTCCAGCGGGTGCCGACGACCGAGGCCGGCGGCCGCATCCACACCTCGGCCGCCACCGTCGCCGTCCTGCCCGAGGTCGAGGACGTCGAGATCGAAATTCTGGAAAAAGACATCCGTATCGACACCTTCCGCGCCTCCGGCTCGGGCGGTCAGCACGTCAACAAGACCGACTCGGCCGTGCGGATCACCCACCTTCCGACCGGGATCGTGGCCACCAGCTCCGAGAAATCGCAGCACGTGAACCGCGACAAGGCGATGAAGAACCTGCGGGTGCGCCTGTACGACATGCAGCGCCAGGCCAAGGATCTGGCCCGCGCCGACTCGCGCAAGTCTCAGGTCGGCTCGGGCGATCGGTCCGAACGGATCCGCACCTACAACTTCCCCCAGGGCCGCGTGACCGACCACCGGATCGGCCTGACCCTGCACAGCCTGCCCCAGATTCTGGAAGGTGATCTCGATCCGATGCTGAACGCCTTGATCGCCGAGGATCAGGCCGCCCGCCTGGCCGACCTGGAAGCCGAGTTCAGCTGATCAGCCCAGCACGCCCAGCATGGGCAGGTGCAGCACCAGGGCCGTGACGGCGGTATAGCCGGCGAAGGCGTGGACCGACCGGCGACGGCCGGTCAGGGCCGCCGGCTCGGCGATGCGGGCGACGCGATCATTCGACAGCAGATACAGGGCCTGGATCGTCCACCCGGCCAGGAAGGCCGCGACCGCCCAGCCGCTGAGCGCCGCCAGGGCCGCGCCGGAGGCCAGGACCAGCATGCCGCCCAAAGCGATCACCCCGTCCCCGACCTGTTCGTTGAACGCCCCGGGCATCAGGCCCGACAAGGCCCGTTGCAAACGCCAGTTGAGCCAAGCCTGATACAGAAGCATCAGTCCCCCCAAGACGTAGAAAATCCCGATTGCGCGCGCTGCCCACTCCATGGCGGGAATAAGGCGTCATTCCCGGTCGCGCCGTAAGTGCGGAAAACCCCTTAGTCAGTCGAAAACGGCCGACCGGCGCAACCAAGACACAACCTTTGATATTTCAGGCGTGAGGCAGGCCTTCGACCTTGAGCGCCCGAGCGACTGCGGGACGTTGCGTCATCCGTTGGTAATGAGCCTGAACACGGGGAAACTCGGCGATATCCACCCCGTCGCTTTCCAGCCAAGCCGAGAAGGTGAACAGATAGGGGTCAGCGACGGAATAAACGTCTCCCATGACCCAATCGCCCTCCAGATCCGCCTCGATCAAGGTGAAACAGTCGCGCATATTTTGCGTCACCTTGGCCGCCATTGAGGCCTGGGCCGCGACGTCGTCGCTCCAGCGCGAGGCCCGCCGTCCATGGGCGTGGGCGACCTGAACCGTCGCTGCGAGGTACAGGTTGAATGCCTGCATGCGCGCGAGGGCGAAGGGATCGACCGGCGCCAGAAGACCCGGCGGGGCCAAGGCGGCGATATAGGCTAGTAGGGCCGGACTTTCGGTCAGAACACCCTGATCGGTCACAAGCGCCGGCACCCGCCCCTTGGGATTCATCGCCAGATACTCAGGCCGGCGCTGATCGCCCCGGACCAGATCGACCAGACGAACCTCGAACTCCAGGCCGGATTCTTCCAATGCGATATGGCTGGCCCGGCTGCAGGATCCGGGCGCGGTATAGAGGGTCAGCATCATCGGCCTCGTCGCTAGAATAAAAAAGGCGGCGAGATCATCGCCGCCTTTCAGGGTCTTTACAGGTCCAGCAGGGCCCGCTGCGGATCTTCCAGCAGTTCCTTGATGCGGACCAGGAAGGTCACGGCTTCTTTGCCGTCGACGATCCGGTGGTCATAGCTCAGGGCCAGATACATCATCGGGCGGATCTTGACCTCGCCGTTGATGGCCATCGGGCGCTGGACGATGTTGTGCATGCCCAGGATGCCCGACTGGGGCGCGTTCAGGATCGGCGTCGACATCAGCGAGCCGTAGGTGCCGCCGTTGGTGATGGTGAAGGTGCCGCCCTGCATCTGATCCATGGTCAGGGCCCCGTCACGTGCGGCCTTGCCCAGGGCGCCGATGCCCTTTTCGATGCCCGCCAGCGACAAGGTGTCGGCGTCGCGCAGGACCGGAACCACCAGACCCTTTTCGGTGCCGACGGCGACGCCGATGTCATAGTGG
>NZ_JAUSOE010000097.1 GCF_030656255.1 Brevundimonas sp. | reverse complement strand
CGATCTCGGGCTGGTAGGGCGTGTAGCTGGTCAGGAATTCCGACCGCTGGATCACATGGTCCACCGTCGCCGGGACATGGTGCCGGTAGGCGCCCGCGCCGCAGAAGAACGGAACCGTCCCCGCGGAGACGTTCCTGCCCGCCATGGCGCCAAGCGCCCGCTCGACTTCCAGTTCCCCGGCCACCCGCGGCAGGTCGACGAAGCCGTCCCGCCGCGCCGCCTCGGGGACGTCCACGAACAGCTCGTCGATCGATTTGACGCCGATGGCGGCGAGCATCGCCGTGCGATCGTCAGGCGTAAGCGGGAGGTAGCGCATGGCGGGGAGGTCCGTGCGGGAGGGAAGGGCTTAGAGGGTGGCGAGAAAGGCGTCGTAGGTGGCGCGGTCCATCAGGCCTTCGGTCGAGGGGTCTGACACCCTGATCTTCGCGAACCAGCCTTCGCCCTCGGGATCGGCATTGACCGTCTCGGGCGCCGAGGCGAGGGCGGCGTTGCCCTCGATCACCTCGCCCGACACGGGAGCGTAGACGTCCGACGCCGCCTTGACGCTCTCGACGACCGCGAAACTGTCGCCCTTGGACAGCGTCTTGCCGGCCTCGGGCGTCTCGACGAACACGACGTCGCCCAGGGCGTTGGCCGCGTGTTTGGTGATGCCGACGGTGGCCACGTCGCCGTCGAGGCGCACCCACTCGTGATCCCTGGTGAAATGCATGATCCTAGTCCTGGGTTTTGGGTTTGCGATAGTAGCGTTGGGCCACGAAGGGCGTGGCGACGACCTCGGCCGCGGCAGGCTTGCCGCGCACGAGCACGTTCAGGTCCGTGCCCAGGGCGGCGAACCGCGGGGGCACATAGCCCATGGCGATGTTACGACCCAGCGTGGGCGAGGGGCCGCCAGAGGTGACCGTCCCGATGACCTTGCCGTCCGTGTCGGCGATCTCGGCGCCTTCCCGGGCCGGAGCGCCTTCCTTGACGCTGAGGCCGACCCGGACCCGCGACGGACCCTCGGCCAGTTCCTTCAGGATCCGGTTGGCCCCGTTGAAGTCCGCGCGTTCCTTGCGAGACTTCGACAGGGCGAAGGTCAGGGCGCCCTCGACCGGGCTGGTCGAGGCGTCGATGTCGTGGCCGTGCAGGGGCAGGCCGGCTTCCAGCCGCAGGCTGTCTCGGGCGCCGAGGCCGATCGGCTTGACCCGGGCGTCCTTCAGGATTGTCGTCCAGATGCGCTCGGCCTGATCGGCCGGCACGGAAATCTCGTAGCCGTCCTCGCCGGTATAGCCCGAGCGGGAGATGAAGCAGTCGGACCCGAACAGCATCAATCGGGCGCAGTCCATGAAGCCCATCTCGGCCAACAGCGGTTCATGCGCGGCCATGACCTCGGCGGCCTCAGGGCCCTGAACGGCCAGCAGGGCGCGGTCGGCCAGCACCTTCAGTTTCGCATCGCCCGACAGATTAGCATTGAGAAAGGCGAAGTCTGCGTCCTTGTTGCCGGCGTTGACCACCACATAGAGGCCGTCGTGGTCGGGACGGCCCGCCATCAGGTCGTCCATGATCCCGCCCTCGGCGTTCAGCAAGAGACTGTATTTCTGCCGGCCGGCCTTCAGGACCGCATAGTCGCCCGGGACGAAACGCTCGAACTGGGCGACGGCGTCGTCGCCGGTGATCCTGCACTGGCCCATGTGCGAGACGTCGAACAGGCCGGCGTGTTCGCGGGTCCAGCGGTGCTCGGCCAGAACGCCCTCGTACTGCACCGGCATGTCATAGCCGCCGAAGCCGACCATGCGTGCGCCCAGCGCCCGGTGCGCGGCGTTGAGAGGCGTGGTCTTGAGGGCTTCATCGGTCATGATCAGGCTTCCAGGGTCGCGTACCAGGGCGGAAAGCTCCGCCGTCCTCGCGCCCCCGCTGTCCTGAAGCCTGAGAGATTCCGGCGCCCGAAACTGAGGCGTCTTGCTCCGTCGGCGCGCCCGCAAGGAGCGACTTTCCAGCGTCCGAATGTCCTCGCGGTCCGTTTGCCTGAGCGTTTCCGGGGCGGTTGCGCCTTCGGCTCCGGACCCCCGAAAAGGGCTCCGATCTCTCCCGCGAGAGCGCCGCGACCTAGGCCCCGACTCAGGCCCGGTGTCAAGCGGAACGGGCGGCCCAGGCCTCCACCGCGGCGATGTGCGCGGCCTTGTCGGCCTCCGGCAGGAAGGAGCCTTCGAAGCTGTTACGCGCCAGCAGGGTCACCTGCTCGCGGGTCAGTCCCACGGCCTGCGCCAACTGGCGGTAGTTGTCGTTCACATAGCCGCCAAAATAGGCCGGGTCGTCGGAGTTCAGGGTCACATGCAGGCCGCGCCGCAACATCTCCGGCACGGGGTGGTCCTTCAGATCCTTCACCACGCAGAGTTTCAGGTTCGACAGCGGACAGACGGTCAGCGTCATCCGTTCGTCGGCCAGCCGCTCGACCAGTCGACCATCCTCCATCGAGCGGTTGCCATGGTCCATGCGATCGATGTGCAGCAGGTCGAGCGCCTCATAGACATAGGCCGGCGGGCCCTCCTCGCCGGCATGAGCGCAGAGCTTGAGGCCCAGGTCGCGGGCGGCGGCGAAGACGCGAACGAATTTCGACGGCGGATGACCGACCTCTGACGAGTCCAGGCCGACGCCGATGAAGTGGTGCAGATACGGCTTCGCCATCTCCAGTGTGGCGAAGGCCTCCTCCTCGGTCAGGTGACGCAGGAAGCTGAGGATCAGGCCGGAGGTCACGCCCAGCTCCGCCTTCGCCCGGTTCATGCCGGCGATCAGCCCCTCGACCACGACCTCGAACGGCACGCCCCGGTCGGTGTGGGTCTGGGGATCGAAAAAGATTTCGGCGTGACGCACATTGTCCGCCGCCGCCCGCCGGAAATAGGCGAAGGCCAGATCCTCGAAATCGCGCCGCGTCATCAGCACATTGGCCCCGGCGTAATAGATGTCGAGGAAGTCCTGCAGGTTCGAAAAGTCATAGGCCGCCCGCACCGCCTCGACGCTGTCGAACGGAATGGCCACGCCATTGCGCTGCGCCAGCTCGAACATCAGCTCCGGCTCCAGCGAGCCCTCGATATGCAGATGCAGCTCCGCCTTGGGCAGGCCGGCGATATAGCTGTCGAGATCGGTCATCAGGGGCTCCATGGTCACGCCATAGACGCCTCAATCTCCGGCGTCTGTCCACCGGGCGCCGGTTCAAACTTGAAATATCTTTAACTAAGACATCAAGCGATGCCGTTCTAGCCTGGGACCGATACTGCTCCGGGGGAGGGGGACCGTGGACGACCGAATTCTCGGCTCCATCACAGGGACGGCGCTCCAGCTTGGCGTCGTCAGCCTGATCTGTCTGATCGCCTGGGCATTGGTCGGGCGACGCCGGGCCGGTCTTCGTGAGTGGCTGGGCCTGAAGGGCGCACCGCCGGGCCTCACCCTCATCGCGGCCGCCGTCGGCGTCGGCGGCGCCCTGTTCCTGCTTCAGACGCCGGGACTGGCCGAACTGGCCGCCGGGCCCGGCACCGTGATTCACGCCATCACCGGCGGCGGACCGGCCGACGCAGCCGTTCTCGTCGCCCTGGCTTTCGCAGCCCTGTTCAAGACCGCCCTGGCAGAAGAGCTGCTGTTTCGCGGCCTGATCGCGCGGCGGCTTTACGGCCTGATGGGGTTCTGGCCCGGCAACCTGGGCCAGCCGTCCTGTTCGCCGCCATCCATCTGCCCATCCTCCTGCTGCCCGAGGGACGGGGTCTGCTGGGCGGTGCGATGATCGCCTTCGCCTTTGTCGGCCCTCCTCGCGGGTTGGTTGAACGAACGGCCGGGGCGGGGCTCCATTCTGCCCGGCTACGGTCTGCACGCCGGCGCCAACCTGACAACCTACTGGATGCTTGCCCTCGTCTGAGGCCGGGTCACATCCGTTCCGGCGTGTCGATGCCCAGCAGGTCCAGAGCGGTCTCCAGCTGGTCCAACACCGCCTTCGACAGCGTCAGCCGCGAACCCTTCGTCGCCTCGTCCGGCGCGACCAGCACCGGGCAGGCGGCGTAGAATTTCGAGAACGACTGGGCCAGCCGGTAGGCGTGCTCCGAGATCAGGTGCGGCATCCGCTTGTCGTAGGCTTCGGTCACGGCCTGCGAGAAGGCGTCCAGCGTCAGGGCCAGATCGCGCTCCGCCGGTTCGCCGATCACCACCGGACCCGCCGCCGCGCCCTGGTCCGCCGCCTTGCGCAGCAGGGATTTGATCCGCACCGCCTGGTACAGCAGATAGGGACCGGTCTTGCCCTCGAAGCTCATGAAACGGTCGAGGTCGAAAACGTAGCTGGTGGTGCGGCTGTTCGACAGGTCGGCGAATTTCAACGCCGCCACGGCCACCTTGTGGGCGATGGCCTCGAACTCGGCCTCGGTCAGATCCTCGCCCAGATGCGCCTCGTGAAGCCGTTCGCGGGCCTTCTCAACGGCCATGGTAATCAGGTCATGCAACTTGAGCACCCCGCCCGCGCGGGTCTTGAACGGCTTGCCGTCCGGCCCGTTCATGGTGCCGAAGCCGAGGTGGTCCAGCGAGCCCTCGGCGGCGTAGCCGGCCAGATAGGCCGCGCGGAACACCTGTTCGAAATGCTCGGCCTGCCGCTCGTCGACGACATAGAGGATCAGGTCGGGGTCGATGGACTTGCGCCGGTCCAGGATCGTCGCCAGGTCGGTCGTGCCGTACATGGCCGAGCCCTCCGAACTGATCACCAGCAGCGGCGGCGGGCTGGGGGCCTCGATCACCGAGCCGTCGGCCAGTTTCCGTTTCCGCGTCTCGCCGGGACGGGCGACGTGGACCACGCGGGCCCCGTCGTCCTCGACCAGAAGGCCGGTCGCCTCCAGATGGACAATCATTTCGGCCATCACAGGATCGGCGTCGCTCTCGCCGTTCCACAAGTCGAAGGTTACGCCAAGCGCGCCGAACTCACGTTCCAGCGCCGTTCGGCTGACGGCGACGAAATGAGCCCAGAGGGCGCGATAGCCCGGGCGGCCGCCCTGCAGTTCAGCGGTCGCCTTGCGGGCGCGGTCGCGGAACGCCGGGTCTTCCTTGCCCTGCGCCGCAGCGGCCGGATAGAGGCGCTCGAGGTCCTCCAGCGAAACGGGACTGTCGGACGGGAAGGGCCCGTCGCCCTCGGCCAGAAAGGCGTCGGCCTTGCCCTCATCGCCGACGGCGACGATCAGCAGCCCCATCTGGAAGCCCCAATCGCCGAAATGAGCGTCTCCGGTCACATGGTCGCCGCGGAAACGGAACAGCCGCTTCAGGCTCTCACCGATGATGGCGCTGCGCAGATGGCCGACGTGCATCGGCTTGGCCACGTTCGGACCGCCGTAGTCGATGACCACCTTGCGGGCCTCGGCCACGACGGCGGCTCCGGCATGGTCGGCGTCGGCGGCGACTTCGGCGGCGCGCGCGGCCAGGGTCGCGTCGGCGATCTTCAGATTGATAAAGCCCGGCCCCGCCACCTCGACCGAGGCGAAGCGCGGATCGGTGGTCAGCCGCTCGGCGATCTTGCCCGCCAGTTCGCGCGGATTGGCCTTCAGCGCCTTGGCGGCGGCCAGGGCGCCGTTCGACTGGAAGTCGGCCAGGTCGGGGCGGTCCGACGGGGTGACGCGGGCCAGGGCCGCATCCACGCCTTCGGCGGCGAAGGCGGCGGCGACCGCTTCGCTGAGGACGGTCTTCAGATCAGACATTACTGGCTCGGCGCGGAGGCTTGGGCCGGCACGCCGGCGTTGACGCGGAAGCGGCTGCCTGAGCGGTTGAACTCGGCCATTTCCGGCGTGACGTCGAAACCGATCAGGACCTCGAAATTACCGCCGCTGGTGTCGATGCCCGCGCGCGGGATCACGATGGTCCGCTCTTCATGGATCGAGGCGGTGCGCTGACCGTCGAAATTCACGGGCAGGTCGAAATATTCCTTGGCCAGAATGGCGCTGTTGCGCTCGGTCACGGCGACCCAATAGCGATAGGTCTTCTGATCGCCCGCCGCCCGTTCGCCGCGGCCCAGCTCGAACAGAATGTCCATATCCAGGCGGATCGGATCGGCTTCACGGTATTCGCAGTCGGCAGACACGCCTTCGATCTCGCCCGTATAGCCGACGTTGGAGACGGCTGCGCGGCCGCCTTCCAGTTCGACGTAGCGGGCGGCGTCGTACAGCACCTTCACGAAGGGGCAGGGGCCGGCGTTGGCGCGGCGGCGCAGGGGCGCGATGCGCGGCGCGCGGCTGGCGGGCGCATTCTCGGACCCGTCGGCCTGCTGGCCGCTGGATCCGCGATCACGCTGACCGCTGCCGCTTGGCGACATCTGCGCCTGAGCGGTGGCGGGCAGGACAGAGGCCGCGATGGAGACGGCGGCCAGGGCGGAGAGCACGCGACGCATCAGTTATATTCCGACAGCGAGAGGACCAACGCCGTGGCAGGCGTCCTTAGAAAAGAGGCGAAGGGGTCTTACAGACCGGGCAGCTTGAAGCCGCCGCTGCGACGCGGGGTGATGGTGATGGCCTGTTGGCCGCCGGTCAGCGCCTGAAGGCGCGCAGCCTCAGTCGCGGCGTCGATCGTCGTCTGACCTTCCGCGGTCTGGCGAACGGTCGGCGCCTGGGTCGATGCGTCGTCCTTGCGCCAGAACATCAGGCGGTTGGCGAAGCTTTCGTCCTTGTGGGCGATGTCGCCGAACTCGTCATCGACGACGTAGCGGGCCAGGGGATCGGCCTGGTCGGCGCCGGCCTGGGCGACCAGGACCTGTTCGCCGGGCGTGCGCGTGATGGCCTGGCGCTGACCCAGCAGGATCTGGCGCGCGGCGCTTTCAGGAGCCAGTTCCTGCGGGCGCGGTTGGCCCGGCGCGGGCGGGCGCAGGCCGTACTCGGGCGGCACGCTGAGCGGGGCGGTGGAGACGGTGACGAACTCGTCCGGCACGACCTTGGTCAGGCCGACGCCTTGCTTGAGGCTGCCGCACGCCGAAACGGCGAGCGCGGCGGAGGCGGCGAGGGTCAGTACGGCGACGCTGCGGATACGCATGGGTTCAGGCTCTGATCGGCTGATGCACGGAACGCCTCTGCGGGCGTTGTTGGCATAGTGAAGACGGGGTGATTACGACTTTTCGGGGGCCGCGCCAACCTTCGAGCCGGATCGGCCGAGCGGGCGATACCGCCAAGGCCATGAAACGAGCTCTGGATCGGACGAAAGCCGGGTTCAGGCTTTCGCCGCCTTGTCCGACAGGAAGCTGTCCAGAATCAACAAGACGACGCCGATGGTGATGGCGCTGTCGGCGATGTTGAACACCCAGGGGAAGACGCCCGTGCCGGAGAAGTCGATGAAATCGACCACATAGCCGAAGCGGACCCGGTCGATGACATTGCCCAGGGCGCCGCCCATGACGAAGCCGATGGCGGTGATCAACAGCCGCCGATTCGACTGGGTCGCCCACCAGGCCAGGGCGCCCGAGACGATGATGGAGAAGATGGTCAGACCCCATCGCGCCTCGCCCCCGCCGAACAGGCCGAAACTGACGCCGGTGTTCTGAACAAAGGTGAAGCGCAGGACGGGCGGCAGCACCTCGGCGAAGACATAGCCCGGCGGAATCTGGCTGACCGAAGCGACGTCGGGCAGGCCCAGGATCCAGGCCTTGGTCCACTGGTCCAGCACGATGATCAGAAGGGCGAAGCCGTAAGCGGCCAGGGCGATGCGAGGGATCTTCATCCGGCGGCGGTTAGCAGGAAGCGCCGCCGGGGCGAAGCGGAAAACGGACAGAACTGGTCAGAACAGATCGCCTTGGCCCGGCGCAGCGGGCTTGGGCCGAGGCGCCGGCCGGGCCGGGGCGGGCGCTGTACGGCCGTCGCCGCCCTCGATGATTGCGCCCCGTGCGCCGTCGCCGAACACCAGACGCACCGTCTGGCCCGCCTCCAGCGCCGCCGCCGAAGTGATCCAGTCGCCGTCCGGGTTTTCCACTCGCGCGAAGCCGGGCTTGGGCCGGCCGGGGTCCAGTGTCGCTAGGGCGCGCGACAGCGCCGCCAGCCGATCCGCGTCCCGTTCCAGCCGACGCGGCATGACGCCGTCCAGCCGCGCCCCGACCGCCTGCAACCGGGCCTCGCGCTGGTCCAGCCGACGATGCAGCGGTTCGGGCGACAGTCGCGCCGAAACCTGAAGCAGCCGCCGCTCGCCGCGCGCCACACCCGCCTGCAAGGCGGCGCCCAGCCGGTCGCCGGCGCCGCGTAGCCGGTCCTGTCCCCGCTCGATCCGCGCCCGCAACAGGGCAGGGCTCAGCTTGCCGCCCGTCACGGCCAGATGCCGTTCGTGCAGGGCGACATTGCGCTGAAGACCTGACCCCAGCCGACTGGCGGCGTTGTCCAACCGCTGCTGCGCCAGGGCCAGCAGGTCTTCCGGCCGCGCCGGCAGGCCGCGCGCCACGGCCCGCAGCCGGGTGCGCCGGTCCTCGATCAGCCGCCCGCCAGCCAGGACCATGCGCCGGTCCAGGTCGGCGACCGCATATCTCAGGTCCGCCAACACCGGCGTCGCGATCTCGGCCGCCCCCGTGGGCGTCGGCGCGCGCCGGTCGGACACGAAGTCGATCAGGGTGGTGTCCGTCTCGTGCCCCACGGCCGAGATGATCGGAATCCGGGCCGCCGCCACCGTTCGGGCCAGGGCCTCGTCGTTGAAGCACCACAGGTCCTCCACCGAGCCGCCGCCGCGCGCGACGATCAGCAGGTCGGGGCGGGGGATCGGCCCATTAGGCGTCATGGCGTCGAAGCCGCGAATGGCGTTGGCCACCTGGCCGCTGGCCGCCTCGCCCTGGACCACCACGGGCCAGACGATCACCCGGCAGGGCCAGCGTTCGGCGATCCGGTGCAGCACGTCGCGGATCACCGCACCCGTAGGGCTGGTGATCACCCCGATGGTGCGGGGAAACTGGGGCAGGGGCTTCTTGCGGCCCGGTTCGAACAGGCCTTCTTCACGCAGCCGGACCTTCAGCCGCTCCAGCTGGGCCAGCAGGGCGCCGGCCCCGGCCGCCTCCATGCTCTCGATCACGATCTGATACGAGGACCGCGCCGGGTACGAGGTGATCTTGCCGGTGACGATGACCTCCAGCCCGGCCTCCGGCTGGACCCCCAGGCCGCGCACCGACCCCTTCCAGATCACCCCGTCGATGGCCGACTTGTCGTCCTTCAGGGTCAGATAGACATGGCCCGAGGCGTGACGATTGACCTTGGACACCTCGCCCCTCAGCCGGACGTGGCCGAATCGTTCCTCCAGCGTCCGCTTCAGCGCGAACGACAGTTCCGAGATCGACAGGGGCGGATTGTTGTCGCGCGGGGCGGCGGCCTCGGCTGGGCCTTCGAACACATAGGAGTCGTCGCTCATCGTCTCATCCTAGCCTGCGTCGATCCGCGCGGGAACAGCATCCGCACGGCGCCGTTCGCCTTTCATGCCCGCCGATCCTCAAGGAACCGATCCCGAAGACCGCGATCCCCGCGAACGCGACCTGATGCGCCGCAGCGGCGCAGGCGGGGCCATGAGCCCTTGGCTGATCATCGGCGGGATCGGCCTGATCGGCCTGGTCGTCTACGTCCTCTCCGCCCTTTTCTGACCCAGGGAAAACCATGAACCGATTGATCTCCATCGCCCTCGTTTCCGGCGTCCTCGGCCTGGCGGCCTGTTCCGACAACAGCGACGACGTCGTTCAGGTCCCGGCGCCCGACGCCGCCCCGGTTCCGGTTACCGAAAACCGGGCCGACGCCGCCACGACCCAGGCGGCGCTGGCCTTCGGCATGACCGGGGACGAACTGGAGGACGCCGACCTGCTGTCGCGCGACAACACCGATCTGGGCGATGTCGAAACCCTGATCCTGAATGCCCAAGGCGCTCTGACCCATCTGGTGGTCGAGCTTGAGGGGCCCGGGGATCTGAAGGTTCAGGTTCCGCTGGGCGACGTGACCTCCATCGACCGCAACGGCGACAAGGATCTGGTGACCGGCCTGACCCTGGCCCAGCTCCAGGCCCTCCCGGCCTGGACCCCGCCCGCGCGCTGATTTTCGCCGCCGAACGGCTCTTTAGAGGGACGGGCGCTTGACCGGCCCCAACCGGACCGTCATTGCCCGACCTCATGATTATTCTTCTCGTCGGATCGGGCGGGCGCGAACACGCCCTGGCCTGGAAGATCGCCCAGTCGCCGCTGGTCACCCGCCTCGTGGCCGCGCCCGGCAACCCCGGGATCGAGAAGCTGTGCGAACTTCGCCCGGTCAAGGCCGACGACGCCGAGGGCCTGGCCGCCCTGGCGCGCGAGATCAAAGCCGATCTGGTCGTGGTCGGGCCGGAAGTCGCCCTGGCCGCCGGTCTTGCCGACCGCCTGGCCTCGGCCGGCATCCCCTGTTTCGGCCCCACTGCCAAGGCCGCCCAGCTGGAGGTGTCCAAGGCCTTCTCCAAGGCCTTCCTGGAACGCCACGAAATCCCCACCGCCGGCTACGGCGTCTATGACACGGTCAAGGACGCCAAGGCCGCTCTGGACGTGTTCAAGCCGCCCTATGTGATCAAGGCCGACGGCCTGGCCGCAGGCAAGGGCGTGGCCATCAGTCCCGACCGTCCCGACGCCGAGGCCGAGATTGAGCGCATGTTGGGCGGCCGCTTCGGCGCCGCCGGCGCCCGCGTCGTGATCGAGGAGTTCATGGACGGGGAGGAGGGCTCGCTGTTCGCCCTGTGCGACGGGAAGCAGGCCGTCCTGTTCGGCGGCGCTCAGGACCACAAGCGCGCCTTTGACGGCGACACCGGCCCCAACACCGGCGGCATGGGCGCCTATTCGCCGGCTCCCGTCTTCACCGCCGACCTGGTGCAGCAGGCCGACGAACGGATCGTCCAGCCCACCATCCGCAAGATGGCCGAGGAGGGCGCCCCCTATCGCGGCGTCCTCTACGCCGGCCTGATGGCCA
The DNA here is from genome assembly GCF_030656255.1 of Brevundimonas sp. Classification (GTDB taxonomy): domain Bacteria; phylum Pseudomonadota; class Alphaproteobacteria; order Caulobacterales; family Caulobacteraceae; genus Brevundimonas. The sequence goes on along the minus strand of NZ_JAUSOE010000097.1, from coordinate 48,562 downwards.
CGGCCGACGGTCCCAAGGTGGTCGAGTTCAACGCCCGGTTCGGCGACCCCGAATGCCAGGTGCTGATGATGCGGATGGCCGGAGACATCGTCCCCTATCTGCTGGGTTGCGCGCGCGGCGACGTCTCGGGCCTGCCGTCCCCGGCCTTCAAGCCCCAGACGGTGATCTGCGTGGTCATGGCGGCCAAGGGCTATCCCGACAGCCCGCTGGAAGGCTCGATCATCCGCGGCGTCGATCAGGACTTCGGCCCCCACGTCCAGGTCTTCCACGCCGGCACCCGACGCCGCGACGACGGCCAGCTGTGCGCCGCCGGCGGCCGCGTCCTGAACGTCTGCGCCGAGGGCGACGACATCGCCCAGGCCCGCGACCGCGCCTACGCCGCCATCAAAATGATCGACTGGCCGGGCGGCTTCAACCGCTCAGACATCGGCTGGAGAGCGCTGGACCGGGGCTGACCGTATCGGCCAGGATGTGATAGGGTTTGGCCTATGGCTGATCCCGCTTATCACGAAGATGACGACGAGCCTGGCGTCTTCGACATCGCTGACGACGCGGCGGACGAGGCGGCGACCCTGCGTGGTCTTGCCGACATCGAAGCGGGACGGATCATCAGTCATGAGGCGATGAAACGCTGGCTTCTGTCGTGGGGCACGGACAATCCGCTCCCGCCGCCGAAATGCGGCGAGTAGTCTGGACCGAGCAAGCTCGGGAAGACCTGATCGCCATTCAATCCTATGTGCAGGGCTTCAGCCTGCCGGCCGCGATCCGGTTAGCGGTGCGTTTGATTGATCTGGCCGAAAGTCTGAACGCCTTTCCGGATCGCGGCAGACCGATCCGGCATGGGCTTCGCGAAGCGGTGTCGATCCGCCCTTATGTGATCCGCTACGCAGTCCTACCGAGCGAGATTCGCATCATCACCATCCGGCACTCCGCCCGACGTCCTGCGGGGTAGCCCTTACGCCCAGGCGAACAGTAGCCGCCCTTCGCCCATCCGTTCGCGCAGTTCGGGAAGATCGGTGTGGGCGACCGAGAAACAGCCGTAGCTGCGCCCCAGCTTGCCTTCGCGCGCCAGGAAGTCCGGGTCGGCGTAGTCGGCGCCATGGATGATGATGGCCCGCTCGCGCGCCTTGTCGTTGGAGTATTCCAGCCCGTCCAGCAGGACGTTCGGCCCCTGCTGCGATCCCCAGCTGGCGCCGGCCGTGGCGTAGGCGCCGACCGAGGACATGTTGGAATCCGGCGTATTGGAGAAGCGTTGGGCGTAACCCGAGTGGCTGGGGTCGGAACCGCGTCCGTGGCAGGTGCGCAGAACCTTGACCTCGCCGGCGACCAGATCGACTTCATACAGCCGCTCTTCGCCCGAGAATTTCTGGAAATCGACCAGGTACATGCGGTCGCGAAGCGGGATCTTGTGGTGGTGGACGTCCAGCGCCGTCATGGCGCGTTCCATCAGTTCCTTGCGGACGTGACCGCGCGGATCCAGCGGCGGAGGCGTCACGCTTACAGTCTGGATCGGCGGCGCAGGGGGGATGACCGGCGTAACCGTCGCGGCGGTAGTGAGCGGGGCCTTGGCGCTCGCGCTGGCGCAACCCGCCAGCATGGCCGATCCACCCAGAATAAGCCCTCGTCTCGATAGCCGCATGCGACGCCCTCGTTGCGGTTGGTCTTGAGGCGTGTTTGTTTCAAATGGTTACGAGCGAAGCAACCTTGGCCTTGTGAGGCGATTTTGCGGCGCAGTTGTTTTGGGGAGAAATCGATGAAGCGTTTCGGTCTGGCGGCGGTGGCATGGGCGGTCTTGGCCACGGGCGCGGCGGCCCAGCAAAGCCCCGCAGGGGCTAGGGTTTCTCCAGCGCCGACGACGACGTTTGTCGAAGCCGGGCGATTGCTGGCTGACCCGTCGAACGGCGTTGTGCAGCGCGGTAAAACTCTCGTGATCAGAGGGAACCAGGTCGTCGAAGTTCGCGACGGCTTCGTCGGCGACCCGACCCAAGGCCAGGTCATCGACCTGCGCACAGCCTTCGTCCTGCCGGGGCTGATCGATAGCCACGTCCATCTGACGGGCCAGCAGAACCCCAATTCCCGTCTGGAAGAGGTCACCCTGTCCGACGCGGACCAGGCCATGGTCGGCGCGCGCTACGCCCGCCGCACCCTGATGGCCGGCTTCACCACCGTCGCCGACCTGGGCGCCAGCAATCAGGCGATATTTGCCCTGAGAAACGCGGTCAAGGCCGGCGACGTGCCGGGGCCGCGTATCATCGCTTCCGGTTCCTCCGTCTCGATCCACGGCGGCCATGGCGACATCAATGGGTATCGCGACGACGTCATGCATCTGCTGTCGTCCGAGAGCATCTGTTCGGGACCCGAGGACTGCATGCGCGCCGTCCGCGCCCAGGTCCGGGCCGGCGCCGACATCATCAAGATCACGGCCACGGGCGGGGTCCTGTCCAACACCGCCGCCGGGCTGGGCCAGCAGTTCAGCGACCCCGAACTGACCGCCATCGTCGACAGCGCCCACCGCATGGGCCGCCAGGTCACGGCCCATGCCCACGGCGTGGACGGGATCAACGCCTTCCTGCGCGCCGGCGGCGACTCCATCGAACACGGCACCTATCTGGACGATCAATCGATCCGGCTGTTCAAGACCAACGGGGCCTGGCTGGTGCCGACCCTGCTGGCCGGCGATTTCGTCGCCCGCATCGCCTCGGGCCCCAACAATTTCTTCACCCCGGCCCAGACGGCCAAGGCGCTGGAGGCGGGGCCCAAGATGCTGGACATGGCGCGCCGCGCCCATGACGGCGGGGTCAAGATCGCCTTCGGCACCGACAGCGGCGTCTCGGCCCATGGCGATAATGCTCAGGAGTTCGCGCTTCTGGTCCGCGCCGGCCTGACCCCGCTGGAGGCGATCCAGGCCGCCACGGTCGGCGCCGCAGACCACCTGCGGATCGCCAATGAGGCCGGAAAGATCGCGCCCGGAATGCCGGCCGACATCGTCGCCGTATCGGGCGATCCGCTTACGGACGTGACCGAACTGGAGCGGATGAAGTTCGTGATGAAGGGCGGGGTGGTCTATCGCGCCGACTGAAGCCGGGCGTTCAGAAAGGCGGCGAACCCCGCCTGATCCTCGAACCGGGCGACCACCGGCCAGGCCGTCACATCGGCCCGCTGGTCGGGCGTCAGCCGGACCCAGTCCTTTTCCGTCGTGACCAGACCGGCCCCATATACCGCCGCCCGCTCCCGCAGGAAGGCCATGTCCACGGGTCTATAGGCCGCATGATCCGGGAAGGGGACGAAGTCCGCCAGGTCGCAGCCGGCCGCCTTCAGCGACCGCTCGACCTTCCAAGGCTTGGCGATGCCGGCGAAGCCGACCTGCGGCCCGGTCGGCGGCGGACCCTCGGGCGTCAGGCGGCACAGGAAAACGGGCAGGGCGCCGAACGCCGCGAGCAGTTCGGGATCGGCCGTCTCGACATCTGTGGGCAGCATCACCACCACGGCGTCGGCGCGCGCCAGTCCCGCCGCCAAGGGTTCGCGCATCGGGCCGGATGGAAACACCGATCCGTCGCCGAACGGCCATTCGTCCTCGCGCGTCTCGCCGTCCACGACGATCAGGCTGACGGTCTTTTTCAGGGCCGGGTTCTGATGGCCGTCGTCCAGAACCAGAACCTGGGCGCCCTCGGCCGCCGCCGTCCGCGCGCCGGCGACGCGATCCCGCGCGATCCAGGCGGGCGAGGCTTGCGCCAGCATCAGGGGCTCGTCGCCGACGTCTTCGGCGGAATGGACCTTCAGATCCACGCGCACCGGCCCCTCCAGCCGCCCGCCATAACCGCGCGACAGGGCCTGCGCCTCTACGCCCGCCGCCCGCAGCAGTCGCAGAACCTCGCGCGCCACCGGCGTCTTGCCCGATCCGCCCACCGTCAGATTGCCGACCGAGAGCACCGCGCAGCCCGGATCGACCGGGACCGTCCGCGCGATCCGTCGCGCCGTGACCCCGGCCCAGATCCAGCCCAGCGGCTTCAGCAGGGTGCGGGTCAGCCGGGCGTGGCTGCGGTCGCGGACATACCACCAGCGGGGGGTGTTCAGCTTCATCGGCCCCGACCCGTTCTGGCCGGCGTCTTCGGCGTCAGCGGCGAGAGGAAGGCCCACAACCGGTCCAGACCGCCGCCCGCTTCGGCGGCGGCGCGGCGCGCGCGCTCGCCCATGGCCTTGGCCGCCGCAGGATCGGCCAGCAGGGGTTCGACCGCGCCGGGCAGGTCCCAGGGCGCCTGGACCAAGATCAGCCCCCCGGCCTGCGCCAGGGCGGAGGTCACGGTGGCCCAGTTGGAGGCGTCCGGTCCGGTGATGGTCGGCCGCGCCAGCCGCGCCGGCTCCAGCGGATTATGCCCGCCCACCGCCGGTAGGCCCAGGGCCGGAGCGAAGGAGCCGCCCATCACCACCACATCCGCCAAACGCAAGAACAGCCCCATTTCGTTCAAGGTGTCGGCCAGATAGACGTCGGTGTCGCGTCCGATTGTTTCGCCACGTGATCGCATGGCGAAGGCCACGCCCTCGCGCTGCAGGGCTGTGGCGATGTGGGGTCCCCGTTCCGGATGGCGCGGCGCCAGGATCAGGCAGGCCCGATCGGCCAGCTTATCCAGGGCGCGGACAATGGCGATCTCCTCGCCTTCGTGGGTGCTGGCGGCGACCACCACCGGCCGGTCGCCGATGGCGGCGCTCAGGCGGCTGAAGGCGGCGGCGTCATGGGGCAGGGCGTCGCCCGCCAGTTTCAGATTGACCAGGCCGTCGATCCGCGCGCCCAGGCGCTCCAATCGCTCTCCCGACGCCTGATCCTGGGGCAGGACCAGGTCGAAGGCGCCGGTCAGCACCCGCGCCGAGGCCGGAAACCGCGCCCAGCCCTCGACCGTCTTCTCGGTGATCCGTGCGCTGACCAGGGCCAGCTTCACGCCGCGCCGATGCGCCTCCAGCAGCATGTTCGGCCACAGCTCGCTCTCGACGAAGATCGCCAGGCTGGGGCGCCAGTGGTCCAGAAACCGCGAGACGACGCCCGGCCCGTCCACCGGCGCATACTGGTGGATGACGCCTGGGGGCAGCCGCTCTGCCAGAATCCGGGCCGAGGTCACGGTCCCCGACGTCACCAGCACGGTCAGGTCGGGCCGCGTCTTCACGAACCGCTCGACCAAGGGCAGCAGGGACAGGGTCTCGCCCACGCTGACGCCATGCAGCCAGACCAGATCGCCGTCGGGCCTTTCGGCGCGGGTGAAGCCCAGCCGCTCATCGACGCGGGCGGGGTCTTCCTTGCCCTTGGCCGCGCGGGCGTCCAGCAGGCGCGGGGCCAAGGGCTCCAGCACGCGGGTCAGGAGTCGATAGGCCAGCAACGGCAGGGGCGTCACGGCTTCAGCCCCGTGATCGCGTCCGCTCGCGCCTCGACCGCGTTCATGCGGGCGGTCCAGTCGGCGACGACGGCGGCCATGTCGGCGCCCTCGGGGAAGTCGGCGCGGTCCCAGACGATCGCCCCCTTGCCGAAGGGCAGGGGCAGGACGGCGCGATCCCAGCTGTTCAGGCGGATCGCCGGCTTGCACGACAGGCCGATGAACAGGGCCGGCGCCTTCGACAGTTTCGCCATCAGCGGCAGGCCCTCGGCCATCGTATTGGCCGGGCCGCGCGGGCCGTCGGGCGTCAGGGCCAGGGCGCCGACCTTCAGCTGTTTCAGTCCGTCGCGCAGGGCCTGCGACCCGCCCTTGGCGCGATCGGCCTTGTCCTTGTTGGCGGAAGACCCCCGCACGGCTGGAAAGCCCTGAAGCGCCACGGCCTTGGCGATGAACTCGCCGTCGGCCGACAGCGAAATCAGCCCTTTCGCCGCTTGCGCCCGGTCCAACGGCCACGACGCCGGGGCCAGGCCGATGCGCGAATGCCAGAAGACGCACAGGACGCCGCCGCCCTGAGCCCAGATCTGTTCGGCGACCGCCTGGTTCTCGTGCGTCCAGCGAATGGTGGCGAAACAGAACTGCATCCACTGCGCCAGCGCCCAAGCCAGGGCGGACTGGATGAAGGGATTGCGAAGGGGCCTCACGCGACGGTCTCGACCGTGGGCGGCGTCCCGTCCAGAGACTGCTGACGGGCCAGGCGGGAATAGAGGCCTCCGCGCGCCACCAGGACGACGTGCGGCCCTTCCTCGACCACGCGCCCGGCCTCGATCACATAGATGCGGTCGGCGTTGCGGACGGTCGACAGCCGATGGGCGATCATCAGGGTGGCGCGTCCCTCCATCAGCCGCTCCAGCGCCGCCTGGACCAGGGCCTCGCTCTCGGTGTCCAGGGCGCTGGTCGCCTCGTACAGCAACAGGATGGGCGCGTCCTTCAGGAAGGCGCGGGCGATGGCGATCCGCTGGCGCTGCCCGCCCGAAAGCCGCAGGCCCGCCTCGCCGGCGCGGGTGTCATACCCTTCAGGCAGGGCGGTGATGAAGTCGTGGGCGGCGGCCGAACGCGCGGCCTCCTCGATCTGGGCTTGCATGGCGCCCGGCCGGCCATAGGCGATGTTCGCGGCGATGGTGTCGTCGAACAGGAAGGGCTCCTGCGTCACCAGGGCGATATGGTCGCGCAGATCGTGGATCCTCAGCGACCGCACGTCGGCGCCGTTGATCGTCACCGCCCCGCCCGTCACGTCATAGAAACGCGGCAACAGGCTCAATATCGTACTCTTGCCCCCGCCCGACGGCCCGACCAGGGCCACGGTCTCGCCGGGGGCCACCCGCAACGACACCTGATCCAGCGTCGGCGCCCCGCCCGGCCCATAGGCGAACGAAACCTGGTCCAGCACCACCTCGACTGGCCCGGTCGGCAGGGCCGCCGCATCGGGCGCCTCGCGAATCTCGGCCTCGATGTCCAGGGCGCCGAACAGGCGGCGCGCGGCGGTGAAGCCCTCGCTCATCACCGTCGCCAGATTGGTCACCTGACGCAGGGCCTGACCGGCGGCCAGCAACATGCCGATGAAGGCGGCGAACGCGCCCACCGTCATCTCGCCCGACTGAGACCGCCAGCCGGCATAGGCCATGACCGCCGCCACCACGATATAGGCGACCAGATCGCTGGAGGGGCCGGCGAAGGCGCGGGCGTTGGACCCTTTGATCACGTGGCGCTGGCGGCGGGTGACCACTTCGGCGACACGGTCCTGCTCGGCCGCCTCGCGGTTCTCGATCTTGATCAGGCGAACCCCGTCCAGATTCTCCATCAGGGCGGTGGACAGGTTCTCGGTCTCGGCCATGGCGCCCTGCGCCGCCTTGCGCGTCCTGCGCCCGAACCGGCGCAGCACCAGCGCCACCAGCGGCACGCCCAGCAGCACCACCATGGTCAGCTGCCAGTCGATGAACCCCATGTAGATCAGCACCGCGATCAGGGTCAGCAGGTTCTGGGTGTAGTTGACCACGCCCGAGGTGAAGGCCTCGCGCACCATGTTGGCGTCGAACAGCACCGACGAGACGAAGCCCCCCGAATGCTGGCTGCGCAACCGGGCCAGGTCGGCGCGGATCATGGCGCCGAACAGGCGGATCTGGATGTCGCCGACGATCGTGTGGCCCAGCCGGTTGACCAGGGCCGCCTGGCCCAGCGCCGCCAGGGTCCGCATCATCGCGACCGCCAGGATGGCGGCCGGAATCCAGATGATGGCCTTGTCGGCCGGAAAGCGGATCACCCCGAACAGGCTGATGGGCGCGGTCCCGCCCAGGAACAGGCCGTTCATCGCCGGCTCCAGCAGCTTCAGCAGGGCGGCCGTTAGCAGGCCCGTCATCGCCGCGCACAGGACCGACAGGATCAGCGATCCCTTGTGCCGGGACAGATAGTCGCGCCAGATTCGCGCCAGCAGGGCGCGCAGGGGCATGGTCTCTGAGGCGGGCGCGGTCATCGGCCTTCGGTCGTCCGAGCCGCCGTTCAAGTCAAGGCTTGTCAGGCGACGGTTCCAGCACGCGCCCCTGTTCGTCCGCACGGATCAGGGTTTCGCCCGGCACGTCTTCGACCCTGACGGCCGGGGGCATGGTTGGATTTGACGCATAGCGACGGCCATCGAAGGGCACGGCGGCCTCGTACCCCTCGGTGACGCCGCCCCCGGCGACATAGACGCCCAGGTCACGGCGGCCATGGGTTTGCTGCTCCAGCAGGCGGATGGGCGCCCGCGCCACGCTGATTTCCCCGACCAATACATAGGCGTCGCCCTCGTGGCTGAGGACCAGCAACTGGCATCCGCCCGACCCGCACCAATTCGGTCCGGTCAGATAGACCAGGGTCGTCGCGCCATCGGGCGTGATCGCGGCCGTGTATCGGGTGGCGCCCACCGCCCCCTGCGCCTTTTCCCGCAGATAGGCGGTCAGGGCCGTGTCCTCCGGCGGCGGTGTTTGCGCGGCGGCGAGACTGGTCCAAAGGCCCAAAGCTAGGGTTGCGGTTACGGCGATGGTCTTCATGAACGCCTCCTGTTCTCGGCGAACAATCCAACGCGCGAACACCGAGTTCGGATGACGTGATCGATTCGGGACGCTATCTGGCGGCCATGGCGCGCTTTGATCTTTCGACCGCGATGGGCCGTTTCCGGGCGCATTGGCATTATTTCTGGGCGGATCACGCCTTCCTGCGCCTGGCGTTTTCCAACGCGCACTGGCTGGGTCCGGACCTGGTGCGCACCAACCAGCCGTCGCCGCGTCAGCTGGCCTACTGGAAGAAAAAGGGCGTCCGCACCGTCATCAACCTGCGTGGCGAACGCGACGAGGGCTATTACTGGCTAGAACGCGAGGCCTGCGACCGCCTGGGCCTGACCCTGATCGACGCCCCGCTGGATTCGCGCGATCCGCCTCAGAGGGACCGCATCCACCGTGCCCGCGACCTGTTCGAGACCATCGACTATCCGGTCCTGATCCACTGCAAATCCGGCGCGGACCGGGCGGGTATGATGGCGGTCTTCTATCGCCATTTCCACCTGGGCGAACCGATCTCCGTCGCCATGGATCAGCTCTCGAAGAAGTACCTGCACTCGCGTGAGGGTCTGACCGGCGTGCTGGACTATACGCTCGAGAAATACGTCAATGAGATCGAGCCGCTGGGGATCAGTTTCATCGACTGGGTCGACAGCCCCGCCTACGACCCCAAAGCGATCCGCGCCGAGTTCAAGGCCGGCTGGTGGGGCACGTTGCTGACCGAGAAGTTGTTGAAGCGGGAATAGGCCCCCGACCTGTGGGGCGTTTAACCCCAGGGGCCTTTCGGGGATTGGTCTCCGCGCTCGCGGGCTTCGGCCTCCAGCTCGGCGTCGCGCCGCGCCTTGCGGTCCGCCTCCCACTTCCTGAACCACCGCGCATAGCCGATGTGCCCCCGCGCCGAGATGCTGAATAGCGCCAGCACGGCCAGCAGGCTGACCAGTTGGAAAATCTGTTGCGGTTCCAGGTTCATTTGGGTTCAGCGTCCGGGTCAGGGAACGGGTTCCCGTTCCCTGACGTCGCACTCAGGCTGCGTCGCCGCGCGGGTCGATCAGCTTGTGGGCGTGCAGGATGAAATAGCGCATGTGGGCGTTGTCCACGGTCGCCTGGGCGCGAGCCTTCCAGGCCTTCTTGGCTTCATCATAGCTGCCGAAGGCGCCGACGAATTCGACCTGTGACACATCCCGGAACGTCGGCTCGTTCGGGTGGCGCAGCTCGCCGCCGATGACGAGGTGCAGCAGTTGCGGCGGGACGGAGGAATGATCGACCATCGGATGTCCTTAGGGCTTGGGGAGGGCTTTTGCCGGGGCATAGGCCCAGAACGCCTACGGATCAATGTATGACAGGGTTTTTCCACCCACGCCTTAAGTCGATAGCGGCACGTTTTTACAGCGTCGAATGATCAGCGGGTGCAGGGCCGGGGCGGCGCAGACCAGGCTGGCCTGACGCGGATCGGGTCGGTTGAAGCGCCAGGGCCGGCCGTGATGGTCGGTGACGTGGGCGCCGGCCTCTTCGGCGATCAGGCTGCCGGCGGCGACATCCCAGTCCCATTTCGGCGTCAAGGCCAGCGCCGCGTCAAAGGCGCCGGCGGCGACCAGGGCCATGCGATAGGCCAGGGCGTTGCGTTTCGAGAACCGCAGCACCGGCCAGGGCTCGTCCCAATGCGACCCCTCGATCATTCGCGCGTCCCCCAGAACCGAGGCGTCGTCCAGGGTCTCGGCGTCGGACGCCCGGATCACGGCCCCATTGCGCTGCGCCCCCCCGCCGCGCGTCGCCACATAGGTTTCCTGAACCTCGGGCGCATGGATGGCGGCGGCGACCACCTGGCCGTCCTCGACGATGGCGATGGGCACGCACCACCAGGGTTGGCGCTTCATATAGGCGACCGTGCCGTCCACCGGATCGACCACGAAGATCCGGCGCTTCGACAAGCGTTCGGGCGTGTCCCCCGTCTCTTCCGACAGCCAGCCATAGTCGGGGCGGGCGGCCAGCAGCCGGTCCTTCAGCATGGCGTCCACGGCCAGGTCGCCGCTGGTCACGGGCGAGCCCCCGACTTTCGACTCGATCCTTAGCCCCGCCTCGCGTTCTGCGACCGCCAGCGCCCCGGCGTCGATCGCCGCCTGGCGGATCAGTTCGAGGTCGGCCCCCCAATCCTGTGTCAAGCGATCGATCATTTGCCCGCTATGGCCACCGCGTCGAACATCAGGCTCGGCACATTGAACCCGCCCCGGAACTCCAGGTCGGACCCGCGCTGAAGCCGCAGATAGAGCTCGGTCAGCTTGCCCGCCACCGTGACCTCGTTGACCGGATAGGCGATCTCGCCGTTCTCGAACCAGAAGCCGGACACCCCGGCGGACCAGTCGCCGGTGTTTCCGTTCAGCGACGGCCCGAACATCGACGTGACCAGCAGGCCCGTTCCTGCATCGGCCATCAGGCCGACCAGATCGCGCTCGCCCGGCTCCATGTGCAGATTGTGGGTTCCGACACCTGGCGGTCCGGCCAGACCCCGCGAGGCGTGACCGGTGGACTGCAGCCCAAGTTGCCGCGCCGAGGCGCTGTTCAGCAGCCAGGTGGTCAGGACGCCGTCGTCGAACAGGGCGCGACGCTCGACCGCCACCCCCTCATCGTCGAACGGGGTGGAGCCCATGCCGCGCGGCCGGAACGGATCGTCGATCAGGGTCACCCCCTCGGCGAACACCCTCTGACCCAGCCGGTCCTTCAGGAAGGAGGTGCCGCGCGCGATGGACGGGCCGGAAATCGCGCCGACGGCCGGCGAGACGATCTGGCCCGACATGCGATTGTCGAAGATGACGGGGGCGGTGGTCGAGGCGATCTTGCGCGCCCCGGTGCGGGCCACGGCGCGGCGGCCTGCGGTCTCGCCGATGATTTCGGCGCCGGGCAGATCGGCCAGATGCCGGGTCGATCGGCTCTCGCCGCCACGCTCCATGGCCCCGTCCTTTTCGGCGATCACCCCGACGCCCAGCGAAAAGGCCGAACCGCGATAGTCGCCGTCGAACCCGTGCGAGGTGACCAGTCGCCATTGGCTGGACGACCAGCTGGCGTGACCGCCTTCGGATCGGGCGACGCCTTCGACCGCCAGGGCCGCCGCCTCGGCCTCGGCGGAAACCTGTTCCAGAATCAGGGCGGTGCGTTCGCTGGGATCGAACAGGTCCAGATCGACGAAGGGTCCGCGCGCCAGCCGGTCTTCGGGCGCGAAGCCGGCGTGGGGATCTTCCGGCGCCAGGCGCGCCATGGCCACGGCGCGCTCCACCAGGCGAGCGCGGGTCTCGGGCGACAGGTCCGACGCCGACACCGAGGCCTGGCGCTGGCCGACGAAGACCCGCAGACCCAGGTCGCGCGACTCTTCACGCTCGACGTCTTCCAGCTTGCCGTTGCGCACCCCGACCGACAGGGAGCGACGATCCGCGCTGACCGCCTCGGCGGCGTCGGCGCCGGCCTTCAGGGCCGCCTGGACAATGTCATTCAGAAGATCGGGCAGAAGATCGGTCGAAACAGGCGCTGCTAGGGTGTCGGTCATGCCCCGATATGGCGGACGCCCCGCCGCGCCGCAACCTGTTGCGCTGCAACAGGATCAGACGACGGCGAAGGCGATCAGGCCGACGGCGGCGGTCAGCAGCGCCACCCAGGTCAGCAACATGCCGATGACCCGGCCCAGCGACGGCCCCGTCTGGAACAGCAGGCCCAGGGCATGGATCACTCGCCCGACCAGCAGGGTCGCGCCGACGGCATGGACCATCCACGCCGGAGCGCCGACGGCGGCCAACAACAGCATGGCGATCATGCCCGGCGCCGCATATTCAGCGCAGTTGCCGAAGGCGCGGGTCGCCGCCGCCAGATCGGGGTTCCCGCCGTCGCCGAACGAGACCATGTGCTTGCGCCGCCCGCTGACCACGATGCCGGACAGGACCAGCATCAGCAGGATCAGCAGACCGCTCCACAGGGCGGCGGCCTGGACGGCGTACATCAGGGGTGTGGTCATCGATCAGTCCTCGCGCCCGACGGGATAGAGCAGATAGTGGTCGTCATAGAAGGGCGTCCGCTCATAGAACCAGGCCAGCCGCGCCTGTGGGTTCGTTGCGAAATCCGGCTCTGCCGCCAGCTTCGCCTCGAACTCAGCCTTCAGCGCGGGGTCAGCCGCCATCATCTTGTCCGCCAGCGGTGCGATGGCGTAGGCCTCGATATATTCGACCCGGCTCATGACCTCGGGGAACATGCCCCAGGCGAAGAAGCTCTCGCTCGACTGCGGCTCCAGCAAAAGCACGACGATGTCGCCCAGCGGCTGATCGGTGGGCACACGCACCGAGCCGGTCGGGAAGGTCCAGTCGCGGCGCTCGACCTCGACCGTCTTCACCGAGGCCTGGACGTGCCCCTCATTGGCCCGCGTCGCCAGCTTGGGCTCGACCAGGCGCAGCATCGACAGGTTCACCGTGCGTGGCGCCTCCGCCGTCTCCATAGTGATGCCGTGCATCTTCAACCGCTCGATGATGTCGGTGCGATAGCTCGGTATCCAATAGGCCGTCGGCCGCGTCAGGCTCAGCGTCGGCTTGGACCCATAGAAAGGCATTTGCCACAGCTCAGGATCGGGCCGGCCCAGCCAACGGATTTCCTTCCGACCCGAGGCGGGGCTTTCGTACATCTCGTACAGGATGCCCTTGAACGGCCGGGTGGATGACGGCGTCTCGTCGGCCTCGAAGTTGGCGGGGATCTGCGCCGGGCGCAGGGCCTTGTCCTGTTCGGTCGCGGCCCTCAAACCCGCGCCCTGATCGGCCAGCAGCCGCATCGCCTCCTCGATGAAGACATAGGTGCCCAGCACCCGCTGCTCGTGCGGTTTCAGGCTATGGTTCTCGATCAGGATCGTGGGAACGTGCGCCGCCGAGCCCCAGCCGTTGGAGAACCGTTCGCCCAGGCCGCCGTCCGACAGGCCCTTCCTGGGCTCGTCGTCGTCGATGCCGAACACCAGTTCTCCGGGGATATGGCCCTCGCGCTCCAGCGCCGCGTTCATCGCCGGCTTGAACACCGAATCCAGCCAGGCCGAGCCGTTCGGCGAGCGGCTGAACGCCCCGTCCTCGCCGTTGAAGCCGTAGGTGACGTCGTACTGGTAATCCAGACCGTCGGTGACGTGGACGTCCACATACAGGTCCGGCCGGTATTTCAGGATCAGGCCCCGAACGCTGCGCATCTCGGGCTGGTCCAGCTTCAGATAGTCGCGGTTCAGATTCTGGTTGGTCGCCGTATTGCGCCAGCCCTGGATGCGCGGCCCGCGCTGGTTGGGGCGGGAATAGGGGCCGGAGCGCTCATGCCCGTCCACGCTCAGGATCGGGATCAGGATCAGATTGACCCGGTCCAGCAGGGCGTCCTTGCCGTAAAAGGCGATGTCGCGCAGCACCATCATGCCCGCGTCCTTGCCGTCGATCTCGCCCGGGTGGATGCCCGCCTGGATCATCAGCACCGGCTTGGCCGGATCGAAAGTCGGGCCGTCTTTCGAGGCGATCACCGCATAGATGGGCCGTCCCTCGGGCGAAACCCCGAACTGTTCGATGCGGATCAGGTCGCTGGCCTGATCCAGACGGTCGAACCAGGCGCGGGTGTCAGCGTAGTTCGGGCTGAAATCATGCGCCGGATCGGCTTCGAACGCCGTGACCCAAGGATCGTTCGCGTCACGCAACAAGGCCCTGGACGCCCCGTTCCAAACCGGCGCGGGCGGAAGGAAGGCCTGATCCCACGGCGCGGTGTTGGGAAGCGTCTGGGACATGGCGGGGCTCACGCTACAGGCTAGGGCGGCAAGAAGGGCCGAAATCAGGGAAGTGGATCGCATGGCCTTTCGTGAGCCGATTGCCTCGACCTGACAAGGTTCAACCGCCGCCGCCCAGCGCAGGCGCCCAACCGCCGGCCCTGACCAGCAACGCCGCTGAGTTCGCCATGCCCCACAGACTGTAGAGCAGCACCACGACCAAGGCCCCGACGGCGACCTTGCGCCATGGCGCGAGCGCGGCCGTCGCCGTGCCGATCACGAAGATGGAGACGCCCACCCACAGGCGCACCGAACTGGCGATGCGGGCGAAGTCGGGATTGAGCTGGGCCAGAATGATCACAATCACGGCGACGATCAGGTTGGCGGCCAGGATGCAACTGAACACCAGCCGCCGGTGGGCCCAGAAATGGTCGTCCAGGTCGATCCGCTCGTCGCCGCCCTCGGCCGACACGCGCGGGAAGGTCACGCTGGCCGCCACATAGAAGGTGGCGGCGATGCTCAGCGAAACCAGCAGCACGAAGGTATTGAACGGCGCCCCTCGAAAGATGACCCAGGCCTGGTTCCAGAAGGTGGCGATGTCGATGGCCACGAACAGGGCCAGAAGCGGCGTCAACCAGCCGAACCGGATCCGCCGCTTCTCGTGCAGCACCCGCGCAAACCCGCCGACCAGTTCGGCGACCGACAGGCCCAGCAGCAGACCGTAGAAGCTGAAGAAGAATTCGAACGCGCTCACATGGCCCCCCGGCTGAATCGTGGCCAACCTATTGCCCGCTCAGCAGCCTGTCGCTCCCAAATTCACCGCGCCGCAATGCTCGGCGCGACTCTCAAGCCGCTCGCCGAAAATCCATGACCCAGTTCAGCTCCCACGTCCGTCCGTCGTCGTACGAGAAATGTTGGGCCCAGCGCGGCGTTTCCGTGTTCACACGCGACCACTCGAAGCGTGCAAGGATCGGCCGCTCGCCGTCTATGTCGAGTCCTTCGAGGCGGCAGCCCTCGTCGTGAAACCGGCCGACCACCGGTGGCGCCAACCGGCCATCGCGGTCGCTGATCCAGTAGATCGACCACTCTTTGGTCGCCAGATCGAGCGTCCGCAGCGCCACCCCGCGCCAACCGCGCTCGGGACAGTCGTGCTGCTCGATGTTGGTGATCCCACCCATGCGCGGCTCTGTGAACGCGGTCCCATGGGAGATGTCCCAGTCATCTGAGCCGACCCCACGGCTTGTCAGTCTGCGATGTTCGACCTCCCAGTGGCCGAACAGGAAGTCGAAGTCATGAATGGGCGAACAGGTCATGGCGGCAGCTCCAGCTATGCCGTAGTCCTAAAGCCGCACTGCTGTCAGTTGCTGTCAGCATTCGCCCTTCTACTTCCAGATCGGGGTCCCGTCGCCCGGCAACCCAAGCCGGCCCCACAGGTCGTTCACCCGTTCGATCACCGCCTCGTCCATGCGGATTTCCTCGCCCCATTCGCGCTTGGTCTCAGGCGGCCATTTGTCCGTCGCGTCCAGGCCGATCTTGGAGCCCAGGCCGCTCTCAGGCGAGGCGAAGTCCAGATAGTCGATGGGCGTCGATTCGATCACGGTGATGTCGCGCGCCGGGTCCATCTTGGTCGAGATGGCCCACATGACGTCCTTCCAGTCGCGGGCGTCGATGTCGTGGTCCACGACGATGACCCATTTGGTGTACATGAACTGGCGCAGATAGCTCCAGACGCCCAGCATCACCCGCTTGGCATGGCCCGGATAGGCCTTCTTCATCGACACCACGGCGATCCGATAGCTGCACCCCTCGGGCGGCAGCCAGAAATCGACGATCTCCGGGAACTGCTGGCGCAGCAGCGGAATGAACACCTCGTTCAGCGCCTCGCCCAGCACCGACGGTTCGTCCGGCGGCCGGCCCGTGAAGGTGGTCAGATAGATCGGGTTCTTGCGCATGGTGATCGCGCTGACCTGGAAGACCGGGAACTTCTCGACGGAATTGTAGTAGCCGGTGTGGTCGCCGTACGGGCCTTCGTCCTCGAACTCGTTCAGCAGGACATGGCCCTCCAGCACGATCTCGGCCTGGGCCGGCACCATCAGCGGCACGGTCTTGCAGGCGACCAGCTCGGCCTTGGCGCCCCGCATCAGGCCGGCGAACTGATATTCCGACAGGGTGTCCGGCACCGGCGTCACCGCCGCCAGGATGGTCCCCGGATCGGCGCCTAGGACCACGGCGCAGGGCAGGGGCTCTTTCGGCCGGGCCTTCTTGTGCCGCGCATAGTGCTGCGCTCCGCCCCGGTGCGCCAGCCAGCGCATGATGGCCTTGTCCTTGCCCAGGACCTGCATCCGATAGATGCCCAGGTTGAAATCGTCCTCGCGGTCCTCGCTCGGCCCCTTGGTCACCACCAGGCCCCAAGTGATCAGGGGCGCCGGCTCGCCGGGCCAGCACGACTGAACGGGCAGGGCGGTCAGGTCGATCTGGTCGCCCTTCAGCACCACCTCCTGCACCGGCGCCTTCTTCACCGTCTTGGGCCGCATCGACATGACGGTCTGCATCAGCGGCAGCATCTCCATGGCGTCGCCCAGGCCGCGCGGCGGCGTCGGATTGCGCAGGAAGGCCAGCAGTTCCCCGACTTCGCGCAGCTCGCCCGCCGTCGTCCGGTTCCTGCCCTCCAGCGTCACCCCCATGGCGACCCGTTTCACCGTGCCGAACAGATTGGCCAGGCAGGGAATGGGGCTGATCGTACCGTCCGGCATCACCGGCTTCTCGAACAGCACCGCCGGGCCGCCGTTGCGCAGCAGCCGGGTCTGGATCTCGGTCATCTCCAGCACGGTCGAGACCGGCTCGGAAACCCGCACCAGCTCGCCCTGGGCTTCCAGCTGGTCGATGAAGTCACGCAGGGATTTGTAGGCCATGCCTCCGCCTAAAGCGCCGGCGCGGAACTGTCACGCACCGTTCTCTGCAAGACCCGATCCAGCCCGACCAGCGCCAACCCGACCAGCAGGAAGAAGATCAGCAGTCCGGCGAACACCGCTAGCACACGGGCCAGGCCCAGCTCGTCAACATTAACGAACCCATAGGGCCACCAGTGGGTCGTCAGTCCGTGCGCCAAAGTCCAACTGGCAAAGACCAGAGGAAAAGCCAGCCATTTCACCGGATCGATCCATCGCAACCGACCCTTGGACGTGAACCACAGCCAGTCCAACAGGAAGGCGACCGGCATGACGTAGTGCAGCACCAGATTGGCGCCGAGGGTCAGCCCCTCCGGTCGCCAGTAGGGGGCGATCATGAAATGATACACCCCCCCGACGATCAGGATGTAGGTCGTCACGGCGGCGCGAAAGGCCGCCGACGACGTCCAGCTGGCCAAGGGTCTTGTCGGCTTCAACAGCGGCCCGGTCAGGGCCAGGGCGACCAGGATATTGGTCAGAATGGTGAAGAAGCTGAAGTACTGGACGGTCCGCGTCACCACTGCCCAGCCGTCCGCCGGGCCGACCATCAGCAGATATTGCAGCACCAGCGCCGCCCAGCCGATCACGGCGAAGGCGGCGCGCCATACACGCGGTCGATCCCGCTCACGCAACATGCGCGTCCCCCTCCGTCAGTCGATCAGGCGGCGGCCTTGTCCCATTCGTAGGCGTCGTCCAGCCACTGGCCCAGACGTTCGCCGCGATCCAGGGCGTCCATCCGCTGCATCTCCTCGCCCGACAGTTCGAAGTCGAAGATGTCGAAATTCTCGCGCGCCCGGCTTTCCTTGGTCGTGCGCGGTATGGCGATGATCCGGTTCTGGATCAGCCAGCGCAGAGTGACCTGGCCGTTGGTCTTGCCGTGGGCCTCGGCGATCTCGGAGATCGTCTTGTCGTCGGCGATCTTGCCCTGGGCCAGGGGCGACCAGGCGGTGATCGACGATCCCAGCTCGGCCGCCGTCGCCACCAGTTGGTCGATCCCCAGATAGGGATGATGCTCGACCTGGTTGGTGATCAGCCGCGCCTTGGACAGGCTCTGGGCCTGGCGGAATTCCTTGGACGGGAAGTTGGACAGGCCGATCGACTTTGTCAGGCCGAGGTCCTTGGCTTCGTTCAGCGCGCCCAGCGTCTCTTCGAACGTCGGCGTCGGCTTGGGCCAGTGCAGCAGCAGCAGGTCCGGCGTCGTCCCCAGGCTCTCGGCGGATTCCTTCGCCTGTTTCAGCAGGGCGTCATGGGTGAAATGCTCGACCCAGATCTTGGTGGTCAGGAAGATGTCCTCGCGGGCCACGCCCGAATCCACGATGCCTTCGCCGACCGCCTTCTCGTTCTTGTAGATCCAGGCGGTGTCGATGTGGCGATAGCCGATCCGCAGCGCCTCAGCGACCATCCGACGCGCGTCCGCCGGCTCCAGCTGCCAGGTGCCGAAGCCGAGCAGGGGGATCTCGACGCCATCGACGGTGATGGTGGGCTGATCGCCGTAGGCCATGGGGAAATCCTTCGTTTTCGGGAGCAGCACAGTTAGGCGCCGGGTGCGGCCTTCGAAACCCCCGCGTCGAACCAATCCAGAATTTCCTGCCACAGCGGCTCCAGTCCCTTGCGGAAGGCGCCCTCGTGGCCGATCCGTTGCGCGCCATAGTCGCCGGCGCGACGCACCACGATCTCGGACGGGGCGTTGGAATAGGCCTTCAGCAGCGCAGCCCCCGTCCCTGGCGTGGCGATGGGGTCGTCCGGGAAGATCCAGGACCGGATCGGCGCCCGCACCTGATCGAACGCCTGGGGCTCCAAGGCTCCGGACTTCAGCTCGTTCAGGAAATAGGCGGGCTTGAGGCACCACCGCTTCCAGGTCTCGAACACCCCGCGCGGCAGATCCGTCCCGCGCCACAGCTTGCCGGCCCGGACATAGCCGTGGCGGCGCAGATGGCTTGGGCCAAAACCGAACCAGAAGAACAGCTCCATCGGATTATAGGTCCGGTGGTGTCCGCCCCACCATCCGGTCCCGACCGAAACGAAGGCGTGCCGCCCGATCTCGGATTGGCTCGGCATGAAGCCCACGAAATGGCCCCCGACGCTGTGCCCCACATGGAAGACCGGCAGCCCGGGCGCCGCCTTCTTCAACGCCTTCAGCGCCGCCGGCATGTCCAGTCGCCCCCAGTCCGGATAGTCCATCTCCATCGCCGCCAGATCGTGCGGCCGCGAGCCTCCTATGCCGCGATAGTCATAGGTCAGAACCACGCAGCCGCGCTCGGCCATCCAGCGCGCGAACCGGGCATAAAATCCGCGTGGAAACCCCGTGCCCGCAGAAACCAGCACCGCCATCCTCGGCGCGTCGCCCCGGAACAGCGTCGCTTCCAGCGGCCAGCTGTCCACGGCCTTGATGACGCGATCCTCGACCGCCAGCCCCATGTCGTTTCCCTGTCCGTTCTTATTTTAAACGGACCCTGCATGGTTTCCCCGACGTCAGGTCAAGCGGGGTCGTGGGCCCTCACCAGCCGCTTCGGCGCCACCTTGCGCCACCGCTTTTCCAGCGCCGCCTTCAGCCAGACGGGATCGACCGTGGCGATGCGCGCCAGCACGATCGGATAGTCGCGGTAGTGATCGGTGAAGTGAAAGGCGGCCGGGTCCATCTCGATTAGCAGATCTCGCTCGTCCAGATTATCCAGATGCACCACGATACTGTCGTCCAGCTTCGGACGCAGCCATGTGAAGAACCTCCCCGCCACCTTGAACGATGGTTCCCCATAGGACACGCCGTCCTCGACGCCGGGGAAGGACAGCAGCAGGGCGCGGACCTCGTCGTGGGTCATGTCAGTACGCCAATCTCAATAGGCCCAATCTCAATAGGCCCAACCTCAATAGGCCCAACCTCAATAGGCGATGGCGATCCCGTCCTTGCGCATCTCGGTCGCCGCGCCATAGGTCCAGCGACCGCCGGGGTTCATCTGTTTCATGACGTTCTGATAGCCGCCGAACCCGCCGTCCGGCTCGCCCAGGGGCCAGCCCATGGCCCGCAGCTGCGCCTTGGTCGCCTCGGGCACCCCGCTCTCCAGATGCAGCACGCCGGTTCCCTCCTGCGGCTGGCCGGTCGGTTCGGACGAACCATAGTGTTGCCAGCGCGGGGCGTCGCCCGCCGCCTGGGGCTCCAGGCCGTAGTCGACCATGTTGATGATGATCTGGGCCTGGCCCTGGGGCTGCATGGCGCCGCCCATGACGCCGAACGCCATCCAGGGCTCGCCGTCCTTGACCGCAAAGCCGGGGATGATGGTCTGGAACGGCCGCTTGCCCGGCGCATAGACATTGGGATGGCCGTCGGTCAGGGCGAATAGCTCGCCCCGGTCCTGGAACATGAAGCCCAGCGGCTCCGAACCATTGTCCGGCGCCAGGCCCGAGCCCATGCCGCGATAGTTGGACTGGATCCAGCTGACCATCATCCCGTCGCTGTCCGCGACGCTGAAATAGGTGGTGTCGCCGTGATGCGGGGCGTCGCCCGGCATGACGCGGTCCATCACCCGGTCCGGCCGGATCAGCTTGGCTCGCTCGGCCGCATAGGCCTTGGAGTTCAGCCATTCGACCGGGGTCTTGGAGAATCGGTCGTCGGCGAACCAGCGCGCCCGGTCCTCGAACGCCAGCCGCTTGGCTTCGGCCTGGACGTGCAGCGAGGCGGCGGACTGGAAGCCCATGGATTTCAGGTCGAACTGTTCGCAGATGTTCAGGATCTGGTTGGTCGACAGGCCCTGGGTGTTCGGCCCCAGGCCGAACACGTCCACCCCGCGATAATTGGTCTGGATCGGCTCGACCCATTCGGTGTGGTGGGCGGCCATGTCGGCGCGGGTCAGCCAGCCGCCGATCCGCTTGAAATAGGCTTCCATCTGATCGGCCAAGGGGCCGTCATAGAAGGCGTCGCGCCCGCCCTCGGCGATTATCCGCAGGGTCTTGCCCAGATACGGATTGGCGAAGATCTCGCCCACCTTGGGCGTCGCCCCGCCGGCGGCCCAGATGCGCTTGCGGTTGTCGTTCTCCTCGATCGGGATCACGCCCCGGTCGAAGGCGGCCATGTTGCGTTCCAGGTAGTAGGCGATGACCTGGGGTATGGGGACGCCCTGTTCGCACAGTTCGGCGACCGGCAGCAGCACATCCTTCCACGGCAGTTTCCCATAGCGCTGATGCGCGCTCCACCAGGCGTCCACCGTGCCCGGCACGTTCACCGTCACCGCGCCATAGCGGGGCAGATAGCCGTCGATGGCCTTGGACCGCGCGGTCTCCAGGCTGAGGCCCCGCGGACTGGCGCCGGACCCATTCAGCCCGACCACCTTCTTCAGTTTCGGGTCCCACAGCAGGCAATAGGCGTCGCCGCCGATGCCGTTGGCCACCGGCTCCAGAAAGCCCAAGGCCGCATTGATGGCGATGGCCGCGTCTATTGCCGATCCGCCGCGCCGCAGCGTGTCGATGCCGATCAGGCTGGCCGCCGGATGGGCCGTCGCCGCCGCCCCGTTCGCGCCCCAGACGGTCGAGCGGCCCATGAACTTCGGCCCGGTGATCCGGTCGCCGATGCCGACCCCCGCGTAGGGGTCCGCAGGACGGGCAGGGGCGGGGGCGCTCGCCCCCTGTTGCGCCCGCGCGCCTGTCGCGGCCAAAGCGCCGGCGGCCAGGGTTCCCGCGGGCAGGGCGGACAGGAAGGTGCGACGATGCATGGCGGGACTCCTCAAACAGCCGATCCGCCATCAAGGCGGGGACCGGTCCCCCGGGCAAGCCTTGCCGCAAAGAAAAAGGCCGCGTCCCTTTCGGAACGCGGCCCCTGATCCTGGATAGAACCTCGGTCCTATTCGATGTCTTCGTTCAGCAGACCGACCTTGAAGAAGCCGTTCTCTTGCATCTTGTTCATGACTTCCATGAACTGCGAATATTTCACTTCCGGCTGGGCGCGGACGAAGACGCGCTCTTCCTGGCAGGAGCCGCCGCCCAGGGCGGTGCAGACGTCGGCGGCCAGGTTGTCGATCGAGGTTTGCTTCTCGGCGATGAACAGCTGACCGGTGTCCTGGATGGTGATGTACACCGGCTCCTTCTCGACGGTCGGGTTCACCGGCGGCTGCGCCGGCGGCAGGTCCAGGCGGATCGACACGGTCGCCATGGGCGCGGCGACCATGAAGATGATCATCAGCACCAGCAGAATGTCGATGAACGGCGTGATGTTGATGTCAGCCGTTTGTTCGATCGTGTGCTTGTCCCCACCGGAACCGCCGATCTTCGCAGCCATGCCTAATCTCCGTTACTCGCCGGCCGCAGATCCGCGCCGACATTCCCTATGGATCGCCCGAGAGCTTGATCGGTTCTTGGCGTCCCGATGCGCGCTTGTAAAGCGGTTCTAAACGATCCGGCGTTCCCGAACGTCAATTATACGCGACAGCCGGACGCCCAGTCGGGCTTCAGGCCTTCGCCAGCTTCAGGAAACGGTCCATCAGGGCCGGATCGTCCCTGAAGGCGCCGGTGAACCGGGTGGTGACGGTCGAAACATGCCGGTGATGCACCCCACGCGTGGTCATGCACTGGTGTGCGGCGTCGATCATCACCGCGACGCCCTTGGGCTGCAGGTGCGATTCGATGGCCTCGATGATGTCGTTGGTCAGGGTTTCCTGATTCTGCAGCCGCCGGGCGAAGATCTCGACCACCCGCGCCAGCTTGGAGATGCCGACCACCTTCTCGCCGGGCAGATAGGCGACATAGGCCTTGCCCAGGAAGGGAGCCAAGTGGTGCTCGCAATGGCTCTCCACCTCGATCTCGCGCAGGATGACCATGTCGTCATAGCCGGTCACGTCCTCGAAGGTGCGTGACAGCTCCTTGGCCGCGTCGGCGTCATAGCCGTCGAACCATTCCCCGTAAGCGTCCACCACCCGCTTGGGCGTGTCGATCAGGCCCGGACGGTCCGGATTGTCCCCGGCCCAGGCGATCAGGGTGCGCACGGCGTCCAGCGCTTGCTCGCGCGAAGGACGTTGCACGGTTTCGTCGCTGACGAGGACGGGCTTGGCGGGGATGACGCTCATGAACTCGATTTTCCGGCCGAGGCGGTCGGGGCCGCCCGGTATAGCTTCTACAATCCGTCGGGACTGTATATCAGGCCGCTATATGGGACGGACCCTCCGTCCTGCAAGAAAACGAAGTCTACCTATCTTATGCCGCTGCACATCCACGACACCCTGCACCGTGAAAAGCGCCTGTTCGAACCGCGCGATCCGAACCGGGTGACCCTCTATGTCTGCGGCCCGACGGTCTATGACTACGCCCATATCGGCAATGCCCGGCCGCCGGTGGTGTTCGACGTCCTGGTGAGGCTGCTGCGCCGGACCTACGGCGCGGGCCATGTGATCTACGCCCGCAACGTCACCGACGTGGACGACAAGATCAATCAGAAGGCCGCCCGCGAAGGCGTGCCCATCGGCGAGGTCACCGCCCGCTACGAAGCCGCCTATCTGGCCGACATGGGCCTGCTGAACGTCAGCCCGCCCGACCTCGCCCCCCACGTCACCGACTATATCCCGGCCATCGTCGCCCAGATCCAGGCCATCGTCGACGCCGGCTGCGCCTATGCCGCCGAGGGCCACGTCCTGTTCGACGTTTCGTCCTATCCGTCCTACGGCGCCCTCTCGGGCCGGAACCTGGACGACATGATCGCCGGCGCCCGGGTCGAGGTCGCGCCCTACAAGAAGAACCCCCACGACTTCGTCCTGTGGAAACCGTCCAAGCCGGACGAGCCGTCCTGGCCTTCGCCCTGGGGCGAGGGACGGCCCGGTTGGCACATCGAATGCTCGGCCATGATCGAACAGGCCCTGGGCTTGCCCATCGACATCCACGGCGGCGGCATCGATCTGGTCTTCCCGCACCACGAGAATGAGATCGCCCAGGGCGTCTGCGCCCACGGCCATGCCCATGACGATCAGGCGCACGACGAATACGCCCGCTACTGGATGCACAACGGCTTCCTGACCGTGGACGCCGAGAAGATGTCCAAGTCCGTCGGCAACGTCCTGCTGCTGCACGACCTGGTCCAGGCCATGCCGGGCGAGGTCGTTCGCTGGGCTCTGCTGTCGGCCCACTACCGCCAGCCGCTGGACTGGAACCAGGGCCTGCTTGACCAGTCCAAGAAGTCGCTGGATCGCCTGTACGGCGCCCTGCACCGCTCCAGCGGCGTTCCGGTTCTGGATCTCGATCCCCCCGCCGACTTCATGAAGTCGATTGAGGACGATCTGAACACCCCCGGCGCCATGGCCAGCCTGTTCGCCCTGTCCAGCGAGATCGAGCGTGGCATGACGGCGGGCGACACCGCCGCAGTCGCTCAGGCCCGCGCCCGCCTCATGGCCTGCGCCTCCATCCTGGGCGTGCTTCAGTCCGATCCGGTCGCCTGGCTGGAAGGCGACGTCTCAGACGCCCTGCGTATCGAGGTCGAGGCCCTGCTGGAGCAACGCGCCGCCGCCCGCGCCGCCAAGGACTGGCCCGAGGCCGACCGCATCCGCGACCGCCTGAACGCACTGAACGTCGTCGTCATGGACGGCCCCGACGGCGCGACGTGGAGGATGAAGGGGTGAGTTTACGCTGAGCCCCCCACCTCAGGGACAAGCCAGGGCGCTGGATCGACACTGGCAAGTCGGCCACCAACTCCAAGCGAACAGGGTGGTCTGTGTAGTGCTCGAGCCAGGCAGGGGCGACTAACGACGCCGTCTGTGTAACGGCGCCCGCTTCCCCGCAGCTGCGCAGCGCATGAGAATCGACAAAAGCTTTGGCGCGTTCGGCTAATGAAATGGCGGGCTCGGCTAATGTCGTAGGCCAGCCCCCGGCCTAGGTTCCTCTCACAACGCGAGGAGGCCTAACGCCATGTTCCAAACATCTAAAAAATCCGCTCTCGTCACAGGCGCATCGTCGGGGATGGGCAAGGAGATCGCCAAACGGCTGATCCGTGACGGGTATCAAGTCTATGTCGCAGCCCGGCGAACGGATGACATGGAGGACTTGCGCAAGCTTGGCGCCGAGCCCTTGCGCATGGACATCTCAGTGGAGGCCGATATCGTCGCCGTCGCCGATGTCATCCAGGCCACAACGGGCGGCGTCGATCTGTTGGTCAACAATGCGGGCTTTGGCCTCTACGGCCCCATGGAGCAGATCCCCATGAGCGAGGCGCGTTACCAATTCGAAGTCAATGTCTTCGGCCCGGCGCGTCTTACGCAGTTGCTGCTTCCGGCTATGCGATCGCGCAAGCGGGGAAGGATCATCAACATCACCTCCATGGGGGGGAAAATCTACACGCCGCTGGGCAGTTGGTATCACGCGACCAAACATGCGCTGGAAGGTTGGTCGGACTGCCTGCGTCTCGAACTTGCGCCCTTCGGAATCGATGTCGTCGTGGAGCCCGGATTGATCGAGACAGCCTTCGGCGACGTCGTCGGACAGGGCATAGTAAAGCGGTCCGAGGCCGGACCTTACGCAGGCCTCGCCCGCGCCGTGGCCGAAGGGACGAGCCAGACCTATGGTCGCGGCCGCAACAGCCCTCCGCGGGTGATCGCAAATGTCGTGAGCCGCGCCGCTCGCGCGCGACGCCCGAAAACCCGTTACGTCGCGGGTCGGTTCGGCAGCTTCCTGATCGGCTATCGCGCCTGGTTTGGTGACCGAGCGTTCGATAGTTTGGTCATGGGCCAACTCCCTCGCAGCTAGGGGTCTCCTATGCGTCCAGTTCCGCCCGACCGGTGCCGGGTTCCCCTGGCCTTCTGGCGCGCCACCGACGCCATGGGTTTGTCGGCGTCGAGCCTGCTTCGGCAGGCTCGGCTCCCGACCACCTTGCACCTGACCGGTCAGGCGATCACCACGGCTCAGTACTTCGCCCTGATGCGGGCGCTGGAAAACTTGGCCGACCAGCCCGCTCTCGGCGTTGAGATGATCCAACAGGCTGAGACCTCGGTGCATCCGCCGTCAACGCTGGCGGCGTTCTATGCACCGGACTATCGCGGAGGATTGGAACGGCTGTCGCGGTTCAAGCGCCTCTGCACGCCCGAGATCCTCAGCGTCCACGAGGAGCGAGGAACCTGCACCCTGACGGTCGATTGGCTGCACAGCAAGGAGGCGGAGCCCGCCGTCAGCATCGACATCACCTTCGCGACCATTATCGAACTGGGACGGCGCTCAAGCGGGAAGGCGGTGCGTCCTATCGGCGTTGAGTTTGCCCGCTCTGGACCAAAGGCGCCCGGCTATGAGGACTACTTCAAAGCACCCGTGCGTTTCGGGGCGGCGCGCGACGCCCTGATTCTGGATCGTACGGATCTCGACTTGCCGTTCGTGGGGCACAATCCCGAACTTCTCGCCATGTTGACGCCCACGCTTGGGCGGACGCTTCAGGAGCTGGATGCGCAGTCGACGATTTCCGATCAAGTCGTCATGGCGCTGAAGTTGCTGCTGCCGAGCGGACGTCCTGAACTTCCCGATGTCGCGCGGCAGCTGGGCATGAGCGAGCGGACTCTGCAGCGGCGCATACTGACGGAGGGCGCCAGCTTTCGCGAACTCCTGCTTCAGGCGCGCCGGGATCTATGGAAACAGCTACTTGCCGACGAAGCGATTCATATCGATGAGATCGCCTATCTGCTGGGCTATCAGGACGTCACCTCTTTTTACCGCGCCTTCCGCGCGTGGGAAGGCGTGACCCCCGCTCAATGGCGGACGCGAAACGGCAAGGTGCAGGACTGGCGCGAGGCTTGAAGGCGCTTCAGTCGCCGCAAGCTAGCATCGGCGGATAGCGTCCCCGACAACCGCAGCCTCGTCACGTCGTCCTTAACAACCGGATCAGCGCCGTCTCGAACCCCTTGGCGTCCGCCCCCGGCAGGGCGGCCCTCAGTTCGCCGCTCTCATAAAGTTCCATCACCATCGGATGGACATAGGACGCCCGGCATACCGTCGGGGTGTTGCCCAGCAGGCCCGCCACCGCCTTGACGCAGACGGTGATCTTGCGTTTCGCGTCGGTGGGCGAGGTCGGGGGCTCCATCTCGCGCAAGGCTCGCGCCGCCGAGACGGTGCCGGCCCAGGTGCGGAAGTCCTTGGCAGAGAACTGCTCCCCCATGGCCGCGCGGATATAGGCGTTCACGTCGTCCGAGGTGACGGGGCACAGGTCGCCGTCGGCCGTGCGGTATTTGAACAGGTGCTGGCCCGGCAGTTCCTCCAGCGCCCGCACCACCCGCGCCAGCCGCCGGTCGCGGACGCTGACCCGGTGGTCCTTGCCGCTCTTGCCCCGGAACTCGAACGTCAGGGCCGCGCCGTCCACCTCCAGATGCCGCTTGTTCAGTGTGGTCAGACCATAGCTGCGGTTCTCCCGGGCATAGGCGGCGTTGCCGACCCGGATCAGGGTGATCTCCAACAGGCGCACGGCGGTGGCCAGCACCTTGTCCTTCACCGGCCCGCGCAGCGCCAGATCATGCTCCACCTGGGCGCGCAGCTTGGGCAGGGCGCGCGAAAAGGCCGGCAGCTTGTCGAACTTGTTCTCGGATCGGGCCGAACTCCAGTCGGCGTGATAGCGGTACTGTTTGCGCCCCTTCACGTCGCGGCCGGTCGCCTGGATATGGCCGTTGGCCTTGGGGCAGATCCAGACGTCGGTCCAGGCGGGCGGAATGGCCAGGGCGCGGATCCGGTCCAGAACCTTGGCGTCCTTGATCGGTTGATCCTTGGCGTCGCGATAGGTCCAGCCCTTGCCGGCGCGGCGCCGGCTCAGTCCGGGGTTCTCGTCGCTGCACCAGCTCAGCCCCTGCGGAATCTCAACCGCAATATCCACGCCGTGCGATCCGTCCGCCATCAGCGGCCTTCCTTTTCATTGGTCTTTCAGCGGCTTGCCTCGGACCCGCGACGAACGCCGCGTTGGGGCGCCGGGTTCCAGCCGCCGCTTTCCCTTGACCCCGCGCGCCCGGCGCGACACGAGGCGGCATGAATTATCGCCACAGCTTCCACGCCGGGAACTTCGCCGACCTGGTCAAACATGCCCTGGTCCTGTGGCTGGTGAAGACGCGACAGGCCGCCGGGCCTCTGACCGTGTTCGACACCCATGCGGGCGCCGGCCTCTATGACCTGTCGGGCGATGCGACGCGCTCGAAGGAGGCTGAGGCCGGGGTGGCGCGGCTGATGACGGCCCAGGATCGGCCGCCGCTGGTCGAGGCCCTGGCGGCGCGCGTTGCGGCGCTCAATCCCGACGGCGGCGTGCGCTTCTATCCCGGCTCGCCCCTGCTGATCGCCGACACCCTGAACGACGGCGGCCGCTATGTCGGTTTCGAACTGAACCCGCTGGTGCGCGTCCTGCTGGCTCAGGCCCTGGCGGACCGCCCGAACGCCGAGACGCGCGAGGGCGACGGCTATGCGGCGGTCGTGGCCGAGGCGGCGCGGGCGCGCGGCCCCCTGATCCTGATCGACCCCCCGTTCGAAAAGCCCGACGACTATGTCCGTTCGGCCGAAACCGCCCTTGCGGTCATCGCGCGCGACCCGACCGCGACCGTCGCCATCTGGACCCCGCTGAAGGATCTCGAGACCTTCGACGGCTTCATACGCCGGCTTCAGGGCAAGGCCGGCCCGACCCTGGTGGCCGAGGCCCGCCTGCGTCCCCTGACCAATCCGATGAAGATGAACGGCTGCGCCCTGGTGGTGGTCAATCCGCCGCCGGGCGCCGAGGACGCGGCGCAGCAGATCTGCGCCTGGGTCGCCGACAGCCTGGGCGATCCCGGCGGCCGGGCCGAGGTCTGGAGCTTCTGACCCCGCGCGACGCAAAAAATGCGTCCAACCCCGGATCAAGCCGTTATGGTCGCCCGATGACCCGTATCGCCATTCTCGAAGCCGGCCATCCGCCGGATCACCTGAAGGACGCCTTCGACGACTATCCCGCCCGTTTCCGCGCCCTGCTGGGCGAGGGCGTGCCGACCGTCCGGTTCGACGTTCAGTCGGGACGACTGCCGGAAGATCCCGCCGCGTTTCAGGGGGTGATCGTCACCGGCTCGGCGGCCGGGGTCTATGACGACCTGCCGTGGATCCCGACCCTGATCGACTGGCTGCGGGCGGCGCGGGGCCAGACCCGTCTGGTGGGCATCTGTTTCGGCCATCAGGTCCTGGCCCACGCCTTCGGCGGCGTGGTCGAGAAGTCGGACCGGGGCTGGGGCGTCGGCCTGCACCGTTACGACGTTCACGGGACCGAGCCCTGGATGCACCCCCGCGCCCGCACCATCGCCATTCCGGTCTCGCATCAGGATCAGGTGACGGCCATCTCGCCCGATGCGCGGGTCATCGCCTCCAGCGGCTTCACCCCCTACGCCGGTCTGGCCTGGGGCGAGGACGCCATGTCCTTCCAGTGCCATCCGGAGTTTCAGCCGGAATACGCCGCCGCCCTGGTCGAGGGCCGCCGCGGTTCTCGCATTCCCGAACCCCTGGCCGACGCCGCCATCGACAGCCTGAAACGCCCCAACGACCGCGCCGTCCTGACCGCCTGGATCCGCGCCTTCCTGCTGCTGACCCCGCCCCCGGTCGAGGACCAGGGCAGCGGGATCTAGCCTCTACTTTTCTTTCGTCATCCTCCGACAAGCCGCGTCTTCGCGGCGCAGATCGGGGGGACCCAGCGGCACCGAAGGCGATGCGTCCGCCGCTGGCTCTTTGACGCCTGTGTCCGCGACAGGTTCGCGCTCTCGCGCGCCGCTGGGTCCCCCGATCTCGCTACGCTCGTCGGAGGATGACGAAGGAGGGGCGCTAAACCCCCAACACCCCGATCAGCCCCAGGCTAAGCCCCACCAGGGCCGCCAGCGACAACACCACGGCCGCGACCACCCGCCCGCCGGCCCGCGCCACGGCCCTGATGTCTGTCTGCAGGCCCAGCGCCGCCATGGCCGCCACGGTCAGCAGGCCGGACGCCACCGCCATGGGCGAAAGCGCCGCCTGCGGGATCAGCTCCAGGTTTCGCAGCGCGATCATCGCCAGGAAACCGACGATGAACCACGGCAGCAGCCGGTGCAGACCCGGCCCTGTCTTACCCGCCGCCCGATCCCAGAAAATCAGCGACAGCACCAGGATCACCGGCCCCAGCATCAGCACCCGCGCCAGCTTGACCACCGTCCCCGTCTGGGTCGCGACCGCGCCGAACGGGGCGGCGGCGGCCAGAACCTGCGGCACGGCGTAGACGGTCAGCCCCGCTAGGGCGCCGTACTGCAATCCGCTCATGGACATCAGTCCGCCCAGCAGTGGAAGGGTCAGAACGACCACCACCCCCAGCACGGCCGTAAAGGCGATGGAGGCGGCCACCTCTTCCCCGTCTGCGTCGATCACCGGGGCCACGGCGGCGATGGCCGAGTTGCCGCAGATGGCGTTGCCGCACGCGACCAGCAGGGCCATGCGCGGGTTCAACCCCAGCAGACGCCCGATCCCGAACCCGACCAGGATGGCGGCGGCGACCAGGGCGAAGACCCCCGCAACGAACCCGACCCCCAGCGACGAGAGGGTCGCCGCGCTGACCGAGGCGCCCAATAGGACCACGGCGACCTCCAGCAGGATCTTGGCCGAAAAATCGATCCCGACCCTGAACCGGGCGTCCGGCGTCCAGGCCGCCCGCACGCCGGCCCCCAACAGGATGGCCAGGACCAGCGGCTCCAGCCAGGCCTTGCCGAAGACGTCCCGTTCCAGACTGGTCAGGCCGACCGCCGCCAGGGCGACCACCAGGCTCATCATCAAACCGGGCCAGACCGAACGACCGAACGCGCCCAGCCGTATCATGGGCGGCAGCGGCGGGTTCACGACGGCGGCAGGGACGGCGGACTTCATGGTCCCGCTTGATGCGCCGCCCCTCGACCCCCGTCCAACGGATTGTTATGGTCATTTCAATCCGATATGGAGATTGGTTGTGACCCTAGAACGCCTGCGCATCTTCATCGCCGTGGCCGAGCGACAGCATGTGACGGCGGCGGCGAGGGCGCTGAACCTGACCCAGTCGGCCGTCTCCAACGCCATCGCGGCGCTGGAGGCGGAGCATGACGTCCACCTGTTCGACCGCGTGGGCCGGGGCGTGGTCCTGAACCAGACCGGTCTGGCCTTCCTGCCCGAGGCCAAGGCCGTGCTGGCCCGCGCAGCGGCGGCCGAGGCGGCCCTGGCGGACATGAGCGCCTTGCGACGCGGCCGCCTGACCATCTTCGCGAGCCAGACCATCGCAAGCGCCTGGCTGCCGCGCCGGCTGGCCGCCTTTCACGCGGCCCATCCCGGCGTCGAACTGGACGTGGCCATCGGCAATACGCGCGAGGTGGCCGAGGGGGTGTTGAGCGGCGCGGCCGAACTGGGTCTGGTCGAGGGCGAGATCGACCAGCCCTTGCTGGATCAGACGGTGGTGGGCTCGGACCGGCTGGCGGTCCTGGTCACGCCCGACCATCCCTGGGCCGGGCTGCGCCGACTGGAGGCCCAGACCCTGGCGACCCAAGTCTGGGTCCTGCGCGAGGCGGGCTCGGGCACCCGCTCGACCCTGGAAACGGCCCTACGAAACGCGGGCGTGGACCCCGCCGCCCTGTCCATCGCCATGACCTTGCCGTCGAACGAGGCGGTGCTGGCGGCGGCCGAGGCGGGGGCAGGGGCCACGGCCCTGTCCGAAAGCGTGGCCTATGGATCGGTCGCCGCCGGCCGTCTGGTCACGGCGGCCTTCAGCCTGCCGGAACGCCCGTTCCGCCTGTTGCGGCATCGCGAACGCTATCGCAGCAAGGCGGGCGACGCCTTTGTCGCCGCCATGGGGTGAGCGGAGAGCGGAGAGGCGTCCGCCCCTAATTCCCCTCCACCGCATTCTGAATTCTAAAGGCTTTCAATGAAATCCCGATAATCGACCTATCACCCTTCCGGGTGCGGTTAGACTGGCCGCCGGGTCTTTGACAATCGAATGGAGAACACGCCGCCAAACTGCACTCTTTTGCATATCGCACCGGTTTTCGCCGGTGCCGTGCAGTTGGGCGCGCGGCTTCAAGGGCGCGCGCAGCCCCGATTTCATACTATTCAGACAATTCAGACTGTCTTTTTTTCGATCAGAGTCCAATCCGGGGAAACACGAACCGCTCCAGCAGCAGCGAGGCCGCGAAGTAGAAGCCGATCACCACGAACAGGGTCAGCGGGATCTGCGGCTGCTTCGCCAGGATCAGATAGACCCCGTACAGCACGGCGAACAGGGCCGAGGTGGCCAGGGGCCGCAGCAGGATCTTAGCGAGAGGGGACGTCACGGCCATTTCACCACCGGGGGCATGGAGCTGAGGATCGAATCGACGTTGCCGCCGGTCTTGAGGCCGAACATGGTGCCACGGTCGTACAGCAGGTTGAACTCCACATAGCGTCCGCGCCGCACCAACTGCTCTTCGCGTTGCTCCGGCGTCCAGGCCTCGCCCATCCGCCCGGCCACGATCTTCGGATAGACATCCAGGAAGGCCAGGCCCACGTCGCGGGTGAAGGCGAAGTCCCGGTCGTGGTCGCCGCTGTCGTGGTGGTCATAGAAGATGCCGCCGGTGCCGCGCGGCTCCTGCCGATGCGGCAGGAAGAAATACTCGTCGCACCAGGCCTTGTATTTGGCGTGCCAGTCCGGATCGTGGGCGTCGCAGGCGGCCTTCATCGCGGCGTGGAAGGCCAGTGTGTCCGGGTGGTCCTGGCGCCGATCCGCGTCCAGCACCGGCGTCAGATCGCCTCCGCCGCCGAACCAGCTCTGGGTCGTGGCGATGAAGCGGGTGTTCATATGCACCGCCGGAATCCTGGGACTGACCGGATGGCAGATCAGGCTGATCCCGGTAGCGAAGAACCGGGGATCCTCCGCCGCGCCCGGCACGGTCTTGGCGTAGTCGGCCGGAAACGATCCGTGGACGGTCGAGACATGGACCCCGACCTTCTCGAACAGCCGGCCGTGCATCATCCCCATGACGCCCCCGCCGCCGTCCTTGCGGTCCCAGGCCGTCCGCACGAACCGCCCCGGCTCCCCCGGAAACAGATCATCGGGCGCCGCATCCTCCAGCGCCTCGAAGGCCGCATGGATGCGGTCGCGCAGATGCTCGAACCAGGCGCGGGTCTCGACCTTCTTCAGGTCGAGCGGATCGGAAAAGGCGGCGTCGCTCATACCGTCTCTCCTAGACGCTCGTCGCCCGGCCGGGAAACCTCTTCCTTCTACCTTGCGGGAGAAGGCAGGCCCGAAGGGCTCGGATGAGGGGTTGCCTGTCGCCTTTCGTCTGTCAGTGTGCGTCGCAACATCAGGGAGTCGCATCATGATCCGTCGTCTGCTGGCCGGCGTCGCCGTCGCCGCCTTCGCCACCGCCGCTCATACCCCGGTTTGGGCCCAATCCGCCGGCGAGGCCCGCGTGCTGGAGATCCTGAAAACCACCCCCCTGATCGACGGCCACAACGACCTGCCCTGGGCCCTGCGCCAGCAGTACGGAAACGACGTCTATGCCGTTGATCTTACGACCAATCTGGACGCGACGACCCAACTCCACACCGACATCGCCCGCCTGCGCGCCGGCGGCGTCGGCGGCCAGTTCTGGTCGGTCTATGTCCCCGCCAGCCTGACTCCGCTGGAAGCGGTCGAGGAGACCTTCGAACAGATCGACACGGCCAAGCGGATCATCGCCGCCCACCCCGAGGTCTTCGGCCTGGCGACCACGGCGGACCAGGTCGACGCCGTCTTCGCCTCGGGCCGGATCGCCAGCCTGATCGGCATGGAGGGCGGCTACTCCATCGACGACTCCCTGGCCCTGCTGCGCGAGTTCTATCGCGCCGGCGCCCGCTACATGACCCTGACCCACTCCAAGACCACCACTTGGGCCGACAGCGCGACCGACGCCCCCAAATGGGGCGGGCTCAGCCCTTTCGGCGAGGATGTGGTACGCGAGATGAACCGCCTGGGCATGATGGTGGACCTCAGCCACGTGTCCGAGGACACCATGCTGGACGCCATGCGGGTGTCCGACGCCCCGGTCATCTTCTCCCACTCCTCGGCCCGGGCGATCACGGCCCATCCCCGCAACGTGCCCGACCGGGTGCTGCGGATGATGCCTGAAGACGGCGGGATCGTGATGATCAACCTGGCCCCCGGCTTTGTCTCCGAACGGGTCCGCGCCTGGAACGCCGACCGCGCGGGCGAGGAGGCGCGGCTGAAGACCCTGAACCCCGGCGATCCGACCGCCGTAGAGGCCGGACTGACCGCCTGGTCCGCCGCCCACCCGACGCCGGAGGCGACCCTGGCCGACGTCGTCGCCCATATCCAGCATGTGCGGCAGGTCGCCGGCATCGACCACGTCGGCCTAGGCGCCGACTTCGACGGCATCGGCAGCCTGCCCGAGGGCATGACCGGGGTGGACGCCTATCCCCGCATCCTCGCCGCCCTGATGGACGCCGGCTGGACCGAGGCCGACATTCGCAAGATCGCCGGCGAGAACCTGCTGCGTGTGATGCGCGCCGTCGAAGCGACCGCCGCCGCCAAGGCCGCCGAGCGACCGTCGCTGGCCAAGCCGACCGCCGGATAGGCGGCTTGCCTTTCGCGCCGGGACGGGGCATCAGGCGGGCCTCACCTCGGACCCGGCCTGTTTGAAGCGTCGGGTGGCTATCCCGGCCGCCGATCCGCCGGGAAACCCGCCGCACACGACCATGGCCGCGCGCCAGGTCGGCGGCAGACCCCAGATGAACCCCAAAATGTCTCTTATCGCTTCCGCGCGCCAGCAATGGCTCGCCAACCCTCGCCGCGACCTGCTGGCGGGGACCGTCGTCGCCCTGGCCCTGATCCCAGAGGCCATCGCCTTTTCGATCATCGCCGGCGTCGATCCCGCCGTCGGCCTCTACGCCAGCGTCGTCATCGCCGTGACCATCGCCTTCGTCGGCGGCCGTCCGGCCATGATCTCGGCGGCCACCGGGGCCATGGCCCTGCTGATGGTCGGTCTGGTCCGCGACCACGGCCTGGAATACCTGTTCGCCGCCTCGATCCTGTGTGGCGTGTTCCAGATCATCATCGGCCTGCTGAAGCTGGGCCGCTACATCAAGTTCGTCAGCCGAAGCGTGATGACCGGCTTCGTCAACTCGCTGGCCATCCTGATCTTCCTGGCCCAGATGCCCGAGCTGATCGGCGCCAACTGGCAGACCTTCGCCCTGGTCGGGGCCGCCCTGGTCGTCATCTACGGCTTCCCGCGCCTGACCAGGGCCGTGCCGTCGCCCTTGGTCGCCATCATCCTGATCAGTGTCTTCGTCATGATGACCGGGCTAGACGTCCGCACTGTCGGCGACATGGGCCAGATGCCCTCGACCCTGCCGGTCTTCCACCTGCCGGCCGTGCCCCTGACCTGGGAGACCTTCGCCATCATCGCCCCGATCTCGGCGACCCTGGCCTTCGTCGGCCTGCTGGAAAGCCTGCTGACCGCCAATCTGCTCGATGACATCACCGACACCCCGTCGGACAAGGACCGCGAGACGCGCGGTCAGGGCATCGCCAACATCCTGTCGCCCCTGTTCGGCGGCATGGCGGGCTGCGCCATGATCGGCCAGTCGATCATCAACGTCACCTCGGGTGCGCGGGGGCGGCTGTCCACCCTGTGGGCCGGCCTGTTCCTGCTGTTCCTGATCCTGGTGCTGCGCGACTGGGTGGCCCAGATCCCGATGGCGGCTCTGGTCGCTGTCATGACCATGGTCTCCATCGGCACCTTCGACTGGAGCTCGGTGCTGAAGCTGCGCTCGACCCCGTTCCAGTCGTCGGTCGTCATGATCGCGACGACCGTCACCGTGGTCGCCACCCACGACCTGTCGAAGGGCGTGATCCTGGGCGTGCTGCTGTCGGCGGTCTTCTTCATGCGCAAGGTCGGCAAGACCATCGCCGTGACCGAGATCGAGACCCCGGAGGAGGGCGTGCTGCGCTATCGCGTCACCGGCCAGCTGTTCTTCGCCTCGGCCGATCTGTTCGCCGCCGGCTTCGAACACCACGGCCATCCCAAGCGCGTCGAGATCGACATGACCGAGGCCCACCTGTGGGATCTGACCGGCGTCGCAGCCGTGGACAAGGTCGTCTTCCGCTATCGTCGCCAGGGCGCCCAGGTGGACGTCATCGGCATGAACCAGGCCGCTAGAACCCTGGTGGATCAGGTGGGCCGGTTCGAGAAGGAACACCTGCCGACGGCGGCGGCCCACTAAGGACGGCCTTGTAAACGAGGTGTCTGCGAGGTGATGCAAAACGGCCCGCCCCGGAGCCAATGAAGGTTCGGAACGGGCCGTTTTCAGGCCTGCATCCAACCCGGACTTGGCCGCGCATACCGATGGTATATGGAGTGATTCGCGTCAAGCCCGATAAAGACTGATCAGGTCAATACGTTCTATTCCTGATCTCAACCCCAGGCTTCGACGGCTCCCCGGCGGCGCACGGGGGCGGCGCTGGCCAACTGGGTGCGGGGCTCCGCTTCGGCGCGACCGAACAGCCAGCCCTGGCCGTATTCCACCCCGAGAGCCTTCAACTCGGTCACGACGCCTTCGGTCTCGATCATTTCAGCGATGGTTTCGAGCTTCATGGAGCGACACAGCTCGACCGTATTGCGCAGCATGTTGCGGCCCAGTTCGTCCGTCTCGAGATCACGCACCAGGGAGCCGTCGATCTTGACCGCATCCACCGTCAGCTTGCGGAGATAGTCGTAGGAAGCGGCGCCGGAGCCGAAGTCGTCGATACAGACCTTGATCCCCGTTTCGCGCAGGGCGGCCAGGCGGCGGTTGGCCGCCTCGATGTCGGCCAGGGCCGAGGTTTCGGTGACCTCGACGATCAGGCGTTTGCGCTCCGACGGCGATCCCGCCGTCATGTGCAGCAGTTGTTCGACATAGGTGTCGTCGCCCAGGGAGGATCCGGAGACGTTGATCGCCATCTTCAGCAGGCCGGCGCCCGGCGCGCGCATGCGCTTCAGCACCTTCTCTGCGACGGCGAGATCGAAGGATTCGATCAGATCCAGCTCCTCGGCCATGCGGATGGCGTTGGCGGGGCCGTTGTTGGAGTTAAACCGCGCCAGGGCCTCGAAATGGTGGACCGAGCGCGACGCGAGATGAACGATGGGCTGGTAATGGACCTGGAACTCACGCGACTTGACCACGCTGCGGAAGGCCTCGGCGTCGCGGAAGGTGCGTTTCAGCGAGTCTGAGAAGGCGATCTGCGGATTGGCCAGGCCGTCATCCTTCAGGCAGCCTTCGATGGCGAACCGCATGGCGCGCAGCACGCAAAGGGTGTCCGCGCCCTTGGGAACGCTGGAGCTAAAGGACTCGGCTCCCAGGTCCACGCCTTCTGCGCGGCCGGCCTCGACGATCTCGGCCGCCAGGTCGCGCGTGTCGCCGCTGGGGCGCAGGACGGCGAAACGTTCGGGCGTGATCTGGGCGGCTGAGGAGCCCTGTGCGGCGGCCGACTGCAGCGTCGCCTCGATGCGGCGATACACCTTGTCGGCGACTTCGCCACCGAGGCATTCGAGGCCTCTGATATCAAGAAAGGCCAGAGACAGGCCTGGGGCGCCCTCGACGATACATGCCGCCTGAGCCAGAAATCCTTCCGCGTCCGCCAGGGGCGGGATCTCGACGTCCGCCAGCGCGATGGC
Source organism: Brevundimonas sp. (assembly GCF_030656255.1). GTDB lineage: Bacteria > Pseudomonadota > Alphaproteobacteria > Caulobacterales > Caulobacteraceae > Brevundimonas. Next base: position 10,816 of record NZ_JAUSOE010000097.1, on the reverse strand, counting down.
GGGGCCTTCGTAAGAGATTGAGCAGGATATGGCGGGGGCCAGCTGAGGCAGGATGAAGGCGCGGAGCGAGGCGCGCCGAACGCGGTCCGTTCCGACGCGGACCAGGATCTGGGTGGCGGGACTGCGCCCGCCGGGCTTGGTGGCCAGCAGAGTTTCGACAGCCCCTGCGCCTTCATGCAGGAAGTCGAGCAGCGGCTTGCCGGTCCACAGGGCGCCGACATCCTGGCCAGCGGTCGGTCCGGCCCCCAAGGCGAAGGCCACGGAACCCTTGGCGTCGATCTCGACGAGCGCATCCGCAGATGCAAAGGCCAGACCCAGAAGACGAGCAGTCATCGACATGCAGACAGCATGCACGGCGGCGCTTAAAAAATCGGCAACGGCGACAACAGCCGGGGTTGTCGAAATGCGCCGAATCTAGGCCTTGCGGTTGAAGGCGACGGCGCGGCCGTCGCCCTGTGCAGCGCGGCCGTCGGCGGCATAGGCCGAGGCGGGCGTGCGGGCTGCGGCGACCTCATGAGCGATCGCGCGCACCAGGCCTTCGGAAATCTTGCGCGCCGCCTCGACTGCGCTGGCGTGGCGGGACAGGACGGCGTCAAAGGCGCGGGTAGCCTCGATCAACGCCATCCGATCCGTCGCCAGGCCGCCGCTGAGCAAGGCGGGATTGGCCTTCACATGGCCGGAGTCGCGGCGATAGAGATTGGCCATCTCCTGGGTCTCGGCCAGGCTGGCGGCGACGTCCTGGGGGCGGCCTTCTTCGAAGGCTCGCGTTTCGGCGGCCAGGCGATCCGTCAGGCGGCGCGTCAGGTCGAGCAGTTGGCGGACGCGGGCGGTGGCGAGTTCGGCGTCGTTCATTGCGCGCCCTCCTGCATCTTCAGCATTTCGTTCATAACGGGTCCGGCCAGGCCGATGCCGCCTGCGGCGACGGTCTTCTTGGCCATCTCGTCCAGCAGAAAGCTGCGCCATGTCGCCTCGGCCTGACCCCCGCCGAACAGGCCGTCGGTCGACAGGCCTTCGAACATCGGCTTCAGCATCTGCGACAGGAAGGAGGCTTCGAAGGCCTCGGCGGTTTCCTTGATCTTGGTCTTGGTCGCGTCGGCGACGCCCGTAGCCAGACCCTGCACGGGGCGGATCAGGTCGGTGGGGACAGACAGGTCGGTCATGGTCACATCACCTCGATGTCGGCCTGCAGGGCGCCCGACGCCTTGATGGCCTGAAGGATGCTGATCATGTCACGCGGGCTGACGCCCAGGGCGTTCAGACCGTTGACCAGGGTAGACAGGCTGGTTCCGCCGCCGACGATCCGCATCTGGGTGCCCAGATCTTCTTCGACGCTGACCTGGGTGTCGGGGATGACGGCGGTCTGGCCCTGGCTGAAGGGGGCGGGCTGACTCACGGACAGCTGTTCATCGACCGATATGGTCAGATTGCCCTGGGCGATGGCGACGCGCGAGATACGCACCGCATCGCCCATGACGATGACGCCGTTGACCTCGTCGATGATCACCTTGGCCGGCGAATCGACCGTGACCGCCAGGTTCTCCACGCGGCTGATGAAGCCCGCCATGCCCAGTTGGCCGGGCGCCCGCAGAGTGACGACCGTGCCGTTCTCGGCCAGGGCCGTGCCGGGATAGGCTGCGTTGACCACGGCGGCGACGCGTTGGGCCGTCGTGAAGTCGGGGTTGCGCAGGTTCAGACGCACCTCGTTCATATTGGTCATCTCGAACCCGGTCTCGCGCTCGACCGAGGCCCCCGAGGCGATGCGGCCGGCGGTCGGCACGCCGCGCGTCACCGACGAGCCTGAGCCTCCCGAGGCCGAAACGGCGCCGGTCTGAACCGAACCCTGGGCGACCGCATAGACCTGGCCGTCGGCCCCTTGCAGGCTGGTGACGACCAGCGCCCCGCCCAGCAGGCTCTTGGCGTCGCACATGGATGAGACGTTGACGTCGATGCGCGAGCCGGGCGTGGCGAAGGCCGGCAGTTCGGCCGAGACCATGACGGCGGCCATATTCTTGGTGTTGGCGTTAGCGCCGCGGATATTGACCCCGAGACGCTCGGTCATGCCTTCCAGCGATTGCCGGGTGAAGGGGCAGTTGCGCAGCGAGTCGCCGGTTCCGTTCAGCCCCATGACCATGCCGTATCCGACCAGCTGGTTGCCGCGAACGCCTTCGACGGCGGCGATATCCTTGATTCGTGACTGGGCCAGAGCTGGAGACGCGACGAGGCCCAGCGCCGCAAAGGCGGTGAGAGGCGCGACAAGGCGGGCAAGCAGATTCTGCATCGGTCGGACGTCCCAAAGGCGTTTCATTCATCATGATGCGAAGATCGTGCCGTGGCCCAAATTATTGAAAAATCGAGATTAATGCTGTGGCGACAGTTGAGTTGGCGGCAGTTTTTGCCTGGGCGTTAACCAAAAGGTCATTCCGTTCGCCAAAGGGTGGCCTCATGAGACGGAGCCTCCGCCGATGAAGGTCACAGGGACTACGGGACCCAGCGCGCCGACGGGCGGCAAGCCTGCGCGCTCCAGCGCCGGATTTTCGCTGGGCCAGACCGGCGCCACCGCCGCGCCGTCCGCCGCCTCCGCCAGTGCGGCGACATCGGGGGTCAATGACGTCTCGGCCTTGATGGCGCTTCAGGGGATCGAGGGACCGCTGGAGAAGCGACGTCGCGCGGTGAAACGAGGCGCAGGTCTGCTGGACCGGCTGGACGAGATGAAGATGGCCCTGTTGTCCGGCGAACCGGACGAGGCCGTGCTGCAGCAACTCTCCCGGACGTTGCGCGAGGATCGGCCCGATGACGGCGATGCAGGACTGAACGACCTGCTGGACCAGATTGATCTGAGAGCGTCGGTGGAACTGGCCAAGGCGGAGATGCGCCGCCGTGGTTCCGAAAGCTGAAAGCTTCAGTATTTCAAAACGGAGCGCTGAAACTGCGCGCCAAATGTCACGCGGCTCAACGCTTCGTCTAATCATGATCACGGAATCGCGAACGCCGTTGCCGGGACTCACGGACCTCACTATACGGCCCATACGCCACAGGGGGGCGTGCTTAGAGAGCGTGAGTGCGATGAACGCTTTGGCGTCCGTTGTGTCCGACGAAACCGGTCCGTATCGGCCGTCTGACGACGAGCCGTTCATGAGTGAACGGCAGCTTGCCTATTTCAAGAAGAAGCTTCTGGACTGGAAGGACGACATCCTTCGAGAATCCAAGGGCACGGTGGTCAATCTGAAGGCCGAGACCGAGAATCACCCCGATCTGGTGGATCGGGCCTCGTCTGAATCGGATCGCGCGCTTGAGTTGCGCACCCGTGATCGTCAACGCAAGCTGATCTCCAAGATCGATGACGCCCTGCGTCGGATCGAGGACGGGTCTTACGGCTATTGCGAGGACACCGGCGAACCGATCGGCCTGGGACGTCTCGAAGCCCGTCCGACGGCGACCCTGTCGGTCGAGGCTCAGGAACGCCACGAACGCCGCGAACGCGTCCACCGCGACGACTGATCAGGCCTTCAGCGCCGGTTCGATGTCGGTGTGAATGAAGTCGCCGCCCTTATAGAGCAGGGGTAGGTTGCGTTCTTTCGCCAGGGCATAGGCGAAACAATCGCCCAGGTTCAGCCTGGCCGGAGTGCGCTTGCCGTAACTGTGTTCCGCGTCGGTGGCTAGCTGCGCGGTCTCTGCGACAGCCGGAGCGATCCGAATGTCCAGTTCCAATATCAAGCGATCAAGCCGTTTCATGCCTTCTTCGCCATGGAGGCGCCTGACCCGAACTGCAGCTTCCCAGTAGCCGACTGGGGAGATTTCGCATTTGTCGGCGAGGATACGCTCGATGAATGCCTGCTTCTCAGGTTCGTCCAGAAGGATGGCGACGATGGCGGAAGCATCGACAGCCGTGGTCACTTAGGAAGCCCATCTTCATCGTAGATGTCGTCGTCGGTCAGAAGCGGCCCTAATATCGGCAAGGCGTTGAACTCCCGCACGATCTCGTTCACCGCCGCAATCTTTCGGTCGATTTCCGCCTGTCGCGCCTTATCCGTGCGCTCTTCCCGCTCGCGCGCCATTTCATCGACCAGGTCCGTGATGGATCGACCCTCGCGTCGCGCGAGGGTGCGAAGTCGCTCGGCGACTTCGGGCTTCCTGATCTGCACTGGAGCGTTCATGACGGCGATAAGTCTATCATGACGGATGTTTCGATCCAACCCGCGCCTTGACTTCGCCGGGTTGCGGCGCGACCTAGCCGCCTCGCTTTCAAGGTCGCTCTCCTATGTCCGTCAAGGTCCGTTTCGCCCCGTCCCCCACGGGTAAGCTGCACGTCGGCAATGTCCGCACCGCCCTGGTGAACTGGCTGTTCGCCAAGGGGCAGGGCGGTTCGTTCGTGCTGCGGATCGACGACACCGATCTGGCGCGTTCCACGCCCGAGTTCGAACAGGGGATCGAGGACGACCTGGCCTGGCTGGGTCTGACCTGGGACGAGCGCTACAACCAGTCCAAGCGGTTTGACCGCTATGAAGAGGCCGCCGCCAAGCTGAAGTCGTCGGGCCGGCTGTATCCCGCCTATGAGACCGCCGACGAACTGGACCGCCGTCGCAAGGTGCAGCTGTCGCGGGGCCTGCCGCCGATCTACGACCGCGCCGCGCTGGAACTGACCGAAGACCAGAAGGCCGCTTACGAGGCCGAGGGGCGCCGTCCGCACTGGCGCTTCAAGCTGGAAGGCAAGCGCGTCGCCTGGGAAGATCTGGCGCGCGGCCATGCCGAGGTCGACACGGCCTCCATGTCCGACCCCGTCCTGATCCGTGAGGACGGGTTGTTCCTCTACACTCTGCCGTCCGTGGTCGACGACATCGATATGGCCATCAGCCACATCATCCGCGGCGAGGACCACGTCACCAACACCGGCGCGCAGATCGAAATCTTTGAGGCGCTGGGCGCGACCGTTCCGGGCTTCGCCCATATGCCGCTGCTGGTCGGCGCCGACGGCGCCGCCCTGTCGAAACGTCTGGGTTCGCTGTCGATCAGTGACATGCGCGACCAGGGCTATGAACCCATCGCCATCACCAGCCATCTGGGCCGGATCGGCACCTCGGATCCGCTGGAAGTGGGCGAGTCGGTTCAGGCCCTGGGCGCCAGCTTCGCCTTCACCAAGATGGGCCGTTCACCGGCGCGCTATGACACGGCGGACCTAGACCGGCTGAACGCCCAGGCGCTGCACGTCATGGATTATGCGACGGCCCAGCCGCGGCTGCAGGCGCTGGACGCCGACCTAGGCGAGGTCTTCTGGACGGTCGTGCGCGGCAACCTGAACAAGTTCGCCGATGTCGTTGAAATGGCGAAGGTCGTACGCGGCCCGATCCAGCCGGTGATCGAGGACGCCGCCTTCATCGACGCCGCCGCAGCCCTGCTGCCTGAAGTGATCGACGAGACCGCCTGGTCCGCCTGGACCAACGCCGTCAAGGCGGAGACGGGGGCCAAAGGCAAGGCGCTGTTCATGCCGCTGCGTCTGGCGTTGACCGGACAGGCGCACGGGCCGGACATGGCGGCCATGGCGCCGCTGATCGGTCGCGAAACCATCCAGCGGCGTCTGAAAGGCGAGGCGGCCTAAGCCGCCTCGGCCTGGATCAGGCGTTGCAGACCGCCAGTTCTTCGGCGCTCAGTTCGGTTCCCTTGTAGGCGAAGGCGGTCACGGGGCCGAACTTCTGCACCACGCGGCGGCAAGCGCGCGTGGCCGGCTGTTCCGTGCCGCCCGCGGCGGTGCAGGTCGCGCCTTCGCAGGACCAGCGGGCGCCGTCGATGATGGTGGCGCGAGCCGGGGCCTTGGCCGCATCGGCCAGGGTCAGACGGGTGGCGGCGGGGGTGTCGGCGATCGCAGGAGCGGCGACGAAGAGTGCGGCGGCGACAAGCAGGACGCGCATGATGAAGTCTCCGGATTTGACGAACGGCGTCGTGCCGTCGCGCCAATGTCAGTTTTCGATAAAAACTGTCAAGGCGATCCGCGATTATTTGTTAGCGGCGATCACCTATCGGCGATCATATTTCTGCAGGGTTGCATCGGCGTCGCCCTGAATCAGCACCATGGCCTCTTCCACCGAGTCCGCCACGGTCCAGGCGTCAAGGAAGGAGGCGGGGGTCATGCCCTCTTCGACGCTGTGACGCATCAGGGCGAAGAAGCCTTCCCAGAAGCCGTTCAGGTTCAGGAAGACGACCGGCTTCTGATGCAGGTCCAGCCGCTTCCACGACAGCAGTTCGACCACTTCCTCCAGGGTGCCGATGCCGCCGGGGGCGACGACGAAGGCGTCGGATTCGTCATACATGAGCTGTTTGCGCTCGTGCATCGAGGTCACGACGACGGTCTCGACCTCGTCGAACAGGCGTTCGCGGCTGCGCAGGAAGGCCGGCATGATGCCGACGACGCGGCCGCCGGCGTCATGGGCCCCGCGCGCCGAGGCGCCCATCAGGCCCACGCCGCCGCCACCGTAGACCAAGCGCCAGCCCGCCTCGGCGGTGGCCTTGCCGAAGGCGCGGGCGGCCTCGGTATAGGCGGGATCGGCGCGGTCGGAAGAGCCGCAGAACAGGCAGACGGATGGGCCGTCGAAAGGCTGGATCGAAACGGGGGGCAGGGACATGGAGCCTCGAACTGAACGAATGCGGGGTCGGCCCATGGCCAAACCGGCGGCGGTCGGGGTAACAGATTCCCCGGTCGCTTGGCCGCAAGCCTTATATCGTCGGGACGCAGGATGAAACGTCGGATCATCGTCATGGCCGCCGTATCCGTGACTATGGTCACGGTCCTGTCGGCCTGTTCGCGAGACGGCGAGGGCGCGGCGCGTCCGGCGGACGCCCAGGCGGCCTCGCCCTGGGTGCAGCCTCCGCATGTTCAGACCGCCAGGCGCGACGGCGCCACGATCCTGGTTCAGGGCCGGGCCGGGCCGGACGCCCGCGTGGTGCTGCGCGGCGCCGACGGGGCGGCGGTGGCGGTCGGCGCCGACGCCACGGGACGATTCGAGCTGCGCGTTCCGGCCGCACCCGGCGACATCCGGCTGACGCCCGAGGTTCAGGTCGGAGAGGACGCTGCGCCGTCTCCCGAGACTTTGGTGCTCATCAGGGGCGGGGCCGGCCCGATCGTGCTGGTCGCGGCCGGCGAGCCGACGGTGCGGCTGGATGGTCAAGGCGCGCTGGATGCGGTCGATTCCGACGGATCGGCGGTTATCGTGTCCGGTCGATCAAACGGCGCGCGCCCTGTCGTTCTAATCGACGGGGAACGCGCGGATGTCATGAGCGGACCCGGCGGGCGCTGGCGGGCCACAGCGCCGGGCGGCGGTCCCGCCACGATCGACGTCGGCGGGACGCGGTTCGCCTTTCCCGGATTGGGCGCCCAGTCGGACTTCACCCCGGCGCGGGCCGGCGCAGGCTGGCGACTGACCTGGCCGACGGGACCCAGCGGCCGCCAGACGGTCTGGCTTCCGGATCGCGGTTCCTAGAGCGTCGTTCTTAGGACGTTGTTAACCGAAGCATCGAATGAAGGACCTGTCCCTTTTTGGGACGCACCATCACCGAACCTTTTTCAACCCGGCGCTCGCGTCGGGTTCTTTTTTTGCTTCGAACTCAGACGGCCCGGTTGTCGATCAGCCGGGTCTTGCCCAGCCAGGCGGCGGCCAGGATGCGGGCCGGGGCGTCGACGACGCCGTCGCGGAACGGCGACAGATCCTCGGCATGGCGAACGGCGACATAGTCGATCCGTTCGAAACCCGCCTTGAGGATCGCCGAATAGGCTTCCCGTTCGACGCCGGGCAGGGGGCGGCCCGCGCTGGCGCCGGCGGCGGCCTCGGTCAGGACCACGTTCAAGCGGCGGGCGACGGCCAATTCGGCTTCGGACAGATAATCGTTGCGTGAAGACAGGGCCAGGCCGGTCTCATCGCGCTGGGTCGGAGCGCCGATGATCTCGACCGGCAGGTCCAGGTCGCGGACGAAGCGGCGGATCACCAGCAGCTGCTGATAGTCCTTCTCGCCGAACACCGCGAGATCGGGCTGGGCCTGGTTGAACAGCTTGGTCACGACCAGGGCGACCCCGCCGAACATCTGGGGCCGGAAGTCGCCTTCTAGCCCCAGGGCCGGGCCGGTCATGACCAGGCTGGTGGCGAAGCCTTCCGGGTACATGTCCTCGGCGGACGGGGCGAACATCAGGTGGCAGCCGGCGCCGGCCAGCAGCCGGGCGTCTTCCTCCTGACGGCGGGGATAGCGGCCCAGATCCTCGTGGGCGGCGAACTGGGTCGGATTGACGAAGTTGGAGGCCACGACGCGGTCGGCGCGGCGGCCGGCCTCGCGCACCAGGGTCAGATGGCCTTCGTGCAGGGCGCCCATGGTCGGAACCATGCCGACGGTCAGGCCTTGTCTTTTCCAGTCGCGCACCACGGCGCGCAGATCCGCCACGGTGCGGACGACGGGGAGGGACGCAGGCTCGGTCATGGTGAAGCGGTTAACCTTTCGGCTTAAGCGTGTTGATGCACCAGAACTCAAGCCCTGGCGGCTAGGGAGGTGCTTATGACGCCAGCACCAGCGACCCGTCCAGTTCTGATCGCGCTCACCTTCGTCCTGACAGGCTGTGGGGCGGTCGAGGGCGACCGTCAGGGTTTCCAGGCGATGGCTGAGCGTGTCGCCGCCATTGATATCCCATTGGACCCCCAGGCTGTCCGTGCCGATGAGGGGCCGCGTCCGTCGGCCCAGGCCCAGGGTTTGCGCCCCGCCAAATTTTCGCCCGCCCATGTGGCCGTGCTGACCCCGCATGAGATGTGGGATGCGCGGGACGTTCTGAGCCGGGGCGGCTCCCTGGCGTTTGCCGAAGACAAGAGCGACGACGGCCTGCGCGGCGCCGTGGCGCGGATGGCCGAGCCGGCGGTCGAGCCCGCCCTGCGCGCCGCTGCGCCGGTCGTGGCCAAGGCCATGGTCGAACAGGCCGTCGCGCGCACCGAAGCCCCGATGTTGCGCCACGCTGTCGCTGACACGGCGCCGCCCGTCGAAGGCCGCATGGTTCAGCTGGGCGCCTATTCCAGCCGAGCCGGGGCGCAGGCCGCCTGGACGCAGCTGAAGACCCGCGCCAGCCTGTCCAACCTGTCGCCGGTGTTCGAGGGCGTCGAGGTCAACGGCCGAAGCCTGACGCGGCTGAAGGTCGGGCCGATTCCGGTCGAGGCCGCGTCCGCCCTGTGCGCCGCCGCCCAGGTGGCCGACCCCTGGTGCCGCCGCGCCGGCTGAACTTCGGGCTGAAGTCCACAGTTACGCGTTAACGCCTCGTTGACGTTTGCGGCCGGTGCGCCGACTCTGCCTCGTCCGAAGGCCGCGCAGTGTTGAGTCGCGTCGGTCGCCACAGAGGGTTTCCTCCATGACGCAGCCTCACGTGATCGTCCTCGGCAACGAGAAGGGCGGGGCCGGCAAGTCCACCCTGGCGATCCATATCGTCACCGGCCTGCTGCATGCGGGGCGCACCGTCGCGATCATCGACCTGGACCTGCGCCAGCGGTCGATGCAGCGGTTCTTCACCAATCGTCTGGCCTGGCTGGCGGCGAACAATCAGAGCCTGCCGCAGCCCTTCATGCCCGACATGGGCGACGGCAAGGCCCTGGCCAAGGGCGGGGTGGGCGAGCAGATCGCCGCCTTCGAACGCGCCTTCGACGAGGCCGTGGCGGCCGGCGTGGACGCCATCCTGATCGACACCCCCGGCGGCGACACCGCCGTGTCCAACGCGGCGCACGCGCGGGCCGACCAGATCGTCACGCCGATGAACGACAGTTTCGTCGATTTCGACCTGCTGGGCGAAGTGGATCCGGTGACGCTGGACCTGCTGAAACCCTCGATCTATTCCGAGAGCGTCTGGGAGGCGCGCAAGGTCCGGGCGATCAGCCAGGGCCGGAATGCGACCATCGACTGGCTGGTCGTGACCAACCGCCTGGCCGTGGCCGAGGCGCGCAACCGCAAACGCCTGGAAGAGCGGATGAACAAACTGGCCAAACGGGTCGGTTTCCGCGTCGGACCGGGCCTGCGCGACCGGGTCATCTATCGCGAACTCTTCCCGTTCGGTCTGACGGTCGCCGACCTGTCGAACGACATCCGGCCGGTGGCCGTGTCCCTGGCCCATGTCGCGGCGCGCCAGGAATTGCGCAACCTGATGAAGGCCATGGGTCTGGAACAGGCCCTGGCCCCTCTGGACGTGGCCGCCTGAAAGGCGATCTGAGCGTATGGGCCTGATCTGGGCGGCCCTGGCGGCGATCGCCGTCTGGGCCTTGGTGCGGCTGGGCCGCCAAACCGAGCGGCGCGGCCGGGCCCATTGGCGCGTGACCGCGACCCTGCTGGGATCGGTGCTGCTGGCCGGGGGCGCGCTGGCGGCGTTTCGCGGCGCCTGGCTGTGGGCGGCCGTGCTGGCGGCGGCGGGGCTGTATCTGGCCTGGTCGTCGCGCATCCGGCCCGTGGTCCGATCCGAGCCGATCAGCGAAGCCGACGCCCGCGCCGTTCTGGGCGTGCGTCCCGGCGCGACCGAGGCCGAAATCCGCGCGGCCTGGAAAAAGGCCATGGGCCGCGCCCACCCTGACCAGGGCGGAACCGAGGGCCTGGCGACGCGGGTCAATGCGGCGCGGGACAGGCTGTTGAGAAAGACCGGACGCGACTGATCGTCCTCGCGCTTTCGCTGCGAAGTTTATGGAGGGCTGGGCGGGGCGCCGGGCCTTCGCCCGGAGTTTTGATTTAGAAGTACCGTTTCGACGAAGGTTTGACGCCCCGCGCGGAAGGTTGGCCTGCAAGCTCGGGGCGCCGAGCGGTGGCGGTCTTATCGCCTAACCCC
>NZ_JAUSOE010000075.1 GCF_030656255.1 Brevundimonas sp. | reverse complement strand
CCGCAGGAACGTTCAGCTACAGGCGCTTCCTCGTGGCCCGCTTGGCTCGGCTCTATCCCCTCCATCTGGCGATTTTAGGCGGTGTTCTGATCATGGTGCTCGGAGCTTCAATCTCTGGCGTTCCGTTCGATCTCTCGACCTACACGACAGAGGGCTTCTTCAAGACCCTGTTCCTGGTACAGGCGTGGTTTCCAAGCGAAATCGGATACAATTGGAGCGGCCCGTCCTGGTCGCTCTCGGCGGAATGGTTCGCCTATCTGCTGTTCCCGGCCTACGCCCTTCTCTCCATCCGGATGAGACATCGTCCTTGGTTCCTGCTCGGCTTGGGCATCGTCAGCTATGTTGTCATCGACGCGGCCTACGTCTCAACCTTCGGCAAGGTTCTGCCTCGGGCCGAGGACGACATGGGCATCTTGCGCATAGCGCCGGCCTTTCTCATCGGCATGGCGCTCTACGGCTTGGGCCATCGCTGGCGCTGGAGCCGGCCCGTCGCCATCGCCGCCGCCCTGGCTGCTACCCTCGTGTTGCTCGGCGCTATGCAGCTGTCGTTGGACGACCGGATCATCGTCGCCCTCTCAGCCCCCGTTATCCTGACCTGGTCCCTGCTCGCACGCGCGGACTGCGAGGGGCCTCTCGCCGCCCCTGCGCTGGTTTTCGCCGGTGAAGCCTCCTTCGCCCTCTATCTCGTGCACATGCCCGTCCTCGTCGCCTTCAAGGGCGTGGTCGCCGAACTGCGCGGCATCGACAGCGCCTTCCGCATCACGCCAGTCGAACTGGCAGGGTTGTTCGTCGTCACGGCGCTGATCGCGGCGGCCCTGCATCTGCTCGTTGAGAAACCTGGGCGAACCTGGATCCGACGCCGGTTCGAAAGCCGGCGAGCCCGGCCCGCAGCGCCGGCCTGACCCCGGGCCACGAGACGTGGGTACTGCCTCGGCGTCGGTCAATCCCGACCGGTCGGCGCCGCACTGGCGCCGCAGCGACCCGCAGCCCACCAAGAAAACATTTTGAGAATGATAGTGAGTCACTCCCATGCCGCCCCTTACCACGACTGGCGGATCGATCAATGTTCGCATCGTCGCAGCCGTCAACGGAGCTCCCGACCTCCGCCATCACGTATCCACCTGAAGGACGAATCCTAGCCATATCGTGATGCGGCAACCTCGACCGTTGCCATTGGGATCGGGTCGCACTATGGCGGATGAAGGAGCCGTTCAATTTTGTCTCGCCTGTTTCGCACCATTTGCGTCAGCCTGTGCGCCGCCCTCGTGGCGACGTTGAGTCTGCATGGGGTTCAGGAAGGGCGGCACCAGATTGCCCATGCGTCGGATTGGCCGGCAGTCGCGATCGGCCACGGTGATCACGCAGAGATCGCGGACGTCGATCATGGCTCGCTGCACGTCCATATCGCCCCCGACGCGCCGGCCGAGGATCCACTGGATCAAGCCGAAGACGGCGAAGACGAGGGCGAGGCCGGGCGTCCAGCAAGCCATCACCACCATACGAGCGGCGACAGCCACACCGCCATCCCGATCCTCAACCGCGATCTGAGCCCCCTCGTCGCCATGAACGCCGTGCTGATCCAGCCGGCGGGCGATGGCGCACGTCCGGCCCACGACGGCGACGGGCCTGAATACCCTCCCAGACGGACGCGCACGATCATCTGATCCGACGCGGCCAATCGGTCGCGCGTGCACCCCCGTTTCCCGGAGAGAATCCCTTGAAGACCCCATCGTCCGGCATTGCCGGGCCGTGGGCGCGACTGACGGCCGTGTCGGCCCTCGCGCTCATTCTGGCGGCCTCGCTGCCGCCGACCCTTGCTGTCGCACAGGATGCGGCGGCCACGTCCACCGCGCCTGTACTGTCGCTGGACGAGGCGCTGCGTCGAGCCGCCCTGGTCGATCCCTCACTGGCACCGACCCAGGCCCGGCGACAGGCGTCGCGGGCAGCCGTGCGTCAGGCGGACGTTCGTCCCAACCCCACGCTTGGGGTGATGGTCGAGAACTTTCCGACCATCGGCGGAGGCGACCTGTTCCGTCGGACCGAGACCACGCTCACAGTCGAGCAACGGTTCGAGCGGGGCGGTGACAGGTCCGCCCGTGTCTCTCTCGCCGAAGCCGAAGGGCTGCTGGTCGACGCCACCGCGCGCATTCGCCAGTTGGACCGGCTCGAACAGGTGCAGCGCGCCTGGGCGGAAGCTCTGGCGGCTCAGGCCGAGTTGGAGATCGCCCGCGAGCGCCTTGACCTCGCCGAACGGTTCCAGACCGAGGTCGGTCGCCGCGTGGACATGGCGCGCGATCCTCTGTTCGCCGGGGCGCGCGCCGAGGCCGAACTGGCTCAGGCCCAGATCGACTTCGATCAGGCCGGGATTACCGTCCGGGTCGCCAACATTTCGCTGGCCCGGTTCTGGGATGGGTCATCGGACTTCACCCTTGGCGCCGAGACCTTCGCCGACACCCGGTCGGCGCTCGACGTCACGGATGGGGTCGCCCAGGCGGACCTGGACATCTTCGTCGCACAGCGCGACATCGCCGTCGCCCGGGTGGCGGTGGAGACGGCCCGCGCCCGGTCGGACGCCACGGTCAGCGCCGGCGTCCGTCACTTCGGGGACGGCAACGACCTCGGCTTTGTCGTCGGCGCGTCGATTCCCCTTGGTCGCTACGACCAGAACCTCGGGGCCATCGACCGCGCCCGAGCGGAGGGGCTGGCCGCCGAGGGTGATCTCGCCGCCGCCCGCATCGACCGTGAACGTGAGATCGCGCGCCTGCAGGTTCAGGTCATGGCCCGAGCCAGCGAAGCTCGCAGGATCGGGCAGGAAACCCTTCCCCAGGCCGAGCGCGCCGTCGTTCTGGTGCGCGACGGCTTCAACAGGGGCGGCTTCACCTACAACGACGTCATCTCCGCCCAGACCGCCCTGCTGCAGACCCGCGCCCGCCGCGTCGCGGTGCTCAAGCAATTCCATATCGATCGCGCCCGCCTCGACAGACTGACCGGCGCGCACGGCGACCTGATCCTCGCCCTGGAGACTCAACCATGATCCGCCTGACACCTTCGCGGCGCTGGCTCGTTGCGTCCGCGATCGTCCTCGCCTTCGCCGCCGCCGCTTGCGGAGACAAGCCCGCCGAAAAGGCAGGCGAAAACGGCGAGGCTGCCGCCGCCGACTATGAGCGTGGCCCTCACCGAGGCCGGATGCTCCGCGACGGAGACTTCGCCCTTGAGATCACCATCTTCGAGGAAGGACCAGAGCCCCTGTTCCGGCTCTATCCCTATCTGAAGGACAAGCCGCTCGATCCACGTCAGGTCCAGGCGACCATGGCCCTGACCCGTCTCGGGCCGAAGGTCGATCGGTTCACCTTCATCCCGACCGAGGACTATCTCGCCAGCCCCGGTGTCGTCTCCGAGCCGCACTCCTTCGACGTGGCGGTCGCGGCGACCCAGAACGGCAAGCGATCGACCTGGGCCTACCAGTCCTATGAGGGTCGCACCGTCATCTCAGCCGACGCCGCCCGCGCCGGTGGCGTCACCACGCAGCGCGCCGGTTCCGCAGTCCTGGGCGAGTCTCTGCCGTTGAGCGGTCGGGTCGAGATCACGCCTGAGGGCCAGAGCGATGTCTTCGCCCGCTATCCGGGTCGGGTGATGGCGTTGAACGTCGAACTGGGCCAGCGCGTATCGCGAGGCCAGGTTGTGGCGCGGGTCGAGTCCAGCGAGAGCCTCCAGACCTATTCCGTCACCGCGCCGATCTCCGGCGTCATCATGGCCAAGAACGTCAACGCCGGGGCCATCACCGGCGCGGGCGGCGAGCCGATGCTGGTGATCGGCGACCCAACCCGCCTCCATGCCGAGTTCGCCCTCTATCCGCGCGATGCAGAACGTGTCCGCCGGGGCCAGCGGGTCGAGGTCACCAGTCTGGCAGGTGACCACCGTTTCAATGGCGTCATCGAAACCATCCTGCCCGGCTCTGATCCGATGAGCCAGACCCTGATCGCCCATGTCGAACTGGCCTATCAGGGCGGCGTCTGGCGGCCGGGCCTGGGAGTACAGGGCACCGTTCAGGTCGGTGAGGGTGCAGTGCCTCTCGCCTACCAGACCAAGGCCATCCAGCCGTTCCGCGATTTCCAGGTCGTCTACGCCAAGGTCGGCAACACCTATGAGGTGCGGATGCTCGAACTGGGCCGAAGGACCGACGAGTGGACCGAGGTGCTTGGCGGGCTCGAACCCCGAACCGAATACGTCGTGGACGGCGCCTTCCTCATTCGCGCGGACATCGAAAAGTCCGGCGCGAGCCATGATCACTAGGGGGCGCGAGAACCATGCTTGCACGCATCATCGCCCTGTCGATCCGCTTCCGATGGGCGGTCATGGGGCTCGTCCTCCTGGCCTGCGCCATCGGCGTCTGGAGCTTCCAGCGCCTGCCGATCGACGCCACTCCGGACATCACCAACGTCCAGATTCAGATCAACACCGAAGCCCCCGGCTATTCGCCGCTGGAGGCCGAACAGCGCATCACCTTCCCCGTCGAGACCGCCGTCGCAGGCGTTCCGGGCCTTCAATACACCCGCTCGGTTTCGCGATACGGGTTGAGCCAGGTGACCGTCATCTTCGACGACGGCACCGACATCTATTTCGCACGCCAACTGGTGAATGAGCGCCTCCAAAGCGCCCTCGGTCAGCTTCCCCCCGGCGTCACCCCTGAACTTGGCCCTATCGCCACCGGCCTCGGGGAGATCTTCATGTATACGGTCGAGGCCGAGCCGGGTGCACGACGTCCCGACGGCCAGCCCTATACGACCGAAGACCTGCGCACGCTTCAGGACTGGGTCATCCGGCCCCAGCTTCGCAACACGCGCGGTGTCACCGAGGTCAACACCGTCGGCGGCTACGAGCGTCAGTATCACGTCACACCCGATCCGCAGCGGCTGGCGGCCTACGGGGTGACCATGGCCGAGGTGGTCGAAGCGCTGGACAACAACAACGCCAACGTCGGCGCGGGCTATGTCGAGCGCTTCGGCGAACAGTATCTGATCCGGGTGCCGGGGCAGGCTTCGACGAGTGAAGACCTGGGCAACATCGTGATCGCCACGCGTGGGGGCGTTCCGATCCGCATCCTGGACGTCGCCGACATCGGAATGGGCCAGGAACTTCGCACCGGCGCCGCGACCGAGAACGGCAAGGAGACGGTCCTTGCGACGGTTCTCATGCTGGCTGGCGAGAACAGCCGTATCGTCGCCCAGGCCGCCGCCGCCAGCCTGCAGGAAGCCGCCAAGGCCCTGCCGCCCGGTGTCGTCGCCACGCCGGTCTACGACCGCACCGAACTGGTGGAACGCGCCATCCACACCGTCGAAAAGAACCTCGTCGAGGGCGCCCTGCTGGTCATCGTCGTGCTGTTCCTGCTGCTCGGCAACATCCGCGCGGCCCTGATCACGGCGGCGGTCATTCCCGTCACCATGCTGATGACCATCACCGGCATGGTGCGGACCGGAACCTCCGGCAATCTGATGAGCCTCGGCGCGCTCGACTTCGGCCTGATCGTGGACGGCGCCGTCATCATCGTCGAGAACTGCCTCAGGCGCTACGGCGAGGCCCAGCATCGCCTGGGTCGTATCCTGACCCGCGAGGAACGGTTCGATCTGGCGGCGACCGCCTCCAGCGAGGTAATCCGGCCCTCGCTATTCGGGGTCATGATCATCACCCTGGTCTATGTCCCCATCTTCGCCCTGACCGGGGTGGAGGGGAAGACCTTCCACCCGATGGCGATCACCGTCGTCATCGCCCTGACGGCAGCGCTCCTGCTGTCCCTGACCTTCGTACCCGCCGCCGTCGCCATGTTCGTCACCGGCAAGGTCGAGGAGAAGGACAGCTTCCTGATGCGCTGGGCCCGGGTGGGTTATCAGCCGGCGCTCGACTTCGCGCTCAGGACCCGCAGCCTGATGATCGGCATTGCGGTCGTGCTGGTGCTGCTCGCCGGGTTCGGGGCGTCGCGGATGGGCTCGGAGTTCGTGCCCAATCTCGACGAAGGCGACATCGCCATGCACGCCCTGCGCATCCCGGGCACCAGCCTGACCCAGGCCGTGCAGATGCAGACTGCGTTGGAAGCCCGCATCGCCCGCTTCCCCGAGGTGGAGCGGGTCGTGGCCAAGATCGGCACCGCCGAGGTCGCCACCGATCCGGTGCCGCCCTCGGTCGCCGACACCTTCATCATGCTGAAGGACAGGAAGGATTGGCCGAACCCTCGCAAGTCTCGCGGCGACCTCGTCGCCGAGATGGAAGAGGCCGTGAATGAGATTCCCGGCAGCAAATACGAGTTCACCCAGCCGATCCAGATGCGGTTCAACGAACTGCTGAGCGGGGTGCGGGCCGACGTCGCCATCAAGGTCTATGGCGACGATCTCGACGAACTGCTGCGCCTCGGCGCCGAGATCGAAGCCATCGTGGCCTCGGTGGACGGGGCCGCCGATCCCCAGACCGAACAGATCACCGGCCTGCCGGTGCTCCAGATCACACCCAACCGACCCGCCATGGCGCGCCTTGGCCTGAGCATCGAAGACGTCCAGTCGGTTATCTCCACCTCAATGGGCGGCACGACCGCCGGGCAAATCTTCGAGGGTGACCGTCGTTTCGACGTCGTTGTCCGCCTGCCCGAGCGTCTGCGCGCCGACACCAACGCCATCGGTCGTCTCCAGGTCCCGCTCCCGGCGGGCGAAGGACAGCCGCGTCAGTTCGTGCCCCTGAATGAGGTCGCCACGATCGAACTCACAAAGGGTCCGAACCAGATCAGCCGAGAGAACGGCAAACGCCGCATCGTGACCACGGCCAATGTCCGCGACCGCGACCTGGGTTCGTTCATCCGCGAGGTTCAGGACCGGGTCGATGCTGAGGTCGCCATACCGGCCGGCTATTGGGTCACCTATGGCGGAACGTTCGAGCAGTTGATCTCGGCCGCCAAACGATTGCAACTCGTGGTTCCCGCGGTGTTGCTGCTGATCTTCGGCCTGCTGTTCGCCTTGTTCCGCTCGGTCAAGGACTCGGCCATCGTTTTCTCCGGCGTGCCTCTGGCCCTGACCGGAGGGGTGGCCGCCCTGATGCTGCGTGGGCTGCCTCTGTCGATCTCGGCGGGGGTCGGATTCATCGCCCTGTCCGGGGTCGCCGTGCTCAACGGTGTCGTCATGGTCACCTTCATCCGCAGCCTGATCGCCGAAGGGAAGCCTCTTGGCGAGGCAATCCGGGAGGGGGCGCTGACCCGTCTTCGCCCGGTGCTGATGACGGCGCTCGTCGCCAGCCTCGGCTTCGTGCCCATGGCCTTGAACGTCGGAGCCGGCGCCGAGGTCCAGCGCCCGCTGGCCACGGTCGTCATCGGCGGGATCATCTCCTCGACCCTGCTGACCCTGCTCGTGCTCCCCGCCCTCTACAGCCTCGTCCACGGCCGCCCGTCTTCGCCGAACGGCGTCAGACGGTCGTGGCGTGAGCGGCTTCCCTTCGCATACTCCCGGAGGACTTCATGAACCCGCGTCTCCAGCGCGCGACCGCCTGGTTGCGAACGCCCATCGGCCTGCTGAGCGCAGGCCTGTTGGTGCTCTTCCTCAACGGCCTGTTCACCGCCACCCTGGCGCACGGGGTGGCGGCAGGGGACAAGGGCTACATCCAGGAGACGTCCGGCATCGTCTTCTGGCCCTTCGTCTATCTGGGGGCCAAGCACATGGTCACCGGTTACGACCATCTGCTGTTCCTGTTCGGGGTGATCTTCTACCTCTACCGCCTCAAGGATATCAGCCTCTACGTCACCATGTTCGCCGTCGGGCATTCGACGACCCTGCTGCTGGGCGTGATGCTGAACGTCAACGTCTCCAGTTATCTGATCGACGCCATCATCGGCCTGTCCGTCGTCTACAAGGCGCTCGACAACATGGGGGCCTACCGACGCTGGTTCGGTGTCCAGCCGGACGCCAGGGCCGCGACCCTGGCGTTCGGTCTGTTCCACGGCCTGGGTCTGGCGACCAAACTGCAGGACTTCCAGCTGTCTTCAGACGGCCTCTTGGTCAACCTGATCGCCTTCAACATCGGCGTGGAGATCGGCCAGCTTCTGGCGCTCGGAGCCATCCTGATCGCCATGGGATTCTGGCGCCGGACCGCCAGCTTCGGGCGCCACGCCTATCTGGCCAACGTCATCCTCATGATCCTCGGTTTCATCCTGACGGGCTATCAGCTCGTCGGCTTCTTCGTCGCCTGACGGGAGACCTTCCATGCAAAATCTCAATCAACCCGATCCCGCCGAACTGCCGTCGACGGCCAAGCTGCTCAAGTCTACCGGCGTCGCCGTCGTCATCGCCTCGGCCCTGCTGGTCACCGTGGTCCTTCCAGCCGAGTACGGCGTCGATCCTACCCGCATCGGCTCGGTCTTCGGGCTGACCGAGATGGGCCGGATCAAGCGCCAACTCGCCGTTGAAGCTGCGGCTGAAGCGGCCTCAACGGCGGCGGTCATTACATCCACGAGGACCGCGCCTGCCTTGCCGGCAGCCGCACCAGTGGGCTCACCAGACACCGCAACTCAGGAGCCGGCCAGGTCTGGCAAGACCGAAGCCGTCCCGCCAGCGGTCACGACCCAGACGGCAGCCGCAGCTACGACAACCAATGGCGCATCGGCGGGTCGCAGCCATCGCACGTCCCTGACCCTTGAGCCTGACGAGGGGGCCGAGATCAAAATGGCCATGGGGGACGGCGCGAAGGCGAACTTCACCTGGTCCACCAGTGGCCCGGCGGTGAACTATGACACCCATGGTGACGGCCAAGGGATCACCTATCACGGCTATAGCAAGGGAACCTCCGCCCGCGAGACGGGGGTGCTAACGGCCGCTTTCGCGGGTCATCACGGCTGGTTCTGGCGTAACCGCAGCGGCGAGCGTGTCACCATCACGCTTCAAACCTCGGGCGACTACGAGAGCGTCGATTTCGTCGACTGAGGCTTACGGTCGGATGTCTCCCGCCTTGGGCTCACTCCTTCGTCGTCGGCCATCGCGGGTGGCGCTCGTCGATGACGAAGGGATGGCTGTGCAACGCCTCTCCGGATTGACCGTCCAGATGCGGATCGTCTTCGGCCGGTGCGTCATGCCGATGCGGCAGGTCCGTCGGGTCGTTCGCAGGCCAGACTACAAATCCTAGGACCGTTCCGAACGCGCACAGGGCGGCCAGCACCAGAAAGGCCGCGCTGGGGTCCGCAGCCGCGCTGACCAGACCGGCGACCGGATAGGCGATCAGCCAGGCGGCGTGGGACAGGGCGAACTGCGCCGCGAACAGGGCCGGACGATCCTGTGCGTTGGAAGACCGACGCAAGGCGCGACCCGCCGGTGTGAGGGTCAGCGAATAGCCGACGCCCATGACGGCCCAGAGGATGAGCAGGGCGACATAGGTGGTCGCCAGCACCGATCCCCCAAGCAGCACCAGGGTCATGATCGCGGCGCCCCACAACATGGCGGTCCGGTCTGCGACCCGGTCCAGCAGGCGAGGCAGGGCGATCGCCGCCGCCATCGACCCCGCCCCGAAAGCCGCTAGCGCCCAGGCGGCGGCTTGGCCGGACATGGCGAAGCGGGACTGCACCAGGACGACCGTGTTGACGAACACCATGGCCCCGCCGGCGGCCTCGGCGATGCTGATGGCGATCAGACCGCGCAGACGTGGCGTCAAAGCGAACAGGCGAACCCCGCCCGTGAGCCGCTGGATGAAGGGTTTCTGAGCCGTCTGCGTCAGTACCGGCAGTGCAGCCGTGACGACGAAAAGGGCCGAGATAACGAAGCCGAGGGACGTCCCGGCGAACAGATTGTTGTAGCTCATGAAGGCGAGGAGCACGGCCGCCAGCACGGGACTGGCCACGCTCTCGAGATCGGCCGCGAGGCGCGAGAGCGACAGGGCCTTGGTGTATTCCGCCTCGTCAGGCAGCAGGTCGGGGATCATCGCCTGGAACGCCGGGGTGAAGGCCGCCGAGGCGACGTACAGCACCGTCATCAGGGCATAGACCTCCCAGGCCTCGCCAACGAACGGCAAGGCGCCGGCGACACAGGCCCGGACGACATCCAGCGAGACCAGCAGGGCCTTGCGGGGAAGCCTGGCCGCCAGGGCGCTCGCGAAGGGCGCGACGCCGATATAGGCGATCATCTTGATGGCCAGGGCCATCCCCAAGACTTCGCCGGCATTGGCCCCGGCCAGATCATGCGCCAGCAGACCCAGCGCCACCGTCGCCATGCCCGTGCCGAGCAGGGCCGCGACCTGAGCCGTAAACAGGTGCCGATAACCGGCATGTCGGAGCGGGGAAAACATCGAAGATCATCCTGCGGGTCGAGCCAGGGGGCTAGCCTTATCCCCTCCGGGGGGATAGCATCTTGCTATGGCCCACGTCGTCCATAAATCCCATCCCGAGATCGTCAATCGGCTCAAACGCGCCGAGGGACATCTGCGGAAAACCATCGCCATGATCGAGGGCGGCCGCACCTGCCTCGACCTCGCCCAGCAGCTTCACGCAATCGAGAAGGCCGTGGCGGCGGCCAAGAAGGCCCTGATCCACGATCACATCGACCATTGCCTCGCCCATGCGGCGGAGGGCGATCCGGCTGAGGCGCGGCAGGCCATGGCCGAGTTCAAAGACATCACCAAATACCTGTGAGACGCCGATGACTCCGTTTGCGGACCTGCTCGCGCAGGGCTCGGCCCATGCCTGGCTGTTCATTCCCTCGGCCCTCCTTCTCGGGGCGCTTCACGGTCTTGAGCCGGGGCATTCCAAGACCATGATGGCGGCCTTCATCGTCGCCGTGCGCGGGACGGTCTGGCAGGCGGTATTGCTCGGGCTTTCGGCGACCTTGTCGCACACGGCCATCGTCTGGGCGATCGCCCTGACCGGTCTTTACTTCGGTCAGTTCTTCGACATCGAAGCCTCGGAGGGCTGGTTCCAACTGGCCTCGGCCGTGATCATCCTCGGTGTCGCCGCCTGGATGCTGTTGGCCACATGGCGCGAGCAGAACGCCGTCCATAACGAGCATGATCATGACCACACCCACGACGAGACGCGCTGGATCGACACGGGCCATGGCGTCGTCAGCCTGAGTATCTTCGAGGACGGTATTCCGCCGCGCTTCCGGTTTGCCCCCGATCACGGTCCTGTCCCGAGGGCCGGCGACATCAAGGTCGCCACCACGCGCGCGGACGGCTCCGTCCAGACATTCCACTTCGAGACACGCGACGGCTATCTCGAATCGGCTGACGTCATTCCCGAACCCCACGCCTTCACGGCGCGGCTGGTTCTGGGCCACGGCAATCACACCCATGACTTCGACGTCGAGTTCGCCGAACACGATCACGAGCATGGTCATGACCACGGCGGCCTGGATGTCTCAAACCCCGGCCACCAGGACGCCCATGAACGCGCCCACGCCAACGACATCAAGAAACGGTTCGCCAACCGCAAGGTGACCACCTGGCAGATCATGCTCTTCGGCCTGACAGGCGGCCTGATCCCGTGCCCGGCCTCGATCACCGTCCTGCTGCTCTGCCTGCAGCTGAAGCAGGTGGCCTTGGGTGCGACCCTCGTCCTGTGCTTTTCGATCGGATTGGCGGCGACCATGGTCACCGTCGGTGTCGCAGCGGCGATCGGGATGCGGCATGCGGAGAAGCGCTGGTCGGGAGGTTTCGCGGCTTTTGCGCGGAAAGCGCCCTATTTTTCAGGCGGGCTGATCGCCATCGTCGGCCTGGTTCTCACCTGGCAGGCCGTCATGGCCCTGGCCGGGTAGTTCCTTCATGACCGGCACGCCCTGTATCGATATCTGCACCTTCGACGGCCGCTCGGGTCAGTGCGAAGGCTGTGGTCGAACGCGCCCGGAGATAGCGGGCTGGCGCAAGCTTAGTCCCTATCAGAAGAGAACCATCGAACGGGATCTGCCGCGTCGTCTCGCCAGGCTTTCAGCCAACCTCACACCGAAACCGACGGTGTGAAAAGAGACGTGAGGCCGTGGCCATCGCTCCGGTCCACCTTGCGGGTTACGGCGTTTGAGACCCGACGACGTCTCATTCTGACCGGCGCTGGCGAGATAGCGGTCGAGAATGAACTGGTCGAGAGGCACGCCGACCGCCCATCTCGGGAGCTGTTTCGTGCTTCATCCTCGAACGCTATGCTTCCGCTTCTGGGTGCTTTTGCGAGTGATGCCGGTTCTTATCTAGCTGTACTGTAAGCCTTTTTGGAACCTTGAAGCTTTCGCGCGATTAGCGTTCGGGTCGCAACCGATGCCGACCGGAGCGAACCTCGATGCCGGCTTCCGCCAAACTTCTCTCCATCGCGACCGCAAACGCGCCGAATGTCATGACCCAGACGGACGTGGTCCGGGTCGCTCAGGCGCTGTTTAGAGACCGGTTTCCCGGAATGGACCGGATGCTGCCCGTGTTCGACACTGCGGGGATCAGGACGCGGCAATCGGCCATGCCCCTGGATTGGTATCTCACTCCACGGAGTTGGCCGGAACGGACCCAGGCCTATCTCGACATCGCGGTCGGCATGTTCGCCAGAGCCGCGGAAGCGGCTCTCGATCAAGCAGGCCTGAAAGGTTCCGATGTCGACGTGGTCATCACGGTCTCATCGACGGGCATCGCCACGCCCAGCCTTGAGGCCCGCGCCATGGCCCGGATGGGATTTCGCTCCGATGCAGCGCGGGTCCCGGTCTTCGGCCTCGGCTGCGCCGGCGGAGCGACGGGCCTCGCCCTTGCGGGAAGGCTGGCCCAGGCCTCGCCGGGGGCCGTGATCCTCGTGGTCGTGGTCGAGCTCTGCACCCTTTCGTTCCGGATGGAGGATCTGACCAAGGCGGACATTGTTGCGACGGCGCTGTTCGGCGACGGGTCGGCCGCCTGTGTGGTGCGCTGCGGCGGCGAGGCGGGCTTCGCCTCGATCGAGGCGGCGGGCGAACACACCTGGCCCGGAAGTCTGGACGTCATGGGCTGGCGCGTCGGCCCGACCGGTCTGGGCGTGATCTTCGACCGCGCCATTCCTCCGTTCGCCCGCGAAAACCTCCGACCGGCGATGGTCGGGATGCTCGAACGCCAGGGCCTGGAGCTTGAGGATGTTGATCGTTTCATCTGTCACCCGGGCGGAATGAAGGTCATCGACGCCCTGGAGGGATCCCTGTCCCTCGATCAGGGCAGTCTGGATCACGAACGGGAGGTTCTGGCCGACCACGGCAACATGTCCGCGCCGACGGTCCTCTACGTCCTCGACCGGGCGAGACGACAGGGCCTGCCGAACCGGTCGGTCGTGACCGCCCTGGGGCCAGGTTTCACCCTCAGCACCGTGACCCTGAGGGCGGCGGCGGATGCAGCCCTTCGTCGTCCTCGCCCTGGTGACCGCGCAGCGGCTCGGGGAACTGGTTCTGGCCGAGTATAACACTCACCGTCTGCGCGCCCAGGGCGCCGTCGAGACGGGCGCGGACCACTACGTCTTCATCGTCCTCCTGCACGGGGCCTGGCTTCTGGGACTGTGGGCGTTCGCGTGGGACAGGCCGGTCAACCTTGCCCTGCTCGCCGTCTTCGTTCTGCTCCAGGCAGGCCGGGTCTGGGTGATCGCCACTCTCGGTTCCCGCTGGACGACCCGGATCATCACCTTGCCAGGCGCGCCGCTGGTCACTCGGGGGCCTTATCGCTTCGTCTCCCATCCCAACTATGTCGTGGTCGCCCTCGATCGCGGTCCTGCCGCTGGCCTTCGGACTGGTCGGCTATGCGATCATATTCAGCCTTCTCAACGCAGCGATGATGTGGGTGCGCATCCGCAGCGAGGCCCGGGCTCTTTCGGCGGCAACCGCCGGAGCGCAGCCGGGATAGGAGACCGCTCGAGGCCTTCCTGTCGTGTCAGCAGGCGCGGATCCTGGCGGTGAGCTTAGCAACTCTGGTGCGAAGCCCCGTCCACCAGCCAAGCGGCTTTTTGGTTTTAGGCGGTCCAGCAAGTTCGCGGCGCCTGGCTCAGGGCAGTGTGAACACCGTCTGGATCCAGCCGCTCGTCTGGGCATGTTCGAGCAGCTCGAAGATCGGGATCGCAAACAGGAAGATCAGGCCATTCCTGAGGGTGACCAGAAAAAAGATGGGGCGGACTTCGAGGGTCTCGGCGTCCCGCCACTTCGAGACGTCTGGCCAGAAACGAGGCGTGGCCGGCGAGCATGAGGAGCCATTTCAGGAGCCAACCTGACGCCCGCGGCGTACCTCGCCAACAGTGAACCGGAGAAAAAGGAAGGGCGGAGGCGGCCGCCCCGAGCGGGGGTGGAACAGTCCAGGAGCCCGTGATGCGACCCTTGCCCTCATCGACGCCCCAGCCTTCCGATCGTCTCTCGGCGTCGCTTTTTGATCTACCGGGAGCACGTCAGCCGGAGTTGGACGACGCGTCCCTACTCTCCCTGCTGATGACACGCACCTTGCCACAGCGTGACATTCCCCGGGTCGTTGAGACTTTGCTGAAGGTCTTCGGCTCGGTGGCAGCCGTCGTCGCTGCCGACCCGCCGGAACTCGCCCGGGCCGCTTCACTGAACGCGACCACGATCACCGACCTCAAACTACTGCAGCAGTTGAGCGTCCGTCTGGCCCGGTCGGAAGCTTGCCGACGTCCCGTCGTATCGTCCTGGTCATGCCTTATAGCCTATGTGCGCTCAGCGTTGGCCCACGCACCCCGGGAGCAGTTCCGCGCCCTCTACCTGGATCGAAAGAACGTCCTCCTCCGGGACGAATTCCTCGCAGAAGGGACCGTTGACCACGCGCCGGTCTACCCCCGGGAAGTTATCCGGCGCGCGCTCGAAGTCTCGGCCTCCGCGCTCATTCTGGTCCACAACCATCCGTCCGGCGATCCGACGCCTTCGCGCGCTGACATCGAAATGACGCGGCAGATCAACGATGCGCGCGTCTTCGGCCTGCAGGTCCACGACCATCTCGTCATCGGCCGCCAGGGTACGGCGAGCTTCAAACAGCTCGGCCTGATCTGAGGCCGCCATGACCCTGAAAGCCATCGTCACCGCCCTGGGCGGCGACCTTTACGCCGGGGGCTCACGCGCCAGCATCCCCGCACCCGGTCACAGCACGGCGGATCGTTCGGTTTCTCTGATGCTGGCCGATGATCGCGTCATCATCCACGGATTCGGCGGCGCCGACTGGCGCACTGCCCGGGATGATCTTCGCGGTCGAGGCTTCATCGACGACGCCGGTCGGCTCACCGGCGGCGGGCGCGGACGGTCCTCATCGCCGAGACCGGACCGGCGCTTTCGCGTGGAGACCGCGTCGCGTCTGTGGACCGCGACGACGGGGCGAACACCCCACGGTCCGGCCGCTCTCTATCTACAGCGGCGCGCCGTTCTGGCCGGGGACGCGGTCTCCAATCTTCGGCTGCACCCGGCCGCGCCACTCTCGGTGTATCGGAGCGGCGGGCGCTCGCGTCCGGCTCTGATCGCCCGGATCAGCGACGCCGACGATCGTCTGACGGCGGTCGAACTGACATATCTCGAGACCAACGGGCTGCTCGCTGCCGGTCTGCGCCTGGCTCGCAAGACCGTGGGTCAGGTGCCCCCCGGCGCGGCCGTTCGCCTCTCGCCTGCGGCCGAAAACATGCTGGTGGGCGAAGGGGTCGTCACGACCTTGTCGGCAATGGACCGCTTCGGTCTTCCCGGCTGGGCCCTCATGGCCGCCAACAACCTCGCCGTCTGGAGCCCGCCCGCCTGCGTGCGCAGGGTCCTGATCGCCGCCGATCGAGGCGAGGCCGGTGAGGCGGCGGCGTCCCGGCTCCGCCGCCGCCTGGTCCGCGATGGACTTGATGTCGAGGCGTCATGGCCCGACCCGCCGTTCGGCGACTGGAACGAGGTCGCGGTCGCGGCAACGTCGCAAAAGGGGGAGCGAGGGCGCTGAGGGGCGCCGGAGCGGCAGGGATGGGCCCCGACGCCCGGCAGGAGAGACCTCATGAGCGACCTCGTTCCCGTCATCACCCCAACAACCTCTATTCCTGAAACCCCGACCGCGGCCGTCATCTTCACGCCCGTGGAACGCATCGTCCGCCTCGGGGATCTCGGCATCGCGCGAGAGAACCTGCGCTATGGCGAACCGCCCGACGACGATATTCCGACCCTGGCCGCTACCCTGAAGGCGGCCGGTCAGTTGCAGCCCGTGACCGTCAGGCCCGGTCGCGGCAAAAAGGAGCAGCCGTTCATGGCCCTCGACGGTCGTCGTCGTCGTCTGGCGCTGGCTATCCTGCTGGAGGCCGGCGACATCGACGAGGACTATCCGGTCCGGACCTATGTCGAGACCGATCCGGCGCGCCAGGCGGCGGCGGTCCTGCTGACCAATACCGCCGTCCCGGTCCACGTGGCCGACGTCATCGCGGCCATCGGCCGGATGCTGAAGTCGAAACTGACGATCACCGCCATGGCGCGGGCGCTCGGTTATGACGAGATCGAGATCAAACGGCTGGCCGCCTTGTCCGGGGTCGCGCCGGCCGCTCTGGTGGCGCTGAAGGCGGGCCGCATCACCCTTCGCCAGACCCGGCTGCTGGCACGGCTGCCGGATCGCCAGGAGCAGGAGGCTCTCGCCCAGATGACCTTGGACGGCCATGGGTTTCAGGAATGGCGGGTCAGCGAACGTCTCGACGACAGCCGGGTCACCACGCGCGATCGCCGCTGCGCCCTGGTCGATCCTCGGGCCTATGCCGACGCCGGGGGGCGGACGGAGAGCGATCTGTTCGGCGAGCTTCCGCCGGTCCTGCTCGACCCGGACATTCTGACCGACGTCTGGACCCGTCGCGCACGCGGGATCGCGGCCGTGTTCGAGGCCGAAGGGATCTCGGTTCACGTGACCGCCGGCCCGGAGCCAGAGCTTACCGATGATCTGGAGGCGCTCGGTTATGTGTATGGCGGTTCACTCCCCGCCGAAGAAATGGCGCGCTATCGGGCGCAGCGGGAGGTGTTCAACGATCGGACAGAGAAAGCGCGCATCGCCCTGGCGGACGTCGAGCACCCCGACGTCGCCGATCTGGCGATCGTCGATATGATCCACGCCAGGATCGCATCAGACCAGACTGGATGCGGGGGCCGGGTCGTAACGACGATGGTCCTGTGGCCGGCCGCGGAGGCAGGCGTCGATGTCCGCTGCTACACGCCGGAGGAACCCGAGATCGACGATGAGGATGAGGACGCCGCGCCGGAGGCCGCGCGTCGGACCTCGGCGCCACCGGCCTATGTCCCGCCGGAAGTCGAGGCTCCGGAGCCGGAGACCGAAGGCGTGAACCACGCCCTTCACACCGTGCGGACCGATGTAGCGACGCGCGGCCTGATCCGCGCCTTGGCCGACGATCCCGGGGCGGGGCTGACGGCCTTGATCGCCCGGCTGTTCACCGTCCTCGTCCGGCGCGCCCACATCGGGCGCGTGGACTCAGCCCTGGCCATCACGGCCTGTGGGTTCAATCCCGCCAATGGCCGGGTCATTGAGACCCTGGACGGGGACGTGCGTCGCCGGCTCGAAGATCGCCGCACGGCCTGGGAAGCGTCCGGCAAGACGGTGATCGGCTGGGTGCATGGGCTGGCCCACGGCGAGAAGATGGGATTGCTGGCGGAGTTGACCGCCATCAGCCTCGACGTCCGGGAGGAGAAGACCTTCTCCATCCGCCGCAGCGCCCGGGCCGAGGCGGCGGAGCTGGCCGCTCTCTGCCAGGCGGACATCACTCTACACTGGACACCCGACGCCCCCTTCCTGCAGCCCCACTCCAAGGGCCTGCTGACCGGCATGCTCGAGACCATGGGCGCAGAGGACGAGCGGGCGAAGACGCTCCGCAAGACCGAGCTGGTCGACTGGGTGGCCGAACAGGCCGCGCAACGGACCTGGGCTCCGGCCGCCCTGTCCTGGGCCGCCCCGATCGACGCCGATCAGGACGCCCCGGACGTCGAGGACCAGGCCGCCGGCGATGGCGTCGATGAGGACGACGAGGGGGCCGGCGCCTTCGTCGTCACTCCGGCGGGCAAGGCGGCCCTGGACGTCGCCGCCGCCTGATTATCCGCACACGGAAACACCGCCCCGGCGACCTGCCGGGACGGTGTTTCTCTGTCGTCGTGCGCGTCGACGCGACTGTCGGGGAGACGAAGGGAGGGCGGGGCGAAGCGAGCCTGGAGGACCGAGAGGGAGGAGCCCTCCGCTCCAGGCGATCGGAGCCTTCCATGTCAACGATCCGCAACCTGTCGCTGTTCGCCGACCTCGCCGTCGGGAATCTCCCCGCCAACATCCTGGCCGCTGCCCGTGCATTGGCCATCCATCTTGCCCGCTCGCGCCCGCTGGATCGACGTCTCGTGGCCGAGGTGATGACCACCGCGTTCGGAGCGTCCGACGCCGAGGGCGGCTGGACCTGGCGCGACGCCTATGACGCTATCGAGGCCGCGACGGTGCTTCAGATCCGCCGCCTCGCGCCGCAGATCGCCCGGCTCGAGGACGCCCCGGCCGAGATCGCCGCTCTGCTCGCCGCGGTCTCAGCGCTTGGCCTGACCCACAGCCGGCGCAGTGAGGAACAGGTCGCGCTGGACCAGTTCTCCACCCCGCCCCAACTCGCCGCCCTCGCGGTGCTGGCGTCGCAGGTTCGGCCGGGCGACCTCGTGCTGGAGCCCTCGGCCGGGACCGGATTGCTGGCCGTAGTGGCCGAAGCGTGCGGGGCGAGCCTGACGTTAAACGAGCTTGCGCCCACGCGCGCCGCGCTCCTCGACGGACTGTTCGCCAAGGCGACGCGCCGGCGGCACGATGGCCGCCATCTACCCGACCTCCTCGGGGACGCCGGGGCGTTCGACGTCGTGGTCTGCAACCCGCCGTTCTCGGATCTTCAGGCCCATCTTATCGCGTCGGTCAAGGTTCTGGCGGACGGCGGCCGGATGGCGGCGATCGTGCCCCTCACCGCCCTTGCCGACACCGATCTGAGGCGGGTGCTCGAAGGCCACGGCGTCATGGTGGCCGCCGTGGCGTTTCCCGCGCGCGCTTTCGCCAAACACGGCACCTCGGTCGAGACCGGCCTGCTGGTTATGGATCGCGGCGGGACAGCCGTCTGGGACGGCCTTCTTCACCAACCCGAGGATCTGGAGGCGACCGCCCGGATTCTCGCGAGCCTTCCGAATCGCGGCACCGCCCGCCCGCGCGTGCGGTTGACGTTGGACGCCGCCGCCTTCCTCGCGCCGCGCGACCGCGGGCTGGCCCTTCCCGCAGGCCGACTGGCCTTCCTGGCCGGAGCAACACCCCTGGCCTATGAGGCGCGGCCCTGGGCTGGAGAGGGCCGGGACGTCGGCCTCTATCAGGCGCATGCCCTGGCGCGGATCGTCCTGCCCGATCCCCGGCCTCACCCTTCACCCCTGGTCGAATCCGGGCCCATGGCCTCAGTCGCGCCGCCCGCGCCGACCTACCGGCCGGTGTTGCCGCCGGCGGTGCTCAACCAGGGCCGGATCTCCGACGCCCAAACGGAGACGGTGATCTACGCCGGCGAGGCCCATGCGGCCTTCCTGCCCGGCCGGTTCCGCCTCGGCGAAGCACCGCATGAGGTGGCGCTCGTGCGCGATGATCAAAGCGAAGCGTTCGCCTTCCGTCGGGGTTTCTTCCTCGGCGACGGCACCGGCTGCGGCAAGGGGCGGCAGATCGCCGCCATCGTCGCAGACAACATGAGCCAGGGGCGCGTGCGCGCAGTCTGGCTCTCCCGCAATGACGCCCTGCTGGAGGACGCCCGGCGCGACTGGGGCGCCATCGGCGGCGGGGCCCACGACATCGTGCCGCTGTCGAGCTGGAAGCAGGGAGACGGGGTCCGGCTGGACCGGGGTATTCTGTTCACCACCTACGCGACCCTGCGTCAGCCGGCGCGGGGCGTCCGTCCCTCCCGCCTCGACCAGATCGTCGCCTGGCTGGGCGAGGACTTCGACGGCGTCATCGCCTTCGATGAAGCCCACGCCATGGCCAACGCGGCCGGTGGCGGCAAGGGCGCGCGGGGGACGAAGAAGGCCTCGCTGCAGGGCATGGCGGGGCTGGCGCTGCAGAACCGTCTGCCGAACGCCAGGATACTTTATGTCTCGGCCACGGGCGCCACCACGGCCGAGAACCTCGCCTATGCCGCACGTCTTGGCCTGTGGGGCGGGCCCGAAGCGCCGTTCATGTCCCGCGCCGACTTCCTGGACGCCATGGACCGGGGCGGGGTCGCGGCCATGGAGCTGGTCGCACGCGAGCTCAAGGCGCTCGGGCTTTATGTGGCGCGATCGCTGTCGTTCGAGGGCGTCGAGTACGAACCCCTGGTCCATCCGCTGACGCCAGACGACGTCGGCGTATGGGACCAGTGGGCCGACGCCTTCCAGCTGATCCACGCCAATCTGGCAGAGGCGCTGAAGGCGACCGGTCTCAGCGACGAGGCTGGCAAGCCGAAGAGCGCGATGGCGGCTTCCGCGGTCCACTCCGCTTTCGAGGGCGCTAAACTGCGCTTCTTCGGTCACCTTCTGGCTGGCCTGAAGGCGCCGAGCCTGATCGCGTCAATCCGCGACGACCTCGCCTCGGAGCGCTCGGCCGTGGTCCAGATTGTCTCCACAAACGAGGCGGTGATGGAGCGGCGGCTGTCCTCGATCCCGCCCGAGGAATGGAACAACCTCTCCATCGACCTGACGCCGCGAGAATACGTCCTCGACTATTTGCGCGAGGCCTTTCCCGTGCATCTGATGGAGGCGGTCGAGGACGATGACGGCAATGTCACCATGGTCCCGGTCATAGACGACGGTCGTCCCGCCCTCAGTCAGGAGGCGTTGGCCCGACGCGAGGCCCTGATCGAGAAGATGGCCTTGCTGCCCGCTGTGCCGGGCGTGCTCGACGCCCTGCTGGAAGCTTTCGGGACCGACGCGGTCGCCGAGATCACGGGCCGGTCGCGCCGGGTGGTGGTGAGGGACGGTCGTCGCGTCGTGGAGCGGCGGGGCGCCTCCGCGGCCCGCGCCGAGACCGACGCTTTCATGTCGGGCCGCAAGCGGGTGCTGATCTTCTCCGACGCCGGCGGAACCGGCCGCAGCTACCATGCCGACCTGTCGGCTCCGAACCAGCAGCGGCGGGTCCACTATCTGGTCGAACCGGGCTGGCGGGCCGACGCCGCCATCCAGGGCCTTGGCCGCTCCCACCGGACGCATCAGGCATCCGCGCCCCTGTTCCGGCCCGTCACCACCGACATCCAGGGCGAGAAGCGGTTCACCTCGACGATCGCGCGCCGGCTGGACTCTCTGGGCGCGCTCACGCGCGGCGAACGGCGCACCGCCGGAGCCGGCCTGTTCCGCGCCGAGGACAATCTGGAGAGCCCTTGGGCGCGCCGGGCATTGCTGGTCTTCTACGGCGCACTGGCCTTCGGGGAGCTGGACTCGATGACGCTTGAGACCTTCGTGGCCAAGACGAGCTTGAAGCTGCTCGACGACGACGGCGGCCTCAAACCCTCCGACGACCTGCCGCCGATCCATACCTTCCTGAACCGGCTTCTGGCGCTGCGCATCGCCGACCAGAACGCCTTGTTCGCGGACTTCGACCGCATCCTGTCCGGCATCCTCGATCGAGCCGCCGCCTCCGGTGAACTGGACCGCGGGCTGGAGGACATCGAGGCCGAGGAACTGGAGGTCACGGATCAGGAAGTGATCCGGACCGATGTCTCGACCGGCGCCGAGACGGCTCTGGTGACCTTCTCGCTCAAGGTAAGGCGCGAGATCCTCGTCGCCGACGCCGCCCTGACTTGGGCGAAGGATGTCGCCCACCAGCTGGTCGTCAACGAGAAGTCGGGCCGCGCCGCGATTGCGGAACTCGGCTTGACCACCTCGACGGACGAGAACCGCCTGATCACCGCCGTGCGGCTGGTTCGGCCCGACGATCGCCAGACGATGGCCGAGAAGACGTTCGAGGAGTCGGCGTGGAAGCCAGCGGAGGTTTCGACCTGGCGGCGGGTCTGGGACCAAGAGGTCGCCGGGACCGACCCTTGGCGGACGCGCGAACTGACGCTTGCCACGGGATTGCTGTTGCCGATTTGGGGCCGGTTGCCGGCGCGGGGTTGCTCGGTTCGCCGGGTCCGGGCGCCGGACGGACGCCGCTGGCTGGGGCGGGTTCTGGACCAGGTTCAGGCTCGAACTCTGAAGACGAGCCTGGGTCTGACCGACGTCGCCGAGGTTTGGGCGGACGGCGCGAGAACCGCCGCCACGATCCTCGACCGCAACGTCCAGCTATCGCTGGAGGGCGGGCTGTGGCTGAAGCGGTCCCGCGTTATGGACCGCTGGCGCATCGAGGTGGTGGGAGGCCGGACGGATCGCGACGCCCTGGTCGCCTCGGGCTGTTTCGTGGAGATCATCGCCTACACGCCTCGGGTCTTCGTCCCGGTTGAGCGGCCGACCGTGTTGGAGGCGGTGCTGCGCCGCCATCCGGTTCAGACCGTCCTCGACGGGCAGGCCGCCTGAGCGGGTCAGACCGGCGTCGCCTTCGGCGGGGACCGGGACGGGTTCAGAAGGGGGACGCCGCGACCCGTCACATCCTTGATATTGGCGGTGACGAGCGTCAGACCGTGGACCAGCGCGGTCGCGGCCAGGGCGGTATCCTCCTCGTCGCCGTCGCGCTCGGCCAGCATCCGGCCCCAGACGGCGGCCACGGCTTCGTCGATGGGCAGGATGCGGCCCGCATAGGCGGCGATGACCGCGTCCACGCCCTGTGTGATCGCCGCGGCGGCAGGATGGTCAGCGGCTGTCGCCCGCTCCGCTCCGTATCGCAACTCGCGGACAGTCATGGCGCTGATGCAGAGCTCGTGGTCATCGACCGACCGGAGCCAGGCCAGGATGTTGGCGGACGGTTTGGGCTTGCTGCTCTGGCTGACGACGTTGGTGTCAAGCAGATAGATCATCCCCTCGGCCGCATGAATGGCTCGAGCCCGCCAAGGTCGGCTCCCTGCATCGCGCGCTTCGCCGACGTCGCCGGGTAAGGGCGACCGGATTTGGGATGGGCGCGCGCATAAGCGGTCGCCGCCTTGATCTTGGCGAGCGACAGCGACGGGTAGTCCTCGAGGATCTCCTCATCGGTGGCTCCGCCTGCCGAGAGCGCCGCTAGGCGGTGGACCTCGATGTCGGTGCCTCTTACGACGGGAGCGCCGTGTTTGATCTCGATGGCGCGATCCACAGCCTCCAGCGCCTTCAGGCGTTGCGCGACATTTGTCCGATGCCGCTTCAACTGCACGATGAGCGGCCCGACAGAAACACTGGCGGACTGCGGAGACTCCTTGATCACGGCGACATACAGGTCGTCGAGCGCGGAAGGCGTCAGGGTGTGGCGATAGGTGGCCACCATGTCGAGATAGACGAGATCGGTCAGGCCGACGCATCGCACAGCGCGCTTGGCCGGACCTGAGGCCTCTGGCTTGAGTGGTCGGCGGTTGACGTCGCGTTTGATCGCGTCGAGCGGTTGATCAAGGACGAACGCCGCTTCGGGCAGAGTCCACTGGGGATCGGGCATCGAACAAGCCTCCTAATATGATCCAATATAGGATCACATTGTGGGTTCGGCAATGTCGGTGAGGCCCAGGATCGCGTGCGCGACCGAACACCGTCCAAAGGAGCGGAGGAAGGGAGTTTCCGGGTGAAGCGGGATTGGGGAGATCGGCTCCCCGACGGCTTCGGATATCCAGGAGACTGACATGCAAAACGTGATGTTCACCGGCCGATTGGCGGCCGACCCCCAGATCACCGACGACTTCGGCAAGGCGGTGTTTCGCCTGCTTGAAAGCCGCGGCGTCGACAACGCCGGCAAGGATCGGCTGGTCGGCGTCAACTGCGTGAGCTGGTCCAAAGGCCTCAACGAGAAGGTCATAGCCCGGGGCCTCGCGCAGGGGTGTGAGGCCGTGGTCATCGGCGCTTTCATCGACACCGCCTACGCGGCCAAGAACGGGACCGAGCGGACGGCCAAGGAACTGGTCATCAACCGGCTCACCGTCCTCGACTGGGCCGAGGAACGCGACATCCAGGACAGCAGCGCCGACCGCGCCGCCGCCTGATCCCTCATCAACATTCAATTCTCAGGAGACTGACCATGCAAACCGTGATCATCGAAGGCTATCTGACGGCCAACCCCTCCGTCCTCTCGGCTCAAGGCTCGGGCAAGAAGCGGGCAAGCTTCCGCGTGCTCGAGACTACCCGTTTCCGCAAGGCCGACGGCACGCCCGGCGAACGCACGACCGGCTTCAACTGCATCTGCTTCAACGAGGCGACGGCCGAGAAATACATCGGCCCGTTCGCCCGCAAAGGCAGCCGCGTCGTGATCCAGGGTCATGTCGAGAACGACACCTGGACCGGCAAGGACGGTGTCGAACACTACGACATGCGCGTGATCGTCGGGGATATCCGACTGAAGAACCGGCGCGAAGCTTCCGATGGCGCCGCCGAGGACGAGGGCGACTCCGGTCGCCAGGTCCAGGAGCCGGCCAGTGGCTACGACCTAAACGACGACATCCCGTTCTAGACAGCGGGCGAATGAGAGCGGCCCGGCGCGCGAGCGTCGGGCCGTTTCCTTTGGGGAGGGAGGGAAAGGCAGGGCGGCGCAGGGCGAGCCGATCGGGCTCGTCAGCATCGGAGCTTCCCATGACCGCCTCTGCCTGGACCGATGACCGCATCGGTCGTCTGAAGACACTCTGGCTCGAGGGCCAGACCGCCGAGCAGATCGCCCGCGATCTCGCCAATGGCATCACGCGCAGCGCCGTGCTCGGCAAGGTCCATCGCATAGGTCTGTCGGCGGGCCGTTCCGGCCGCCCGCCCAAAGGCTCTGACGCCCGTCCGAAGCCGGTCGGCCTCTCGCCGGCCAGGTCCCTGGCGACCCGGCCGATCGACGCTCGTCCCGTAGTCGCGGCTGAACATGGCCTGGCAACAGTCCTCTCGGTGCGGCGCTGCCAGTGCCGTTGGCCTTTCGGTGAGCCCGGAGCCGCTGACTTCAGTCTGTGCGGTCAACCGGTGACCCGGGGGGCCTTCTGTGCCTTGCATGCCGCCGTCGCCTATCGGCCGGCGGCGGACACTCCCCGCACCCTCGACCGGCTGGCGCTTCTCGACTGAGATCCGTCACGCCCTTGCTGCAATCTGAGACGATCTGAACGGCGGCCTCGACGAGGTCGCCGTTTGTATTTGGCCCGGGCAGCCAAGATCGGGCCGCCCGCTTGTCGGCCTCTGGCCGATCGAGGTCCCGACGCGGCCCCGGCCGCTGAGTTGAAAGTCGCCCGTCAGATTCTGCGCTGGGACCCGCGACGACTACGCGCGCCTTGCTTCTGGCTGGAATTCCCGAAAAAAAGGCGGCGCATGTCCTCGACATGGACGCCCGCAAGCGTGACATCAGCGGCCCCGTTCAGGGGGCGATGGAGGCCTTTCTTGGCAGGCTGGCGTCCCGTCGGCTGGACCGGTTCCGCCGCAGAATAAGGCCCGTAGACAGGCCGTCCTCTCTTCAGTGAACCGTCTCCCAGCCTCGCATCGGCGTGACGTCGTGGGAGCCCTCGGTTTGCACGAGAAGCTCCACGTCGCGGCCTGAGAGATGGATTTGCCGCGTCAGCTTTAATCCGGCGTCCTCCGCATCGACACGGAAGTCATATTCACCGATCTGCCGATCGTCTTTCATGACGCGCCATCCGCCTTGGGTTCGCAGCACGGCGACGGTGATCTTCTCCATACCAGGCTCCGACGTTTGAAGGACGGGTTGATTTAGCACCGCTGGTTTCTCTCATGCCAGTGAGTGAGCATCGGACTATTGCCTGCGGCGCCCTCAGACGTTCGCAACCGCGTAGCGCCGCCGGCTCGCCGACGCCGACGGACGGGAAGAGCGTTGTCTTGTCTTCCGTATCGGCGCAACGGCGCCGAGTGGTGTCGTCGTCGCGAAGGGCGACGACGA
>NZ_JAUSOE010000056.1 GCF_030656255.1 Brevundimonas sp. | reverse complement strand
CTGTTCATCCAGGCCGGCCGCGCGCACGACCAGACGAGGCGAGGCGTCAATCTCCTGCGCCAACGCCTCAAGGGCGGCGCGCAGGGGGGCCTGTGGGAAACGCTCCAGCGCCGCGCCGCCGATGGCCCGCGCGGCGGCCAGGGCTAGGTCGGCCGACTGTTCGCGGTGAGCCTGGGCGACGCCCCTGAGCGAGGGAATGGCGGCCGCCACGCCCTGGGCGATATTGGTCAGGGCCATGGCCCGGATGTTCTCGATCTCGCTCAGCGCCTGCTGGCGCGCTTCCAGCTGCGCATGGGCGACCAGGGCGTCCACCTCGGCGGGCAGATAGCTGCGCTTGGTCGGCCTCCATGCGCCTTCGCGCACGACCGCGCCGCTGTCGTCGAACTCTGTATCGAAGGCGAAGGGGGTGCTCATGTCAGTAGATCAACTCGTCGTCGGTGCCCTGGCCGGCCAGCATGATTTCGCCGCGCGCCGCCAGATCCTTGGCGACCTGCACCATGGCCATCTGGGCGGTGTCGACGTCCTTCAGCCGGACCGGCCCCATGGATTCCATGTCCTCGCGCATGATCTTGGAGGCGCGTTCGGACATGTTGGAGAAGAACATCTCCCGCAGGGGTTCGGAAGCGCCCTTCAGGGCCAGACCCAGCGAGTCCTTGTCGACCGCTCGAAGCAGGGTCTGGACGCCGCCGGGGTCCAGCTTGGACAGATCCTCGAACACGAACATCAGGGCGCGGATCCGCTCGGCGGATTCGCGGCTGCGTTCTTCCAGGGCGCCGATGAAGCGGGCCTCGGTCTGGCGGTCGAAGCTGTTGAAGATGTCGGCCATCATCTCGTGGCTGTCGCGCTTGGACGTGCGCGCCAGGTTCGACATGAATTCGGTCCGCAGGGTCGCCTCGATCTTGTCCAGGATCTCGCGCTGGACCGGCTCCATGCGCAGCATCCGCTGCACGCATTCCAGGGCGAAGTCTTCCGGCAGGGCGGTCAGCACGCGAGCAGCGTGGTCCGAACGCACCTTGGACAGGATGACGGCGACGGTCTGCGGGTATTCGTTCTTCAGATAGTTGGCGAGGACAGCCTCGTTCACATTGCCCAGCTTGTCCCACATGGTGCGACCGGCCGGACCCCGGATCTCCTCCATCAGGCCGTCGACGCGGTCCTTGGGCAGGAAGGCGGCCAGCAGCCTCTGGGTCTGTTCGTAGCTGCCCATGACCGAACCCGAGCCGGCCAGACCAGATACGAACTCGATCATCAGGGCTTCGACCGCCTCGGCGGTGACATTGCCCAGGGTGGCCATGGCCTGGGAGATCTCCTTGACCTCCTCGTCGTCCAACCGCTCCCACAGAGCGGTGTGTTCCTCGCCGAGCGCCAACAGGATGACGGCCGCCTTTTCAGGCCCGGTCAGCTTGTTGGGGTCGTCGATCGACAGCTTTTTGGTCACGAGTTTGGCCATCAGCCTTCGGCCACCCAGTTGCGCAGGATCCCGGCGGCCTCATCCGGGTGCGCCTGGACGAAATCCGCGACCTTCTTGACCGAAGACGCCTTAACCTGTCCCTCGATACGGGCGATGTCGATCTTCTGGTCCATCTCGTTCGGGGCCGGCAGCTGCACCAATTGCGGCTGACCGTCGGAGCCGATGACGGTGGTCGTCACCGTAGCCACGGGCAGGCCGGACGGTCCGGTCAGAGCCCCAGACGCCGCGCCGCCGGCCGTCTTCAACAGCGGACGCAGCACGAAGAAGATCAGCAGCAACGCCACGACCGCCAGGATGCCCAGCTCGATCAGTCGCATGACGTCGGTGCGCGAGAAGTCCAGCAGCGACGGCTTGCCTTCCAGACCGCCGGCGATGCCGGTGTCGTGGTTGAAGCGGACGTTGATCACCTCGATCTTGTCGCCCCGGGCCTCATCGATCCCGGCGGCGGCGGCCACCAGGGACTTGATCTGGGCGATTTCCTCGGCGGTGCGCGGCGCATAGGTCGCTTCGCCCTTGCCATCGGCGGCAGGCGTCCACTTGCCGTCCACCGCCACGGCGACCGCCAGTTTCTTGACCTCGCCTGGCTCCTTGGTCGTGGTCGTGGTGGTGTTCGAGATTTCGTAGTTGGTGGTCTCGGCGTTTTCAGCGCTGGTCGCGCCCGCCGGATTGACCGCAGGCGGAGCGCCGCCGGGGATGTTGTTGGCGGCGGTGACGCCCCCGTTGGCCTCGCCCGTCGTATCCGACGATTGCGAGCCGTTGGCCGTGGTCGAGCGCACCACCTGGCCGTCCGGGTCGAACTTCTGTTCCTGAGTGGTGGAACGGCTCTGATCGATGTCGGCGGTGACCTGGACGCGCGCGGCGCCGATGCCGACGACGCCCTCGACGATGTCCTTGATCCGCGCCTGCAGCTGGGCCTCGGTATTGCCCTTGGTCTCGGCGGCTGAGGCGGAAGAGAAGGTGCCGTCATCCGACCCGGCCGCCAGGGTGCGGTTGTTCTGATCGGCGACAGTGACGCGGTCCGGCTTCAGGTTCGGCACGGACGAGGCCACCAGATTGCGGATCGCACGCACCTGGTCCGGCGTCAGATCACGACCGCCCAGCCCCACCAGAACCGCCGCCGTCGGCTCTCCCGCGGCGGCGGTGAACATCTCACGACGCGGCATGGTGATGTGGACGCGGGCGGCGGTGATGCCGCGCATGGACATGATGGTGCGCGACAGTTCGCCCTGAAGGGCCCGCTGCTCGTTCAGCTGCTGCTGGAACTCGGTCTGGCCCAGCACCGACTGGTTGTCGAAGATTTCGTAGCCGACCGAGCCCGAGGTCACGAGGCCCTTTTCCGCAATCAGCATCCGCGCGGTGCCGACGTCGTCGCGGTTCACCATCACGGTCGAGCCGTCGCCCTTGGACGTATATTTGATGCCGGCCTGTTGCAGGGCCGAGGTGATCTCGCCGGCCTCGCGCAGATCCAGGTTGGAATACAGCAGGGCGTCCGGCGCCTGACCCATGCGCAGCATGACAGCCACCAGCACGGCGGTCACGCCTGCGGCGACGCCGAGGACCGCAGCCAGACGACCGATCCCGAACTTCTGCAACGCCGCCGTAAAGCCGCCCACGCGTTCCCGCCCCAAACTCGCGGGAGACACTGACGCCCCGCTAGGCAGAAAATGCCGCCTGGATGGTAAACGTCACGTTAAGAGACGTTTACGGGGTCACCGCCGGCTCGGCGCGCCGCCGTCACGGGCGGCCGGCTTCTCCAGCTCCGGCAGAACCGGGGGCGCGCCCGAGGGCAGGGCCGCATTGGGATTTCTCAGCCAGGCGGCGACGTCGCGATAGACGACCTCGGCGTCCAGATCGCGGTTTAGCAGATGCCAGCCGTCCGGATACCAGGCCGTTTTCAGGTCGCCGCCCTCGGCCTGCGCCCGCTCCAGGGCCAGACGCATCGGCCCCCGCTTCACGATTTCGTCGTGCGCGCCGTACATCAGCACGGCGTCGCCCCGGATGCGGCCCAGGCTGCGCGACGCCGTCTCCATCAGATCGACCAGGCCGTAGATGGTGTCGAACCGGGTCGAGAGAATGCTCATCGGATCCCGCCCGTTGCGGATCAGCTCCAGCGTATTGCTGGAGGCGTGGATGTCGCGGGTGATGAACTCGGGCGGCTCCAGCGCCACATCGCCGAGCGCACGCGCCGCGATGTTCAGGGCCGCGCTGTTCAGCGGCCCCTGTGTTGACCAGCCCCACACCCCCGGCGCCAGCAGCACCAGCCGATCCGCGTCCGGCGGGTTGTCAGAGCCGAAGGCGGCCGCCGCCACCGAGCCGCCCATGCTCTCGCCCACCACGGCGATGACGGCGTTCGGATAGCGAGCGCGGGCAAGCGCGGAGATCTCGCGCAGGTCGTCGGTCATCCGCGCCTGTCCGGCCCACACGCCCCGTCCAGGCGCCGCGCCGAAGCCGCGCTGGTCATAGGACCAGGTCTCAATCCCCTGTTCGGCCCACCAGGGCCCCGCGAGACGGAAGCTGGCGTCGTGGTCGTTCATCCCGTGCAGGGCCACGATCACCGCCCAGGGCGCCTGGTCTTTGGGGCCCCAGCGCAGATAGGGCAGCCGCGCCCCGTCCGACATCACCAGCGCCCGGTCCTCGACGTGAGCGCCGACGAACCCCGGCGGGGGCGTCATCGACGGCTGGATATGAGGCGCGGCGCAGGCGGACAGAGCGAGGGCGGCGATGAGCGGCCATCCCCTGAACCGCTCATCCCCGCAAAGGCGGGAACTCAGTGTTTTGGCCGAAAGGTGTTTGCGCAAGTTCAAAGCCATTTGTTCCACCCATCGTCTCACGAAAGAACTGGCTCCCCGCTTTCGCGGGGATGAGCGGAAGCTAAAATCGAACGCACCCGTTCCCGCAGATAGGGAACCACCTCGTCTTCGAACCAGGGATTCTTCCTCAGCCAGGCCGTGTTGCGCCACGACGGATGCGGCAGCGCCAGAATGTCCGGCGCATAGTCCCGCCACGCGCGCACCGTCTCGGTCATGTTACGCTTCGCCCGCTGGCCCAGCGCCCAGGCTTGGGCGTAGCCGCCGACCAGCAGGGTCAGCTCCATCTGCGGCAGAGCGTCCAGCAACTGCGGTCGCCACAGGTCGGCGCACCGTTTAGGCGGCGGATAGTCGCCGCCTTTCGGCGCCGTGCCCGGATAGCAGAAGGCCTGGGCCGCCACCCCGATGCGACGGTCGGCGTAGAAGGTCTCGTAATCCACCCCCATCCAGTCGCGCAGCCGGTCGCCCGACGGATCGGTGAACGGCAGGCCGCTTTCATGCACCCGCCGCCCCGGCGCCTGACCGCAGATCAGCAGCCGCGTCTCGGGAAAGACCCGCACCACCGGGCGCGGCGTGTGCGGCAGCACGCCCGCGCAGGCGCGGCAGGCGCGGATGTCGTTCAGGACTGCGTCGAGATTTCCCAAGCTCCGCTCATCCCCGCGAAAGCGGGGCCCCAGATCTTTGGGCGCTCCCCTTTCGCCGATTTTCAGCGATATCGATCCCAAACGCCTTGCCTCACGAAAGGACGGGGTCCCCGCTTTCGCGGGGATGAGCGGAGCGCTTAATCCTCGATGTCATCTTTGGCTGCGGGCGGACGGCGGCTCAGCGCCAGGGCCGTCTCTTCCTCGGTCGGCTGGCGCAGACGCGTCACCCCTCGGAAATTGTCCGGATCGACCGGCTTGCCCTTCTTGGTGATGGTCAGCTTGCCCTGGCGCATCAGGCTCAGGGCGAGGGCGCGCACCTTGGGCAACATGCGCTGCCACTGCTCGGGCTGTAGCTCTTTGGCCACTTCCGCCGGCTCGATGCTCTTGCCGGGCTCAAGCGCGGCGATTTTGTTCAGGATTGCGGTTTCGATCGGATCGCTCATTGCGCCTATATGCTGCACAGCGAGACAAGAAGTAAGGCCGAGTCGTCATGCCGAAGAAAATCACTGTCGCCGAGGGCGAGTTCGCCGGGTGGCAGACCTACGACCTCCACGACACTTTCGACGTCGTCGTGGGGCCCTTCTATGGCCGGTTAGACCCCGACGGCCACATGCGTTGCGCCTTCCGCGCCGAGCAGAAACACATGAACGCCGGCGGGCGGATGCACGGCGGCTGTCTGATGACCTTCGCCGACATCGCCATGTTCCAGATCGCCTATCAGGAGATGGAGGGCGCCTCGGGCGTCACGGTCCAGTTGGACTCGACCTTCATCGACGGCGCCTATGTCGGCGAACTGATCGAGGCGACGGGCCAGGTGACCAAGGCAGGCAAGAGCCTGATCTTCGTGCGCGGCCAGATCAACACCGGCGAACGGCTGCTGATGACCTTCTCGGGCGTGATCCGCAAGTTCACGCCGCGCGGTTGAGCCGCACGATCAGGGCCATAAGCAGGGCGAAGCCGGCGGCGGGCCAGAGGGCCGCCAGTCCCAGATAGCTGAATGTCAGCGCGCCCAGCACCGCCCCGAAGCTCAGCCCTGCCCAGAGGGTCAGATAGGCTTTGTAGGCGTATCGGTCTCCGCCCTTTACAGCGCCGGCCAGGGCCTGCCCCAGCTTGACCAGGGTTCCGGTCATATAGGTCAGGCTGACCCCGACCTCTCCGTTGCGCAGGAAGACCGAGTTCTCGGCGCCCATGGCCATGACCATCAGGCCGACGGCCGCAGGCGTCAGCCCCATGCCGGCCGCAGCAGCGGCGAGGGCCAGCAGCAGGGCCTCAAACATCAAAACCCTGCTGCGCGAACGGGCGTCCTCGCCGCCCGCGACCAGGGCGCCGGCGAAGGATCCCAGGACGAACAGCCCGAGTATGGCGGCCAGATGCGCCGCCGCCGGCCAATGCCCCTCGGCCAGATTGGCGGCGAACCGGGTGGAGTTGCCGCTCATAAAGGAGACGAAGACGCCGCCCAGATGCAGAAAGCCCAGACTGTCCACATAGCCCGCCAACCCCGCCAGCAGCAAGGCCAGCCAGCGATCAGAGGGCGCCAGGGATCGCAAGGCCCCTCAGACCCCGGCCTTGGCCGCCGGGCGCTCTCGGCAGGCGTCGAACCAGCGGTGCAGGTTCTCGAACTCGGCGGGCGGGCGGTACCGGACCATCCGTGCGAAATCCAGACCGACCACGGCGACGATGTCGGCGATGGTGAACCGATCCAGGGCGATGAACTCCCGCTCGGCCAGGTGCCGGTCCAGGGTCTTCATGAACCGCTCGGCCGACACGCGGTTATAGTCGGCGACCTGCGGAATCTGCACCGCCTCCAGCGCCGCCAGCGCCGGGTGGGAGTGGCGCACGTTCAGCATGATCGGGTTGGACAGATAGAATTCGCACCGCCGGGTCCACATCTCGACCACCGCCTGTTCCCGGGCGTCGCGGCCGAACAGGTTCGGCTCGGGATACAGAGCCTCCAGATAGCGGCAGATGGCCACTGATTCCGAAATCGTCGTGCCGTCGTCCAACTCCAGCGCCGGCAGATGCGGCACGCCCACCTTGTCGCGATAGGCCGGCTTCTTGTGATCGCCGGTCATGATGTCGATCTCGATCAGTTCGACATCCTGCACGCCCTTCTCGGCCATGACCCAGCGGACACGGCGCGGATTGGGGGCGCGGTGCGAGGTGTAGAGCTTCATGACGGCGTCTCCGTTGTTTTGGAAAACCTACTGCCCGAACACCGCCGCTGGCAAGGCGCCGACGACGGCCGCGCTCATCAGGGTGGCCATGAAGCCGGCGAACAGGGCCTTCCAGATCAGGCTCAGCACCTCATGCCGACGCTCGGGCATCAGCACCGACAGGCCGGTCACGGTGATCCCGACCGAGCCGATATTGGCGAAGCCGCACAGGGCGTAGGTCATCAGCATCCGCGTCCGCTCGCTCATGGCCTCGGCCGGCAGCTTGCCCAGGTTGATGAAGGCCACGAACTCGGTCAGCGTCAGCTTGACGCCCAACAGCCACCCGCCCAGCGGCGCTTCGCGCGCCTCGACCCCGATCAGCCAGGCGAAGGGGGTGAACAGGACGCCCAGGATCCGCTCGACCGTCAGGGGCTCGCCGAACACGATGAAGCCGCCCAGCATCAGATTGACCAGGGCCACCAGGGCCACGAAGACGATCAGCACCGCCGAGATGTTCAGCACCACCATCAGGCCGTCCGACGTACCCTTGGAGATGGCGTCGATGCTGCTGTCGTACTTCAGCGCCGAGTCATAGCTGATCGACTGGATGGCCTCCTTGTCCGGCTCGGGCACAATGATCCGGGCCAGCAGCACCCCGGCCGGGGCCGAGACGATGGAGGCGACCAGGACGTGGCCGGCGGCGTTGGGCAGGGTCTGCGACAGGATGCTGGCGTAGGCGACCATGGTCGAACCCGCGACCGTCGCCAGGCCCACGGTCATCATCAGGAAGATCTCGGACCGGCTCAGCTTGTCCAGATAGGCCTTGATGACGATCGGGCTCTCGATCGTGCCCAGGAAAATGTTGGCCGCCACCGCCAGGGCCGAGGCGCCGCCCAATCCCATGGTGCGCTGGAACAGCAGGCCGAAGCCGCGGATCAGCCATTTCAGGATCTTCCAGTGCCACAGCAGGGCCGACAGGGCCGAGATCACCATGATCAGCGGCAGGACGTTGAAGGCGAAGGTGAACAGCGCCCCCTCGTTCTGAACCGCATAGGGCTGGTCCCCGCCGGCCAGATAGCCGAACACG
This sequence comes from Brevundimonas sp., assembly GCF_030656255.1. Lineage (GTDB taxonomy): Bacteria > Pseudomonadota > Alphaproteobacteria > Caulobacterales > Caulobacteraceae > Brevundimonas. Next base: position 11,692 of record NZ_JAUSOE010000056.1, on the reverse strand, counting down.
AACCGCGTCCCCTGGGCCGTCGCAACCGCCAGCCCGTCAATGGCGCCCGTCACCGCCGCCAGCACGGTGCGCGACCCCGGAATCCCGAACAGCGCCAGCACCAGCCCCGCCTGAACCGCCACCGCGCCCAGGGCCAGCTTCCAGGGAAAGACCCGGCGGTTCTCCGAAATCGCCCAGCACAGGGCGATGATGACGACCAGGCCCAACAGGCTCTGGAGGTTCAGAAGGCTGAACATGAAAGACGGATCCCTGCCCGGCCCGCGCCGGTTCATCCGCTTCAAGGACAAAGTGACGCGGCTGACAAGGGGGCGGATGCGTTCAAGCCCGATGCGCACGCGCCAGATAGGCGTCGTCGATACCTCCGTCGCCGTGTAACCCTTCGGCGGTCCGGCACGAATGGGACAGGGCGTGGTCGATCAGGAAGCCGAGCTGAAACGTCTGATGCTGCGGGGTCTCGACGGCGACCCGGTAGCCTGGCGCACCCTGCTGACCGAAATGCGCCGAGGTCTGACGGCCTTTTTCAAACGTCGATTGAACGGGGCCGAGGCCGATGTGGAGGACCTTGTGCAGGACTGCCTGATCGCCATTCACGCCAAGCGCGCCACCTATGACCGGTCCCTGCCCTTCACCGCCTGGGCCTACGCCATCGCGCGCTACAAGCTGATCGATCATTTCCGCCGCCAGGGTCGCCGCGTCGTCGTGCCGCTGGAAGAGGCGTCGGTCCTGATGGCCGAGCACAGCGTCGAGGACGGGGCCGTGCGTCGCGACCTGAAGAAGGTTCTGTCCATCCTGCCGCCTCGCCAACGCCGGCTGGTCGAGGATGTCCGTATCGGCGGCTACAGCCTGGCCGAGGCCGGCGCCCGCAACGGTTTCACCGAGGGCGCGGCCAAGGTCAGCGTCCACCGCTCCATGAAGACGCTGGTCGCCAGCGTATCGCCCGATGAAGACTGAAGACCTGATCGACGCTCTGGCGGCCGGCATAGAGCCTGTCCGACCCGCCCGCCTCAGCCCCCTTCTGTTGGCCGGCGCGATGCTGGCCGCGGTTCTGGCCGTGGTCCTGCTGCTGGGCGTACGGCCCGATCTTCACCAGGCGATGCAGGGACCGGCGCTGTGGATGAAGGCCCTCTACACCGCCGCCCTGGCCGTCGCGGCCATGGGGCTGGCGACGCGGCTGGGCCGTCCGGGCGTCCGGGCCGCCCCGGCCTTGATCGCCCTGGCCCTGATCGCGGGCGCGGCTGTGCTGTGGGGCGGGATCGAAATGGCGGCCACCCCGGCGGACCAGCGTATGGGGATGTGGATGGGCCGCAGTTCTTCGCTGTGTGGCCTCTACATCCTGCTGGCCAGCCTGTTCGCCGCCCCCCTGGTCTTCCTGTCAGCGCGACGCCTGGCGCCGACCCGTCCGACCGCCTCGGGCGCGGCCCTGGGCCTGGTCACGGGCGCCCTGGCGGCGACGGCCTATGGGCTGCATTGCGCCGAATCGACCGCCGCCTTCGTGGCGACCTGGTACACGCTGGGGGTCGCGGCCGCGGGCCTGATCGGCGCCGTGATCGGCCGCTTCGCCCTGCGCTGGTGAGGCCGCCTCAGGCCTGGCGGCGCACCAACCGGCCGTAGGTCTCCATCAGGTCCAGCGACAGGGCGCCGGGGGTGAAGCGATAGTCGCCCACCTCGGCCACCGGCGTCACCTCGACGGCGGTCCCGGTCAGGAAGCATTCCGAGAAGTCCGACAATTCTTCCGGCAGAATGTCGCGCACCACGACCTCGATCCCCTTGGACTTGGCGATCTCGATCACGGTCTGGCGGGTGATGCCGTCCAGGATGTGCTCGACCTTGGGCGTGTGCAGTACGCCGTCCTTGACGAAGAAGACGTTGGCGCCCGTGGCCTCGGCCACATAGCCGCGCCAGTCCAGCATCAGGGCGTCGGCGTAACCGTTCCGCTCGGCCGTGTTCTTGGACATGGTGCAGATCATGTACAGGCCGGCCGCCTTGGCGGTCGTCGGCGCCGTCGCCGGATCCGGGCGGCGCCACTTGGACCATTCCAGCCGCAGGCCGCGCGCCTTGACCTCGGGATCGAAATAGCTGGGCCAGTCCCACACGGCGACCGCCAGGTGGACCTTGTTGTTCAGGGCCGAAACACTGGTCTGTTCCGGGCCGAGGTAGGCGACCGGGCGCACGTAACAGTCCTGCAAGCCGTTCTTGGCGCAGGTTTCGTTACAGATGGCGTCGATTTCAGCGACGCTGTAGGGTATCTCGAAATCGAGCAGGTTCGCGGACCGCTTCAGGCGCTCCGAATGCGGCGTCAGCTTGAAGATTTCGCCGCCGTACATACGCTCACCCTCGAAGACCGACGAGCCATAGTGGAGGGCATGGGTCAGAATGTGCGTCTTCGTTTCCCGCCAGGGCACGAATTCGCCGTCAAACCAGATCCACCCATCACGATCGTCGAAAGGAACCAAGGCCATTGAAACACGTCTCCCGCAGAACTGTCGGTGTTAGAGCCGCCCGAATCGCTCAGGTCAACGCCCTGATCGCGGGGAACGTCGCATGAGCCTGGCCGAAACGCGCGCGCACGGCCGTTCGGGCCCCATCGCCGGTCCCGGCGTGGGGCGCCATCTGCTGATCGTCGACGACGACGACCGGATCCGTGAACTGCTGAAGGAATATCTGGCGCGCGAAGGCTATCGCGTCACCGGCGCCGCCCACGCCGCCGCCGCCAAGCGGATGATGGAGCTGATCGAGTTCGACCTGGTCGTGCTGGACGTCATGATGCCGGGCGAGAGCGGCCTGGACCTGACCTCCTGGGTCCGCGCCAAGGCCGAAACCTCGAAGACGCCGGTCCTGCTGCTGACCGCGCGCGGCGATCCCGAGGACCGAATCGAAGGCCTGTCGCGGGGCGCCGACGACTATATGTCCAAGCCGTTCGAACCGCGCGAACTGGTGCTGCGGATCGAGGCCATCCTGCGCCGCACCGGCGGCAAACCCATCGGCCCGCGCGAGATCAAGCTGGGCACGGCCGTGTTCGACATGGAGCGGCTGGAGCTGATCCGCGACGGCGCGCCCCAGCGCCTGACCGAGGCCGAGGCGCAACTGCTGAAGACCCTGGCCCTGCACGCCCACGCCCCCGTCGAACGGATGAGCCTGTCGCCCGACACGGCCGACATCACCGGCCGCGCCGTGGACGTTCAGGTCACCCGCCTGCGCCGCAAGCTGGAAGCCGACCCCAAGAACCCGCGCTATCTCCAGACCGTGCGCGGCGTCGGCTATATGCTCGCGCCCGACTGAGCCGGCGACGAACGCCATGCGGCTGCTGCCCGCCCAACTCTGGCCGCGCTTTCTGAAGCGGCGCTTGCCGACCTCGCTGTGGGGCCGGTCGCTGCTGATCATCGTCCTGCCGGTGCTGGTGATGCAGGTGGTGGTGACCTGGATCTTCTTCGACGCCCACTGGCAAACCGTGACGGCGCGACTGTCCGAGGGCCTGGCCGGCGACATCGCCTGGGCCGTCGAGAGCTATGAGGACGACCCCAGTCCTCGCAATCTGGAACGTCTGGCCGACCGGGCCGAACGCTCCATGTCCCTGTCCATCGCGCTGCAAGAGGGCCGAACCCTGCCGAAGGAACAGCGGCGCGGCCCGATCGGGGTCGTGGACCGCGTGCTGGACAAGGCGCTGGCGGCGCGACTGGACCGGCCCTACTGGTTCGACACCACCCGCTATCCCTCCTACGTCGATATTCAGGTGCAGGAGCCCCAGGGCGTGCTGCGCATCATCGCCCCGCGCGAGCGCGCCGTGGCGACCCAGGCCCACATCTTCGTGCTGTGGCTGACCATCGCCACCGTCCTGCTGATGGGGGTGGCCATCCTGTTCATCCGCAACCAGGTGCGGGCCATCGAACGCCTGGCCGACGCGGCCGAGGCCTTCGGCCGGGGCGAGACCGTGCCCCGGTTCAAGCCGCACGGCGCGCGAGAAGTCCGCGCCGCCGCCGTCGCCTTCCTGGCCATGCGCGACAGAATCCAGCGCCACATCGACCAGCGCACCGCCCTGCTCGCCTCGGTCAGCCACGACCTGCGCACCCCCCTGACCCGGCTCCGGCTGGAACTGGCCCTTGCTCCGCCGTTCAAGCGTCAGGCCGCCATGCGCGGCGACCTGGACGAGATGGAGCATATGATCGACGAATATCTGGACTTCGCCCGCGGCGAGGCCGGCGAACCGCCCCAGCCCGTGTCGATCCCCGACCTGCTGAAGGCCGTGGGCGAAGACGCCAAGCGCGCCGGGGCCAAGGTCGAACTGTCGGTCGCCCAGGGCCTGACCGCCTCGCTGCGCCCCCTCGCCTTCAAGCGCGCCCTGGTGAACCTGGCGGGAAATGCGGCCTCTCACGGCGAGCAGGTGCGTCTGTCGGCGCGGTCCCTGGCCTCGGGCGGTCTGGAGATCACCGTCGAGGACGACGGCCCCGGCATTCCGGAAGACCTGTATGACGAGGCCTTCCGCCCCTTCTCCCGCCTGGACGAGTCCCGCAACCAGAACCGCAAGGGCGTCGGCCTGGGCCTGGCTATCGCCCGCGACGTGGCGCGCGGCCACGGCGGCGACGTCACCTTGGACCGCAGCGACCTGGGCGGGCTGAAGGCGATCATCCGCGTGCCGGGCCAGGCCACCGTCGTTCCGACCGCCTGACGGCGTGTTTTTGAACCGGGGCGCCGTAACGGGCGGTCTGGACGAGATTTGGATGTCCGGCGTCTAGCGGAACCGTGCGGGAAGGCTCATCTTCATTCCGACAGGGCATGGAGACAAAACACGATGCGTAAACTCGCTTTCTTCGCCCCCCTGGCCGCGACGCTCGCCGTCGCCGCCATGGTCCAGGCGCAAACCCCCACCGTCAACGTCACCGTCGGCCCCGAACTGCAACGCCAGATCGAGAAGCTCGGCGAACGCGAGGTCAATGAACAGATCGACGAACTGAAGACCGAAGTCGGCCAGGCCCTGGAGCGGCGCTACCCCGGCGCCACCGCCAATCTGGTTCTGGAAGATCTGAAGCCGAACCGCCCCACCTTCGAACAGATCCGCCAGACGCCGGGCCTGGACCCGATCCGCAGCATCTCCATCGGCGGCGCGGCGATCAAGGGCGAGATCGTCACCGCCGACGGCCAGTCCCGGCCGGTGGACTTCTCCTACTTCTCGCCGAACATCCGCGACGTCTGGGGCTTCGGCGTCTGGCATGACGCAGACCGCGCCTTCGGGCGTCTGGGCGACCAGATCGAACAGGGTCGCTTCTGATCACGCCGGCCTCTCTCCCGTTTCGCGAGGGGAGAGAGGGACCGGATCATCAGCCCATCTCGCGGTTTCGCCGCACGGCCGCCGCGACCGTTTCATCCAGCATGACGCCCAGGCGGCCGTCCTTCGCCAGGGCGTCCAGCCCGGCGCGGGTCGAGCCGCCGGGCGAGGCGATGCGGCCGATCAGGGCCTCCAGATCATCGTCGCCCATCGAATCCGCCGCCGACCGCAGCGTGGCCCGCGCCAGGACGTCAGCGGTCGCCGCATCCAGGCCGGCCGACTCGCCGGCCCGCGCCAGGGCTTCGGTGAAGGCGTAGAAATAGGCCGCGCCTGATCCAGCCACAGCCGTGGCCGCATCCATCAGGGTCTCGTCGGCCAGGACGACCGTCTCGGCCATCGGCTCGAACAAGGCTTGTCCCAGGGCCTGCGCCCGATCATCCGCCGACCAGACCGAGGCCACGCCGCGTCCGCGCGACACCCCCGTCGTCGGCATCACGCGCACGATGGGCCAGCCGCCGATCCCCTCGGCCAGGGTGGGCGCCGTCACCCCCGCCATGACCGACAGGATCACGGCCTGATCGTTCAGGAAGGGCGCCAGGGGCGTGACCACCTCGCGCCAGATCGCCGGCTTGACCGCCAGCACGATAACGCTCGCCTCGGTCAGGGCCTCCAGCGGCGGATTGATGCGTGCGCCCTGGGCCCGCGCCGTCTCGGCGGCGGGCTTTTGCGACGGACTGAGAATGATCAGATCGGCCGGCGCGACCGTGTCCGTCAGCAGCCAGCCTTCAAGAATGGCCGAGCCCAGCCGACCGCAGCCGGCCAGGACGACAGGTCCCGCGGACCGGACAGACCCCGCCATCAGGCGTTGCCGACGGTCTCGAACAGGCAGGCGTCGATAGCCTCCTGCGGCTTCTTGTTCCCACGCACCATGAAGTCGAAGGCGGGATAATAGCGATCCGCCGCCTCGATGGCCGCGTCGATCATCGAGGCGGCCTGGGCCAGGGTCGGGCGCTCGCCCATCGGCAGGGCCAGCGAATGACGGAAGACAATCTCGCCGTCCTCGGCCCAGACCTCGAAATGTCCCATCCAGGTGCGCTGATTGATCAGGCCGACCAGTTCATAGGCGGCCGTCTTGCGGCTCTTGGCCACACGCAGATCCAGGGCGCAGCACAGCTGAAGGCAGTCGCCCTCGGGGCGCCAGGCGAACCACAGCTCGTAATCCTTCCAGTCCCCCGCCAGGGCGAAGGCCAGGTCGCCGTCGTCGGTGCGGTCGAACGGGAGGTTCTCGGCCGTGAGGACATGCTCGACGACCTCAAGCGGGTCGAAGGGCGTGTCCATTTCCTCGGGCCGGGCGATGTCCATCAAGTCTCTCGATTCGAGCTGCGTCCGCGAGAATCGCGGCCGTTAACAGAACGGTAAGCCTGTTCGCGGATTCGGCTCAACCGGCTGCGTCCCCGGGTTGAGTTCCATCTGTGGACGTTCCCGCCCCTGGCTTGCTCGCGGCCTTGCCGCTGGGCTTCTTCGCCCCCTTCAGTTCGGCGATCTCGGCCCGCAGGGCGGCGATCTCGTCCTTCAGCACATCGAATTCGTCGCGACGGACCAGGTCCATCTCGGCGGCGATCCGGTCGGTCTGGGCGCGCCAGGCGGTCTTGGCCTCTTCGCCGGCGGCCTGGGCCAGGCCCATGGCGCCGGTGGTCAGTTTGGCGAACTCGTCCAGGATAGGATTGCGGGTCTGCATGGCGGTCTCCGACTTCAACGTCGTTAACGAAGCTTCACCGACTATGGTGAACGAAACCTTTCTTTCTGCTGCTTCGCGGACGCCATCAAGGCGTCGTGATCTTTCTTCACAGGCGACGCGGGCGGCGACGCTTGCTAAACCGCCTTTCTGAGACAGGCCTGCACAGGAACGCCCCTTGCCCTTTCCCGAATTCGATCCGGTCCTGATTTATCTCGGACCGCTTCCGATCCGCTGGTACGCCCTGGCCTCTGTCGCCGGCATCGTCCTGGGCTGGTGGTACGCCGCCCGTCTGGTCAAGACCGACCGCCTGTGGGCGCCGGGCAAGCCGCCGATCAACACCACCCAACTGGACGACCTGGTGCTGTGGATCGTGCTGGGCATCATCCTGGGCGGCCGCCTGGGCTACGCCCTCTTCTACAAGCCGATCATGTACGCCCAGCTGTTCACGGGTCAGACCCTGGGCGAACGGTTCGAGCTGTTCCAGCTCTGGACCGGCGGCATGAGCTTCCACGGCGGCTTCCTGGGCGTCTGCCTGGCCATCATCCTCTATTCGCGTGGTCAAAAGGTCGACATGCTGCGGCTCGGCGACGTCATCGCGCCGGTCGTGCCCATCGGCCTGATGTTTGGCCGGTTCGCCAACTTCATCAACGGCGAGCTGTGGGGTCGCGAGACGACCGTTCCCTGGGCCGTCCGCTTCTGCAACGCCCGTATCCAGCAGATGTACGGCTTCTGCCCCGCCGGCGACGCGCCCCGCCACCCCAGCCAGCTCTATGAGGCGGGCCTTGAGGGGATCGTCCTGCTGTCCATTCTGTCGCTGGGCATCTGGAAGTTCGATCTGCTGAAGAAGCCGGGCTACATCACCGGCCTGTTCCTGGTCGGCTACGGCGTCTGCCGCGCCGCGCTGGAGAATGTGCGCGAGCCCGACTACGGCATGCCCGACTTCCCGCTGGGCCTGACCATGGGGATGATGCTGTCCATCCCGATGATCCTGGTCGGCGGCTGGCTGATCTGGCGCGCCTGGAACCGGCCGCCCGTCGCCGGATGAGCGCGGCCGAAACTTTGAAGACCCGTCTGGCGCGCGAGATCGCCCTGACGGGTCCGATGACGGTCGCCGATTATGTGACCCGCTGCCTGCATGACCCCAAGGGCGGCTACTACGCCTCGCGCCCGGCCCTGGGCGAAGGCGGCGACTTCATCACCGCCCCCCTGGTCAGCCAGATGTTCGGCGAACTGATCGGCCTGTGGGCGGTCGAAACCTGGAACCGCCTCGGCGCGCCCGAGCGGTTCCGTCTGGTCGAGGTGGGGCCCGGCGACGGCACATTGATGAGCGACGCCCTGAGGGCCGCCCGCCTGGTTCCCGGCTTCCTCGAAGCCTGCGACCTGGTGCTGATCGAGCCCAGTCCGCCCCTGCGCGAACTCCAGGCCAAGGCCCTGACCGGCGCCGACCTGTCGCCCCGCTGGGTGCGCGACCTGACCCGGATCGACACCGACGCCCCCGTCATCCTGATCGCCAACGAGGTCCTGGACTGCCTGCCCGCGCGCCAGTTCGTCCGCACCGACGGCGGCTGGGCCGAACGCCGCATCGGCGTCACCGATGACAATGACCTGATCTTCGGTCTGACCGCGATTTCCGGCGGGTTCGAAAAACCCGGCTTCGACATGGAGCCAGGCGAGGTGTTCGAGATTTCGGAACAACAGGCGATCTTCGGCCGCGACCTGGCCGGGCTGATGAAGGCCGCCTCGGGCGCCGCCCTGTTGATCGACTACGGCCGCGCCCGGCCCGAGGCCGGCGACACCCTCCAGGCCCTGCGCCGCCACCAGAAGGTCGATCCTCTGGAAATCCCCGGCGAGGCCGACCTGACCCAGTGGGCCGACTTCCCGCGCGTGCTTGAGGCCGCCGTCCGCGCCGGCGCCGACGTCACCGGCTGCCTGTCCCAGGGCGAGTTCCTGAGACGGCTGGGGATCGAAGCCCGCGCTGAACGGTTGAAGGCGGGACGGCCCGACGCCGCCCCCGTGATCGATCGCCAACTGCACCGCCTAACCGCCGAGGACCAGATGGGAAGCCTGTTCAAGGCCGCCACGATCTTCTCCCCCCGCACCCTGATCGTGCCGGGGTGGGACCTGTGAGCGACCTGGCCCCCATCACCCATCCGCTGCTGACCGCCGCCGGCTTCGACCACGGCTTCTTCACACGCGCGGGCGGCGTCTCGACCGGCCTCTATGAAGGCCTGAACGCCGGCGTCGGCTCCAAGGACGATCCGGCCGCCGTGGCCAAGAACCGCCGTCGTGTCGCCGCCCATTTCGGCGCCGACGCCGACCATCTGAACGGCTGCTATCAGATCCATTCGGCCGTCGCCCGCGTCGCCGAGGCCCCCTGGCAGGGCGACCGCCCCGAGGGCGACGCCGTCGTCACCGCCGAGCCCGGCCTGTTGTGTTCAGTCCTGACCGCCGACTGCGCGCCCATTCTGATGGCCGATCCCGAGACCCGCATCGTCGCCGCCGTCCACGCCGGCTGGAAAGGCGCTTTGGGAGGAGTAGTCCATTCCGCCGTAGCCGCCATGCAGGCCCTGGGCGCCGAGCCCCGTCATATCCGCGCCGTCGTCGGCCCCTGTATCGCCCCCGCCAGCTATGAGGTCGGCGTCGATTTCCAGGACCGGTTCGCTCACCACGACCCCGGCAGCGAACGCTTCTTCCACCCCGGCGAGACCGACGACAAACGCCGGTTCGACCTGCCCGGCTTCGTCCTGTGGCGCCTGCAACAGGCCGGCGTCGGCCAGGCCGTCTGGACCGGCCACGACACCTGCGCCGACGCGGCGCGGTTCTACTCCAACCGCCGGGCGTTCCAGCAGGGCGAACCGGACTTCGGCCGATTGATCAGCGTGATCGGGGTTTAAGCGCGCACACGGTAATTCTCCCTCCCCGTCCGGGGAGGGGCGTCGCGCAGCGACGGGGTGGGGGCGGCCCGGCAGGGACGCACCTTCTTCCAAAAGATAAATCAGTGGAACGGGCCCTGCCCGCCCCACCCGGCTTCGGCTGCGCCTTCGCCCCCCTCCCCCGCAGGGGGAGGGAGAGGCTGGTGTGCTTGTCAGCCCGCCCGCGCCATCTCCGGCACGCGCGTGACTTCACGCCAGGCATGGGGCGCGGCCAACAGGGCGCGGACCAGCTTGTTATTCACCGCGTGCCCGGCCTTGTAGCCCTCGTATCGACCCAGCAAGGGCGCGCCCAGGACATACAGGTCGCCGATAGCGTCCAGCGCCTTGTGCCGCACGAACTCGCGTTCCATGCGCAGGCCGCCAGGGTTCAGGATGTCGTCGCCGTCGATGACCACGGCGTTCTCCAGCGAACCGCCGCGCGCCAGGCCGGCCTGGCGCAGGGCCTCGACCTCATGGGCGAAACCGAAGGTGCGGCAGGCCATGATTTCCTTGCGGAAGGTCGGCTCGTCCACGACGAAATCAATGATCTGGTTGCCGATCACGGCCGAGGGAAAATCGATCTCGAACCGCATCTCGTAACGGTCGCACGGCATCAGGGCCGCGTGTTTGTCGCCCTCAGTGACATGGACCGTCTCCAGTATCTCGATATAGCGCTGCGGCGTGGCCTGGGGGCGGAAACCGGCCCGGTCCAGCAGACGCACGAACTCCAGCGCCGACCCGTCCAGAATCGGCAGTTCCGGTCCGTCCACCTCGACCACGGCGTTCGATACGCCGAGCGCACAGAAGGCGGCCATCAGATGTTCGATGGTCGACAGCCGCACGCCAGCGCCGTTCTCGATCATGGTGTTCAGGCGGGCGTCCACGACGGCCTCGCCCGAGACGGGGATCCGGTTGTCGCGGTCGGTCACGTCGGTGCGCACGAAGACGATCCCCGCGCCCGCAGGCGCAGGACGAACCGCCAGCCGCACCCGGCGGCCGGTGTGCACGCCCACGCCGGCGATGATGGCCGGGGCGACAATGGTGTGCTCGTGATGGTCGTTTCTGACCGACAAACTCAAACTCGCTTCAATCTGATTGCGTCCCGCCTCTAAGTGCGGATTACGCCCCACCACTGATCTAGCCCGGGGCCCGCAAGCGCGAAATGAAAGTCGGGTTTCGGATTGTTTCGATATGGGACCGTCGCAATTGAAAACGCCCCGAAACCAGTGGCTCCGGGGCGCGACTTTCAGAATTTCAGTCGGTCAGTTTGCGAGCCGGCGGAGAAAAGAAGGGATCTCCAGATCGTCGTCGGCATGACCCGTCTCAGGCTCGGCCTGAGTCTGCGGCTGGGTCGCCGACCGCATCTGCGAGGTCGGGCGGGGGCTGTAGGTCGGCTCGGGCTGCGGCTGGGCGCGCTTGCCGCGACCGAACAGGCTCCAGCCGCTGCGACGGTGATCGCGGTCGTCATAGTCGTCGGCGGCCGACTCGGGCGAACGAGCGGCGTACAGGTCGCCCTGGGGCTCCGGCGCGCGTGTAGCCTGCGGGGCCGGAGTGCGGGTGGTTTCGTATTCTTCCACCCACGGATCGACGATCGGATCCAGGGCGCGCGCGGCCGGCTCCGCGACGCGGATCACCGGCTCGGGGCGGGGTTCCGGCGCGGGAGGGGCCTGAAAGGTGGGGACGACGGGGGCCTGTTCGATCCGGGGCTCAGGCCGCGGTTCCGGGGCGCGTTCGGCGCGGACCGGCTCACGGTAGGGTTCACGAGCAGGCTCAGGCGCACGC
>NZ_JAUSOE010000046.1 GCF_030656255.1 Brevundimonas sp. | reverse complement strand
GGGGCTGACCACCCCTTCCGCCGCCATACGCGGACCGCCGACGCCGACGAAGCTGACCGCATCGCCCAGTCGGGTCTTCAGGGCCCGGGCCAGGCCGGCGCCCAGGGCGTCGCCCGAGGCCTCGGCCGCGACCAGCATGATCTTCAACGGACGGCTCATCGGTCTTCACCCCAGACGAACAGACCCAGCCGGTCCGCAGCCGCCACTATAGCCGGCCGGTCGATCAGGATCAGCCGCCCGGTCACGCCGGCGATGCCCGCCAGACCCGCCGCCGCCGCCAGTTCGACCGTGCGCGGCCCGATCACCGGCATATCGACGCGCAGATCCTGGATCGGCTTGGGCGCCTTGCCCAGCGCCCCCTTGGGGGCCGCCGGGGAACCGCGAAGATCGGCCGGCAGGCCCGCCACCCGGTGCAACATGGCGTCGGTCCCCTCCTGGGCCTCTACCGCCAGCACCAGACCGTCGCAGACGACCGCGCCCTGGCCGATATCCAGCTCCCCTGATTTTTCGGCGACATACAGCGCCTTTCTCAGATCGGCGATCTGCTCCGGCGTCGGCGTCACAGCGCCTAGCGCACCCTGCGCCAGGGTCTCGCCGCCCAGGATGTCATCGGCGCCTTCGACCGCAAACCCTTCGGCCTCGAAGACCGACAGGATCTTGCGCAACAGGGCGTCGTCGCCCTGGGTCGCCGCTGCGACGATCCCCGGCAGCAGGGTTGCGCCCTTGAAGTCCGGCTTCAAGCTCTTGAAATCGGGCCGGTTCACGATGCCCGCCAGACAGACGGTCGTACAGGCTTCCGCCTTCAGCGCCTTCAGTATGGCCCCGATCTGGGCCATGCCGAACTCGGCGCCCGGCCAGCGGGTCAGGTGGGGATCGGCGAACCCGGCCAGACGGATGATGAAGACCGGTCGCCCCTCGGCGTCGCACCGCGCCGCCACGGCCGCCGGCAGGTCGCCGCCGCCGGCGATCAGCCCCAGCTTTCCCGGGCCGGTCATTCCGCGTTCGGCAGACACAGCGGGCGCCGACCGCCGTCGCGGATAAAGGCGATGATCTCCATGATCTCGGGCAAATCGGCATAGGCCTGGGCCACGCCGTCGATCCGGCCGGCGAACTCGCCCTGGCCCTCGAACAGGTCGCGATAGGCCGCCAGCAGACGGCGCACCTGATCCTTGCCATAACCCTTGCGCTTCAGTCCGATCAGGTTCAGCCCGCGCAGTCGCGCGTGATTGCCCCAGGCCGAGCCGTAGGGGATGACGTCGCGCGTCACGGCGGCCAAACCGCCGATGATCGCCCCCTGCCCCACACGGCCGTTTTGGTGCACGGCGCACAGGCCGCCCAGGAAGACCTTGTCGCCGATATGAGCATGGCCGCCCAGGGTGGCGTTGTTGGCCATGACCAGATTGCTTCCGACCACGCAGTCGTGGCCGATATGCGCGCCGGTCATGAACAGATTGTTGGACCCGACCACGGTCACGCCCGTCCCCTGCGGCGTGCCCCTGTTGAAGGTGCAGTGCTCGCGGATCAGGTTGTTCTCGCCAATCTCCAGCCGCACCGGCTCGCCCTTGTAGCCGTTGTGCTGCGGATCGCCGCCGATGACGGCGAACGGATGGATCACCGTCCCCGCGCCCACGGTCGTATCCTGCTGAACCACCACATGGCTGACCAGACGCACGTTCTCAGCCAGGACCACGTTCGGCCCGACGGTGCACCAGGGCCCGACCTGGACCCCGTCGGAGAGGGTCGCCGTGGCGTCGATCAGGGCGGTCGGGTGGATGGTCATCAGGCGGCGGGCTCTGTCGCTGGAGTAGGCACAGTCACGACCATAGCCATGAATTCGGCCTCGGCCGCCAGTTTGCCGTCGATGAAGGTCTCGCCCCGGAACTTGTAGGCGTCGCCGCGCGCCTTGATCACCTTGACCTCCATGCGCAGCTGGTCGCCAGGCCGCGCCGGCTTCCTGAAGCGCACGCCGTCGATGGACATGAACATGATGACCTTGTCGGCCACGGCGACGTCCAGGGTCTTGGACATCAGCAGGGCGCCGGTCTGGGCCATGGCCTCAACGATCAGCACGCCCGGCATGACCGGATCGATCGGGAAATGGCCCTGGAAGAAGGGTTCATTGTGGGTGACGTTCTTGATCCCCACAATCGAAGTGCGGGGCACGAAGGCCTCGGCCTTGTCCACCAACAGGAAGGGATAGCGGTGCGGCAGCCGCCGCATCACCTCGGCGTAATCGATCTTGCCGTCTTCGCTCATCCCTATGATTCCTTCGGGGCCTTCTTTGAAGAGGCCTGTTTGGCGAGCCAGATGGTTTCGCGCAAGAACTGTCGGATCGGACGGGCCGGATAACCGGACCAGGTCTCCCCTGCCGGTATATTCGCCAGCACCCCGGCCCCGGCCGCAACCCGCGCGCCTTCGCCGATGGTGATGTGGTCGCCGATCCCCGCCTTGCCGCCGAAGATGACATTGTCGCCGCTGGTCACCGAGCCCGAAATGCCCGTATTGGCGGCCATCAGATTGTTGCGGCCGATGACGCAGTTGTGGCCCACCATGACCAGATTATCGATCTTGGTGTTCTCGCCGATCACCGTGTCATCATAGGCGCCGCGGTCGATGCAGGAGTTGGCGCCGACCGTCACCCCGTCCTGCAGTATGACGCGGCCCAGCTGGGGGATGTCCATGGCGCCGGCCGCCGTGCCGGTGGCGCCGAAGCCCGCCTCGCCGATCCGCGCCCCGGCGTACAGCTTCACCCGATCACCGATCAGGGCGAAGCCGACGGTGACGTTCGACCCGATCACGCAATCCCGGCCGATCTGCACGCCTGGACCGATGACGGTGTTGGCGCAGATGCGCGTGCCCCGGCCGATACGGACACCTTCGCCCAGGACAACGCCCGGCTCCACAACGACAGTGTCGTCCTCGGCCGCCTCGGACGCTGGAATGGCACGATCGAGCGTCACCGGGCGGTGCAGCAGGGCCGAGGCCATGGCCCAAGACGCTTGGGGTGTGCGGGACACGATCACGGCGGATTCGGCCGGCGCGGAAGCCGCCGCCTCGCCCGGCACGATCACGCAGCCGGCCTTGGTCGTCGCCAGGGCCGCCGCGAACTTGCGGTCGCCCAGAAACGCAATCGCGCCCCCGTCCGCAGAGGACAGGGGCGCGACCGAGTGGATGGCCCGGTCCCCGCCCCTCTCGACCTCGCCCCCGATTTTCGCCGCCAGTTCGGCGACGGTCAGAGGGGACAGGGTTTCGAAGAAGCGGGTGTCGGGCATGTCGAGCTTAGTTGGCGGCGGCCGGCTGTTGCGACTGCTGGGCCGGCACGGCCATACGGTTGAACGACAGGGTCGGCAGGGCCGTGTTCAGGCGCTGGATCGCCGTTTCGGTCAGGTCCATGGCCGGGTTCATCATGAAGACGCTCTCACGGTCCAGCAGCAGGCCGCAGCCCTTCTCTTGGTACAGGGCGGTCAGGATCGGCGACACGGCCTCGGTGATGGCCTGGCGTTGCATGGCCAGGGTGTACCGCAGCTCGTTCTCGCGCGTGGATTCCAGCTGTTGGGCTTCCTGGGCGCGCTGCTGCAGGGCCTGGCGGCGCTGCTGCAGTTGGTCAGCCGGCAGGCTGGCGCCCGAGGCTTGAAGCTGCTGGGCTTCGGTCTGCAGCGCGGTGGCGTAGGGCTGGAGTTCGCCCTGAACTTCCTGGGCGAGCTGTTGCATGCGCGCCTCGACGGCCTGGCCGGCGGCCGACTGGGCCAGCAGACGGGCGTTGTAATAGACGCAGACGCCCGGGATGACCGGACCGGGGTTGGCGGGCGCAGCGGCCTGTTGGGCCGAGGCGGCGGTGGCGACCAGGGTGGCGGCGGCCGTGGCGGCGATGATCAGAGCTTTCATGGGACTTCCTCGTGCGTGCGCTTTTGCGTCGCGGGCTTAGAACTGGGTGGAGGTCGAGAAGCGGAAGGATTCCGTCTTGTCGTAGTCTTCCTTGGACAGGACCTTGGAAATGTCGAACCGGATGGGACCCATCGGCGACTTCCAGTGAATGCTGACACCGGCCGAGGCCCTCAGCGACAACTCGTCCGCAATGCTGGAGTCGACCGTTCCGGTGGTCGTCAGCTTGTAGCGGTCATCCAGCACCCCCAGGGTGCCGACGTCGGCGAACAGCGAGGTCTTGATGCCGTACTGCTCGGGCAGATAGTTCGGCAGGGTCAGTTCAACGGTGCCGATGGCGTAGAAATTGCCGCCCAGGGCGTCGGTCGTATCGAGATCGCGCGGCCCCATGCCGGCGGTCTCGAAGCCGCGGAAGCTGTTGCCGCCCTTGAAGAAGCGGTCGTTGATCCGGATCGGGTCGCCGTTCCAGCCGCTGATATAGCCCGTCGACCCCTGAACGCTGACGACCCAACGCGGCGAGAAGCCATAGTACCAGGCCGCGTCGGCTTCGGTCTTCACATAGTTCACGTCGCCGCCGAGGCCGGCGAAGTCCTGCCGCAGCGAGCCCGACCAGCCGCGCGTCGGGCGGACCGGGTCGTTGGTGTAGTTCATCTGCAGCGTATAACCGATCGACGAGTTCAGATAGCTGCCGACCTGGTCGCACAGGGCCGAAGAGCCGCTGCCGGTCGTCGAGCAATAACCGTCCGGAACGATGATCTCGTCCGACTTCAGGAAGTAGCGGGTGCTGAGCAGCATATTGCCGTTCAGCGGATACGACAGGCGCAGGCCGCCGCCGGTCGAACGATAGTCGTAGGACGAATATTCGCTCAGGTCATAACGCGAGTGGAACAGGTCCCAACCGGCCCGAAGGTCGCGGCCCAGGAACTTGGGTTCGGTGAAGCGGAAATCGACCTGCTGACGCAGCGAGCCCCATTCCATCCGCGCCACGACGTTTTGGCCGCGTCCGCGGAAGTTCCGCTCGGAAATGCCCAGATTGACGGTGAAGGAGTCGACAGAGCTGAAGCCGGCGCCGACGGACAGTTCGCCGGTCGGCTGCTCCTGCACATTGACGTTGATGACCGAACGGTCGGGCGCGCTGCCGCGCGTCTCCTCGATCGTCACATCCTTGAAGAAGCCGAGCGCGCGCAGATTGTTGCGCGACCGCTCCATAAGGGCGCGGTTGAAGGCGTCGCCCTCGGTCAGCATCAGCTCGCGACGGATGACCGGGTCGATGGTGCGGGTGTTCCCGACCACATTGATGCGGTCGATATAGACGCGCTGGCCCTCGGACACGTTGAAGGTCACGTCCACCGTATCGGTATCGGGATTGGCTTTATAGGTCGGATTGATCTCGACGAAGGCGTAGCCGGCCGATCCGGCGGCGAAGGTCAAGGCGTCAACCGCCTGTTCGATCTTGTCGCTCTCGTAGAGCTGGCCTTCGCGGATGGGCACCAGCGCCTTCAGGAACTGGGCGTTCAACCGGTCATTCTCGGTGATGACCTCGACCTTGCCGAAGTTGTACTTGTCGCCCTCGTTCAGGGTCAGGGTCAGCTGGAAGGCCTGATCGTCAGGCTGAAGCTCGGCCACCGACGAGACGATGCGGAAGTCGTAATAGCCGCGGTTTGTATAGAATTTGCGCAGCTGCTCCTGGTCGTAATCCAGGCGGTTCGGATCATAGTTGTCGTTGCTGGAGAAGAACTTCCACCATTGCGACCGCTCGGTCACCATCACTTCACGCACGTCGCCGTCTGAGAAGGCCTGGTTGCCCAGAACGTTGATGGCGCTGATGCCGGTCTGAGGACCTTCGTTGATCTCGAAGATCACATCGACGCGATTCTGTTCAAGCTGAACCAGTTTCGGCGTCACGGTCGCCGAGATGCGGCCCTGCAGGCGATACAGTTCGACAATGGCGCCGACGTCTTCCTGCACCTTGGCGCGGGTGTAGATGCCGCGCGGCTGAAGCGTGACCTCCTTGGTCAGCTTGTCCTGCGACAGGGCGCTGTTCCCCTCGAACACCACCTGGTTGATGATCGGGTTCTCGACGATCTGAACGATCAGGTCGCCGTTCTGCACGCCCAGTTGCACGTCAGCGAACAGGCCGGTGCGCGACAGGGTGCGAACCGCGACGTCCAGAACCGAGGCGTCGACCGTGTCGCCAGGGCGGATCGGCAGATAGGACAGGACCGTGGTCTGGTCGATCCGCTGCGCGCCCTGCACCAGGATGCGGTTGACCGTCAGCGACTGAGGCGCGGCGATCTCGACGCGCGGCGGCTGTTCGCCGGCGGGCGCAGCCTGCGGAGCGCCGGGCGCTGCGGTCGCCGGCTCAGTCTGGGCCAAAGCCGGGGCGCTGAGGCCGGCGGCGACGACCAAGGCGAGGAGGCTGGAACGGGCGCCCAGTCGGACGGCGGCGCGAGAATTCATGTCGTTCATTCTGAAAACCATCGGGGGCTGGCGTCGGCTCACGAGACGAGCCCGCCGAGGAATTGGAAGATGTTGAGCTTCTGTAGGTCGTTCCACGTCGCGAACAACATAAATCCCGCCAGAAGCGCAAGACCTGCGCGATAGCCCATCTCCTGATACTGGGCGGCAACGGGTCGCCGCGCCACGGCTTCATAGCCGTAGAAAAGCAGATGGCCGCCGTCCAGCACAGGAATGGGCAAAAGGTTTAGAAAGCCGATTCCGATCGAAAGTATGGCGGCGAAGGTTGTCAGGGTGAGCAGAAGGTTGATTGCGATGGCCTCAGGCGCCGGATTGGCCGCCACAGCCGCCGTCGTCAGCGAACCGGTCGCCTTGGCGATGCCCAACGGACCGCTGAACTGGTCGCCCGACTCTCGGCCCGTGACCAGGCGGCCCAGGTAGGTCAGGGTCGAGCCGATCACCTCGCCGGTCTGACGCACGCCTTCGCCCACGGCTTCGATCGGGCCATAGCGGATATGGCGCACATCGCCGCGCGCCGGCGCGAGCCCCAGACCGATCCGGCCAACCTTGACGCGCCCGGCTATAGGATCGTTTTCCTCGCGTCGTTCAGGCGTGGCCGTCAGTTCAACAACCTGCTGTCCCCGCTCGACCGTAAACCGGACGGGATCGCCGGTTGACAGCATGACGGTGCGCGTAACCTCGCCGCCGTCCTTGATCGCCTTGCCGTTCACCACGGTGATCAGATCGCCGGTCTGGAAGCCGGCGGCGGCGGCGGGCGAGCCGGCCTGAACCTGGGCGACGCGGGCGGGCCGTAACTGGGCGCCTACGCTCATGAAGACGACCGCAAAGATTGTTATCGCTAGGATAAAGTTCGCAACCGGTCCGGCCACCACGATCAGGGCGCGCTGCCACACCGGCTTGAAATGGAAATAGTCGCGCTCGGCTCCTGGCCCGCCCTCGGCGATCACGCGCTGGCGCAGTTCGGCCAGGCCCGCCTGATCCGGCACGCTGGAAGCGTCCAGATCGCCCGAGAATTTCACATAGCCGCCCAGCGGCATCCAGCCGAACCGCCATTCGATGCCGTGCCGGTCGGTGCGGCTGAAGATCGCCTTGCCGAATCCGATGGCGAAACGGTCCACCTTCACGCCGAAGGCGCGGGCGACCAGGAAGTGACCCAGCTCATGAATGGTGACGATGAAGGTCAGCACCACCAGGAACGGCACGATGTAGATCAGGATCTGACCCAGAGCGCCCAGCATTGTAAAATCGTCTCCCCTGGCCGATCAGGCCGCGTTCGCCAGTCCGGCGATTATGGTTGAGGCCATCAGACGGGCCTCGGCATCGACCGAAAGGGCCGCGCCACAGGCGTCTCCAGAGCCGAAAACCATCCCCGCCTTCATCGCACGATCAAGGGTTTCGGCGACGACTGCGGCAATATTGAGAAAGGCCAGCTTGCGGTCAAGAAATGCAAAGGCCGCGACCTCGTTGGCGGCGTTGAACACGGCCGGCGCCGCGCCTCCAGTCTTCAGGGCCTGACGCGCCAGATCCAAGGCCGGGAACCGCGCCAGATCCGGCGCTTCGAACGTCAGCCGACCCAGAGCCGCCAGGTCCAGCTTCGGCGCCGGCCAGGCGATCCGGTCGGGCCAGGCCAGGGCGCAGGCGATGGGGGTGCGCATATCCGGCGGCCCCATCTGGGCCAGGGTCGAACCATCCACATATTCCACAAGGCTGTGGATGATCGATTCGGGGTGGACGACGACGTCGATCCGATCCGCCGGCATGGCGAACAGATAGGCCGCCTCGATCATCTCCAGGCCCTTGTTGGCCATGGAGGCGCTGTCGACGGAAATCTTGGCGCCCATGCTCCAATTCGGGTGGGCGACGGCCTGTTCGGGCGTGATCCCGGTCATCTGGGCGCGCGGGGTCTGGCGGAACGGCCCGCCCGAGGCGGTCAGCACCAGTTTCGACACCTGCTCGGGCGCATCGGCCGGGAACACCTGGAAGATGGCGGAATGTTCGGAATCGACCGGGATCAGCCGCCCCCCGGCCCGTCGAACACGCTCGATCAGGGCCGGACCGCAACAGACCAGGCTTTCTTTGTTCGCCAGCGCCAGGATGGCGCCGGTGTCGGCCGCCGCCCAGGCCGACTTCAGCCCCGCCGCCCCAACGATGGAGGCCATGATCCAGTCCGCCGGCCGCGTCGCGGCCTCGACAATGGCCGCCTCGCCCGCCGCTGCAGCCACGCCTGTTCCCGCCAGGGCGTCGCGCAGGTCGTTCAATTTCTTCGGATCCGCCGTCACCGCCAGTTTCGGCTTCCAGCGCCGCGCCTGCTCGGCCAATTTGGCGATATTGGCGCCGCCCGTCAGAGCCTCGACCTCAAAAGCCCCCGTGCCGGTGGCCTCGGCCTGTTCCATCAGGTCCAGGGTCGACGAGCCCACCGAGCCGGTGGAGCCCAGAACCGTGACGCGACGACGGATCAAGACGCGCCCTTTTCCAGCAGAACCACCAGCAGACGTCCCGCCGCCACGACAACGACCGCGAACATCAGTCCGTCCACCCGGTCCAGCAGGCCGCCGTGGCCTGGGATGGTGTTGCCCGCATCCTTGACGCCGAACCGACGCTTCAGCCCCGACTCCCACAGATCGCCGCCCATGGTGGCCAGAGCGGCCGCAAGACCCAGGATCGCGCCCCAGAAGATCGTCAGCCGCCCCATGTCGAACCAGGCGGTCAGGGCCGCACCGGCGACCGCGCCCGCCAGAATGCCGCCAATGAAGCCAGACCAGGTCTTGTTGGGCGAATAGCGCGGCCACAGCTTCGGCCCGCCCAGGGTCGAGCCGGCCAGATAGGCCAGGATGTCCGCCGACCAGGTCACAGCGAAGACAAGCGCCGTCCAGTGCAGACCGACCGGCCCGTCCCCGTCGCGCAGCCAGATCAGCAGAACCGAGGGCCAACCCAGATAAAGCACGCCATAGGCCGCATCCACGGCCTGTTGACCTCGGGCTCGGGCATAGAGCCCCGCAGCGGCGGCGCCGAACACCAGAATGACGAAGGCGACCGACATGACGCCGAAATAGGCGCTGACGACGGCGGCCACGACGGCCAGAGCCACCGCGAAACCGACGGGACGCGGGGCCTTCGGCGCGCTCATGGCCCCCCATTCGAAGGCCAGAACGACGCAGGCGGCCAGCATCAGCGCCAGAAACCAGACGCCCCCGAACCAAGTGGCGGCGACCGCCGCCGGCGCCAGAACGGCGGCCGAGGCCGCCCTCAACGCAATATCACGCCCCTTGACCGCCATCAGGCCGACACGCGCGCAGGCGCGTCCTCTCGCCCGCCGTAGCGGCGTTCGCGTTGAGCGAAGGCGGCGACCGCCTCCCCCAGCGCCTTCGGACCATAGTCGGGCCACAGGATGTCCTGGAACACCAGTTCGGCGTAGGCCGCTTCCCACAGCAGGAAGTTCGACAGCCGCTGCTCGCCCGAGGTGCGGACGATCAGATCCAGCGGCGGCGATCCCGCCGTGGCCAGACCGGCGGCCAGGGTGTCTTCATTGATCGGCTCGACCGTCTCGCCCGCCAGCAGCCGTTGCATGTGGCGACGCGCAGCGTCGACCAGATCGGCCCGGCCGCCGTAGTTGAAGGCGACCTGAAGCATGAACCGGTCGTTGTGGGCGGTCTGGCGCTCGGCCTTTTCGATAATGGCGGCGATGTCGGACGGCAGCCCGTCGCGACGGCCGAGAATGCGCAGGCGCACGCCCGCCTTCTCCAGCCGCGCCAGATCGCTGGCCACATAGGTCCGCACCAGGCCCATCAGGTCCGAGACCTCCTCGGCCGGACGGCTCCAGTTCTCGGTCGAAAAGCCGAAGACGGTCAGGCATTGGATGCCGAAATCGGGCGCGGCCTGGATCGTGCGCTTCAGCGCCTGGACCCCCTCGCGATGTCCCATGGCGCGCGGCAGCCCCCGGGCGTTCGCCCAGCGGCCGTTGCCGTCCATGATGATGGCGACATGGCGTGGCCCATCGGAACGCGAGCTCGAAGGCGCGGCGCGGTCTGCCGTCATCTGTCGTTCCGTCCCTTCAGGCCCAAGCCGTTCCGCCTCAGACCTGCATGATCTCTTGTTCCTTGGTCTTCAAGGCCTCGTCGATGCGCTTGATGGCGGCGTCCGTCTCCTTCTGGATGTCCGCCTCCAGCTTCTTCTGTTCGTCCTGGCTGATCTCGCCGGCCTTCTCGGCCTTCTTCAGATCGTCATTGGCGTCGCGGCGCACGTTGCGCACGGCGATCTTCTGCTGCTCGGTGTATTTTCCGGCCAGCTTGACCAGATCCTTGCGGCGTTCCTCGGTCAGCGGCGGCACGGGGATGCGCAGGGTCTGACCATCGACGATCGGGTTCAGGCCCAGGTTGGCGTTGCGAATGGCCTTTTCGACCGCGACTACCATGCCCTTGTCCCAGACGTTGACGGAGATCATCCGCGGCTCGGGCACGCTGATGGCGGCGACGGCTGACAGCGGAGACGCCGATCCATAGGCCTCGACCCGCACGGGCTCCAGCAGGCCGGCGTTGGCGCGTCCGGTGCGCAGGCCGCTGAACTCTTCCTTCAGCGCCACGACCGCCTTTTCCATGCGGTCGCGATAGGTTTTCACTTCGGGCTTGGCCATGGTCTTGGTCTCTCTTGTCTTGAACGAGTCGTTCGAACGATCAGGCGCGGTCCTGGATGATGGTGCAGGTGCCTTCGCCGGTCAGGGCGCGGCGCAGGGAGTCGTCTTCGCGGATCGAGAAGACCACGATCGGAATACCCGTGTCGCGCATCATGGCGATGGCGGAGGCGTCCATCACCCGCAGGTCCCGGGCCAGAACCTCCTGATAGGTCAGGGTCTCATAGCGGGTCGCGGTCGGATCCTTCTTGGGATCGGCGGTATAGACGCCGTCCACGCTGGTGCCCTTCAACAGAGCGTCGCAGCCCATTTCAGCCGCGCGAAGCGCAGCGCCCGAATCCGTCGTGAAGAAGGGCGCGCCGACGCCGGCGGCGAAGATGACCACGCGGCCCTTCTCGAGATGACGCAGGGCGCGGCGGCGGATGTAGGGTTCGGCAATGGCGGCCATCGGAATGGCGCTCTGCACGCGGGTCGAGACGCCGATCTTCTCCAGCGCCGACTGCATGGCCAGGGCGTTCATGATGGTGGCCAGCATGCCCATGTAATCGGCCTGGGCGCGCTCCATGCCCGCCGCCGCCTTGGACAGGCCGCGGAAGATGTTGCCGCCGCCGATCACCTGACAGATGTCCAGCCCGGTGTCCTTGGCCGCCTTGACCTCGGCCGCCATGCTGGCGACGGTATCGGGATCAATGCCGTACTGGCCCGGCCCCATCAGGGCTTCCCCCGACAGCTTCAAGAGGATG
>NZ_JAUSOE010000091.1 GCF_030656255.1 Brevundimonas sp. | reverse complement strand
CACAGGCCGTTCGATAGCGGGCGCCTGTCACATTCGGCTTGTCGGAAACGGGGCGGCGCCTCAGATACGCTTCGAAACGGTCATGGCTCGGACAAGGACGTTCCCTCTGATCGAGCCGGAACGATAAGGAAGGCTTTTGGGCGAGAACCCGGAAGTGACGAAAATGGACAAGCCTGCGCACCAAGACGACAAGCCCGGCCGGGTCGCCTATCAGGGCGCGCCGGGGGCCTTCAGCCACGAGGCCTGCGCGGTTCTGCGGCCCTGGGACACGGCCGTGCCGTTCGAGACCTTTGCGGCGGCTCTGGACGCCTTGAAGAGCGGCGATTGCGACTGCGCCCTGATCCCGGTCGAAAACTCGTCCATCGGCGTGGTCGAGCCCGCTGCGACTCTCGTGCGCGAGTCGGGCCTTAAGGTCGTCGCCGAGGCCTGGCGGCCGATCCGCCACGCCCTGATGGGGGTGGACGGTGCGCGGATCGCCGACCTGAAGCAGGTGCTCAGCCACCCCATCGCCCTGGCCCAGTGCGAGCAGACGCTGAAGGGCCTGCGGCTGAACGTGGTCGAGCATTTCGACACCGCTGGCGCCGCCCGCGACGTCGCCGAAGCGGGCGATCCGACCCAGGCGGCCATAGCGCCCGTAGGTGCGGCGGAGGTCTATGGTCTGTCGATCCTGCGCAACGATCTTCAGGATTCCAGCGATAACCGGACGCGTTTCGTCCTGTTGTCGGCTTGAAGGGGTTGACGGCGCACGGTCATTGCGTGCTTTAAGGCCCCACGGATCGCAAACGATCCGCATAACCGGACCCGGACCCATGTCCCGCCAGCGCGTTCTTTCTGTCTCTTTCAACCGTTCGCGCGCGGTTTCCGGCCTCTATTTCGGCTACGGCTTTTACGGCTTTCGATACGCCGGCTGAGGCGTCGGGCGCTTTCCGTCCCTGACTGTCTCGCCGGCGACCGCTCTGGACCAGAGCGGCTGTCCGCCCCTGCACATCGAAATCCCCCCTTTGCCGAAAGCCTAATCCCATGCCCAATTCCAACGTCCAGAAAGTGTGGCCTGACGTGGTCGAACTGACCCCCGAACAACAGGCGCTGGCCGCCCTGCGCGCCGAGATCGACGCCATCGACGATCAGATCCTGGCCCTGTTCGAACAACGTCTCGCCGTCGCCGCCACGGTCGGCCGCGCCAAGGACGCCCCCACCGGCCCCCACACCAAGCTGCGCCCCGACCGCGAACAGACCGTCCTGTCGCGCATGCTGTCCAAGGCCCAGCCCGAGAACGCCGAAGCGGTTGAACACCTCTGGCGCGAGATCGTCGGCTGGGGCCTGGCCCGCCAGGGCCGGCTTCAGGTCCAGGTCTGGGCGCCGATCGAACCGACCCGCGCCTATGACGGCGCCCGGCTGCGCTTCGGCGCCGCCGCCGATATCAAGATGGTGCGAGATCCGCAAAAGGCCCTGGCCTTCGCCGCCGAGGGGCACGGGGTCGCCGTCCTGGCCATCAATACCGAGGACGCCTGGTGGATGGGCCTGCGTCGCGAATGGTCGATGCTCAGTGTGTTCGACGGTTACGGCGGCGAGACGCCGACCTCTCTGGCCGTGGGCAAGATCGATCCGCCGGCCCTGCCAAGGGGCCGCCGCGTTGTCGTCACCGCCGGCGGTGATGCGGGTGACGGCGGCGGCGCGCGTCGCTGG
Organism: Brevundimonas sp.; assembly: GCF_030656255.1. Classification (GTDB taxonomy): domain Bacteria; phylum Pseudomonadota; class Alphaproteobacteria; order Caulobacterales; family Caulobacteraceae; genus Brevundimonas. The sequence goes on along the minus strand of NZ_JAUSOE010000091.1, from coordinate 19,138 downwards.
GGTCTGAACACCCATCACGGCTGGACCATCGCCCTGACTGAGGCGGAACTGACCCCCGGCGAGGCGGAAGGCTGCGTCGGCGCGATCGGCTGACCGCGCCGACTGGGGCGCTCAGGAGGCGTGCGCCTTCTGGGCTTTCGTCAGTTCGATCATCCCCTGGGCGGCGCCCATCTCCGGCACGATCTCTTTCGCCCGGTCGGAGATGGCGTCGAACTGGGCCGCCACCTGTTCCGGCGCATCCGCACCAGTGATGTGTACGCCCTCGGTCAGGGTCACATAGGCGCGCTCGAAGCCGCCGGCGCCCGCCGCCAGAATACAGCGGCTGGGGGCGTCCCGGCTCAGCAGATACAGCAGGCCCGGCGTCACCAGTTCCGGCCCGAGCGCCTCCAGCGGAAGCGCCGCGCCCAGGTCTTCCGTCATACGGGTATGGGCCGTCGGCGCCAGACAGTTGACGCGGATGTCGTTCTTGGCCCCCTCGATCGACAGGGTCTGCATCAGGCCCACCAGGGCCATCTTGGCCGCCCCATAGTTCGACTGGCCGAAATTGCCGTACAGGCCCGAGGACGAGGTGGTCATGACGATCCGGCCGTAGTTCTGGCCGCGCATGATCTCCCACACCGCCTTGGTGCAGTTGACCGCACCCATCAGATGCACGTCAACGACGAAGCGGAAATCCTCCAGCTCCATCTTGGCGAAGGTGCGGTCGCGCAGCACCCCGGCGTTGTTGACCAGCAGATCGACCCGGCCCCATTTGGCCATTGCCGCGTCCACCATGGCCTGAACGGCGGCGAAGTCGGTGACGGAGGCGGCATTGGCCATGGCCTCGCCGCCGGCGGCCTCGATCTCGGCCACGACAGCCTCGGCGGCGGTGGCGGAACCGCCCGAACCGTCGCGGGCGCCGCCCAGATCATTGACCACCACCTTGGCCCCGCGCGCGGCCAGGGCCAGGGCGTGCTCCCGCCCCAGACCGCCGCCCGCGCCCGTCACAATGGCCACCTGACCGTCAAACCGGATCGTCATCTCGTCGTCTCCACCCAAGAACTGGGGCGTTAGGCTTTAGGGCCGGCCCCTTGATCCGGTTTTGACGACGCCGGGCGCGGCGCACAAGTCCGGCCTGCTCAGCCCGCGCGGTTCTTGACCAGATCCTCGACCACGGACGGATCGGCCAGGGTCGAGGTGTCGCCCAACGCGCCGATCTCGTTCTCGGCGATCTTGCGCAGGATGCGGCGCATGATCTTGCCGGATCGGGTCTTGGGCAGGCCGGGGGCCCACTGGATCACGTCGGGCGCGGCGATGGGGCCGATCTCACGACGGACGTGGGCGCCCAGGGCCTTGCGCAGATCCTCGGTCGCATCCACCCCCTTGTTCAGCGTCACATAAGCATAGATGCCTTGGCCCTTGATGTCGTGGGGATAGCCGACCACGGCCGCCTCGGCGACGTCGTCGTGCAGCACCAGGGCGCTCTCGATCTCCGCCGTGCCCATCCTGTGGCCCGAGACGTTAATGACGTCATCGACCCGGCCGGTGATCCAGTAATAGCCGTCCGCGTCCCGGCGGCAGCCGTCGCCGGTGAAATACCGACCCGGATAGGTCGAGAAATAGGTCTCGAAGAACCGCTGATCATCGCCATAGACAGTCCGCATCTGGCCCGGCCAGCTGTCGGTGATGCACAGATTGCCGGAAACGGCGCCGACCAGCTCCTGGCCCTCCGCATCGACGATCTGAAGTTCGACGCCGGGCAGGGGCAGGGTGGCCGAACCGGGCTTCAGGTCCGTGGCGCCGGGCAGGGGAGTGATCAGATGGCCGCCCGTCTCGGTCTGCCACCAGGTGTCCACGATGGGGCAGCGGCTGTCGCCCACCACCTCGTGATACCAGCGCCACGCCTCCGGATTGATCGGTTCGCCGACCGTGCCGAGCACCCGCAGCGACTTGCGCGACGTCGCCTTCACCGGCGCGTCGCCTTCGCGCATCAGGGCGCGCAGGGCCGTGGGGGCGGTGTAGAAGACCTCGACCTTGTGCTTGTCCACTACCTGCCAGAACCGGCTGGCGTCGGGATAGTTAGGCACGCCCTCGAACATCAGGGTCGTGGCGGCGTTGGCCAGAGGCCCATAGACCAGATACGAATGGCCGGTGACCCAGCCCACGTCGGCGGTGCACCAGAAGACCTCGCCAGGGCGATAGTCGAACGTCAGCTCATGCGTCCAGGCGGCCCAGAACAGATAGCCGCCGGTCGTGTGAAGAACGCCCTTCGGCTTTCCAGTGGAGCCCGAGGTGTAGAGGATAAACAACGGATCTTCCGCATTCATCGGCTCGGGCGGGCAGTCGGTCGAGGCCTTGGCGGCCTCGACGGCGTAATCCACGTCGCGGCCTTCGACCATCGGCACGTTCGCGCCGGTGCGGCGGATCACTAGGACGGTGTCGACCTTCACCTTCTCCAGGGCCGCATCGACATTGGCCTTCAGCGGCACGACCTTGCCGCCGCGCAGGCCCTCGTCGGCGGTGATGACCAGGGTGGAGCCGCAGTCCTCGATCCGGCCACACAGACTGTCGGGCGAGAAACCGCCGAAGACCACGGAATGGACCGCACCGATGCGGGCGCAGGCCAGCATGGCGTAGGCCGCCTCGGGGATCATCGGCATATAGATAGTGATCCGGTCGCCCTTCTTGGCGCCGTGAGATTTCAGCACATTGGCCATGCGGCAGACTTCGTCGTGCAGTCGGCCATAGGTTATGTGCTGGCTGTCGGCCGGGTCGTCGCCTTCCCAGATGATGGCCGTCTCGTCCTGGCGATGGGGCAGGTGCCGGTCGATACAGTTGGCGGCGACGTTCAGGACGCCGTCCTCGAACCAGCGGATGCGGAAGTCTTCCTTCCTGAAGGAGACGTCCTTGATCTTGGTCGGCGCCTTGATCCAGTCGAGGCGCTTGGCCTGTTCGGACCAGAAGGCTTCGGGCGTCTCGCGCGCCGCGATCCGCGCCGCCTCATAGGCCTGCCGGTCCATGTGAGCATGGGCGGCGAAGTCTGCGGGAACGGGGTAGAGGTCGGAATCGGGCACGCGAGACGTCTCCAGCATTTTCAGAATCCGTATTTGGCGAACAGGATCAATCGGGTCATGTCGCCGCTCGCGCCGGATTCGATTTCACGATCAGCGAACATCAGCTCGGCGCCCACATCAAACGCCGTAACGGGCGACCAGATCAAGTTGGCGTGGATGCTCTGGGCCGAACGGTTGACGGCCAAGCCGGTCACACTGGTGTCGTTGTCCACCTTCTGGGCCGACCAGATCAGGCTGGAGCGCCAGCCGGGCGCCCAGACGTGACGATAGGCGGCGAAACCGGCGACGACGCCGATTGCATCCAGTTCGCCCGAGGCGTCCAGCACCGCATCGTTCGAGAAGTTCAGCCCGACGTAGCGGCCGATGCCTTCGCCGCCCGTCACCATCAGACGGACGTCGTCCTTGGACCCGACCTTGATCTTGGTCGAGGCGGACAGGCCCCAGCCGGTGGCGGTGGAATCGATGTCCGTCGCCGGGTTCTGATATTTCAGCTGACGCAGCAGACCGGCGAACTGCAGGTCGCCCCAAGGCCGCGCCACGGCGTAGCGGGCGGTGAAGTCTGGCAGGCTGTTGTCGTCGGCGATGACCCGGGCGCCGCCGCCAAATGGGGTGACGGTCGTCTCGGGATTTTCGACCGAGATCGAGAAGGGACCGCGCGTGTATCGCACCTGAACCTGGCGGGCGAAGACCGTGCCCTCGGCCGCGCCGATGAAGTCGGCGGATTCCGGCAGGACGGCGGTGTTCTGGAAGTTGGTCCACTCCTGGCCGATCAGCCAGTTGTCGATGGTGACGAAGGCGCGACGCAGGGCTGGATTGGCCGGGCTGGTGGTGCGCTGGTCCGCCGTGCCGGGCAGGGTCTGGAAGTCCATCTCCAACCGGGTGCCGACCTTGTGACCGCCGACCAGTCCGTCGGTCGTCAGCCAGAACCGGGTCTGGCGCGCGTTGAAGTCGGTCGCGGTGTCCTCGTCGGCGCCGCCGATGGGTATGGAGCCGGGAATGTGGAATTCGCGCAGGGCGTCGCCGTTGACCGGATCGCCGCCGGAATAGCTGGAGGCTGAGGCGTCGACCTTGACGAAGCCGCCGAACTTCACCGTGTGGTCGCCGATGCGGAAACCGTCGCTGGGCGGGGCGGCGGCCTGCTGGACCGGCGCGGGCGGGGCCGGACGGGTCTCAAGGCGGATGATGTCCTGCTGTTGCGCGGCCTGCTGGGTGCGGGCGGCGACGACTTCGGACTTGAGGCTGTTCAACTCGGCTTCGAGCTGGGCGATACGGGCTTCGAGCGCGGCCTGGGCGTCTTGGGCGAAGGCGGCGCCGGGGGCGAGAAGCATGGCTGCGGCCACGCCCCCGCCCAGAAGACTGGACTTGATCATCATGGTTCCTCCCGCGCCCATCTGATGCGGGCGTCCTGAGTTGAACCTTTTCCTCATGGGCCGTAGGCGGCCATTAGCCATTGGTCTAGTTTCGACCAAAGTCGAACCGCGCCATGCTGTCGATGACGCAGCCGACAAGCATGCCGCGCAAGGGAAGGACGCCTTATGGATCGTATCGTCGTCGCCGACGATCACCCGCTGTTTCGCGCCGCGCTGCGCTCGGCCGTCGAAAAGGCTTCGCCGGGTGCGCTGATCGATGAATGCGCCAGTCTGGCCGAGGCTCGAACCGCGCTGAGCATCGGAGCCGTCGATCTGCTGCTGCTGGATCTGAAATTGTCGGACAGCGAAGGCATGGCCGGTCTGGCCGCCATCCGCGCCGAACATCCGACCGTCCCGGTCGCCGTCGTCTCGGCCAGTGAAGACGCCACGGTCGTGCGCCACGCCCTGGGCCTGGGCGCCGCCGGCTTCATTCCCAAGTCGGCGGGCCTGCCGCAGATGGTCGAGGCCATCACCGCCATCCTGGCGGGGGACGAGTGGGCGCCGGAGACGCCCGATGTCGCGGACGACGACCTGCCGGCGAGAGTCGCCAGCCTGACGCCGTCGCAACTGCGCATCCTCGAAGGCTTGAAGGCCGGGCGGCTGAACAAGCAGATCGCCTTTGACCTGGGCGTGTCCGAGGCCACCATCAAGGCGCATCTGACCAGCGTCTTCCGCAAACTGGGGGTCCACAATCGAACCCAGGCTGTGATCCTGGCCAAACAGCTGGACCCCGCCTAGCTCGACAGGAAGGCCTTCAGGGTCGCCGGTTTGATCGGCTTGGGCAGAAGCACCGCCCCGGCGGCCGTGGCCTGTTCGTTCAGTCCGTCTCGGGTGTCGGCCGTGACCAGGGCGATCCGGCGCACCCCGCGCGGCCGCAGCCAGTCGATGACGGCGAACCCGTCCGGTCCATCGCCCAGGTGCAGATCGACGACGGCGGCGTCGAACGGCCCCTGCGCGGCCATGGCCGCCTCGACCCCGGACACCAGGGTGGGGCGCGCGCCCCAGCGGGTCAGCAGGGCGTTCAGCGCATCCAGGATCACCGGCTCATTGTCCACGCACAGGACACGCAGACCGGACAGGGGCAGGCGGACCTCATGGGTGGGCGCGGCCTCGACGACCCGGTCCGGCGCGCTGCGCGGCACGGTGATGCGGAAGATGGTGCCGCGTCCGAGGCGGGAGTTCAGCTCCAGCGGATGGTCCAGCAGGCTGGACAAGCGGCGCACGATGGCCAGGCCCAGGCCGGCGCCCGGCTCATCGACCGGGGCGCCCGGCAGACGCACGAACTCGCCGAACACCATCTCCTGTTCCGCATCGGGGATGCCGCGGCCGGTGTCGCAGACCAGCAGCCGCACGGCGGCGCCGCTGCGTCTCGCCCCGACCAATACTCGACCCGCGTCCGTATAGCGGATGGCGTTGGCGATCAGGTTCTGCAGCATGGAGCGCAGCAGATCCCGGTCGGACGAGACCCACAGGCCGCTGGGCACGAGGGTCAGAACCAACCCCTTGGCCTCGGCCACCGGCGCATATTCGCGCCTCAGTTCGTCGAACAGACCATCCAGCGACAGCCGGGTCACGGCCGCCTTGACCCCGCCGGCCTCCAGCTTGGACAGATTCAACAGGGCGGTCAGCAGGCGGTGGGCGCTGTCGATCGCCCGGTCGGCGTTGACGGCCAGGGTGCGACTGGTCGGCGCGGCGCCCGGCCCCGAAACCGCCGGCTCCTCCTTCAGGGCGGCGATGAACAGACGGGCGGCGTGCAGGGGCTGCAGCAGGTCGTGACTGGCGGCGGCCAGGAAGCGGGTCTTTGACGCCGTCGCGTCTTCCGCCACGCGCCGGGCCTCGTCTAGCCGGGCGGTGCGGTCGGCCACGCGGGCCTCCAGCCGTTCATTGGCTTCTTCCAACTGACGGGCGGCGCGGCGCAGGGCGGTGATGTCGGTATAGCTGGTGACATAGCCGCCGCCGGGGATAGGCGCGCCGGAAGACCGCAGCACGCGGCCGTCGGGCTGGCGCCGCTCGTGGTCATGCGGGATACGCCGGCTCAGGGCCTCCAACCGCCGCTCGACCCAGGCTTCGATGTCGTCGGGGCTCTCGCCGCGCTCGGCGTTCAACCGATAGATGCTGGCGATGGACAGACCGACGTGGACGAAGCCGACAGGCAGGTCGAACATCTCGACATAGCGGCGATTCCAGGCGGTTACGCGTAAATCTTCGTCCACCACAATCACGCCCTGGTCGATATTGTCCAGGGTGGTCTGCAGCAGGTCGCGGCTGAACTGAACCGCCTGGGACGCCTCATCCAGCATCCGCACCACATCCTCGGGCGCACGACCGCCGCCGGCCAGGGCCGCCGCAATGACCCGACGGGCCGAGGCCGCGCCGATGGCCCCGGCCAGCATGCGTTCTGCGGCGCGAGCGAGGGCGGCGTCGGCCGGGTCGGCGTCACGGAGCCGGATGTCGGTCTCTGCGCTCCAGGCGGCGAAGGCCCGCTCGGCCCGTTCGTCACCGATGAAGCGCGCGACCAGGGCGCGCAGATCTCCGACCGAGGCGCCGGACGGGGACGGCTTCGACTCCAACCAATCCGGCCCCAACCGATCCACAAAGGCTCGCGCCTGTACCCGGTCGATCAGACGGGGCTGGGCGAAGCGCGACACGCCGACATAGGCGACGAGGTTCAGCCCCAGGCTGACGAAGACGCCCAGGGCCAGGGGATCCTTGACCCCCAGCATGACATGCAGATGCCAGGGCGCGCCGGGCGCCAGCTGGGGCAGGGCCAACATGACGATCCACACGACCACCCCGACGCTCATGCCTGCAAGAGCGCCGTGCGCATGCCCGCCGCGCCAGAGCACGGCTCCGAACAGGGCCGGGGCCAACTGAGCCATGGCGGCGAAGGACACCAGACCCATGGCGGCCAGGCCGCGCGACTGGTCGGTCGCCTGATAATAGAGCCAGGCCAGCAGCAGCACGGCGACGATGGCCCCGCGCCGAACCTGCAGGATGGTGCCGGCCATATCGGAGGCGTCGCCTCGCATCCGCCACCGGTCCCGGGCCAGGAAGGGCAGGATCAGACTGTTGGAAACCATGGCCGACAGGGCCACGGCCTCTACGATGACCATGGCCGTTGCTGCGGAAAAGCCGCCGACGAAGACGATAGCCGTCAACCAGGATTCACCCCGACCGAACGGCAGGGCCAACACCAGAAGATCGGGGTTCACCGCCGGCGCGAACAGGGCGCCCGCCGCCACCAGGGGCAGGACCGCCAGACTGGTCAGAAGAAGATAGATCGGAAAGATCCAGCGCGCCTTCTTCACATCCGCCGGCTGAGCGCCCTCGACGAAGGCGACGTGGAACTGACGCGGCAGGCAGAAGATGGCCAGGGTCGAGACCAGGGTGATGGCGGTGAAGCGCGGCGTGATTTCGGGCGGCGAGGCGAGGGCGCCCAGTCCCTCGACGATACGCGGGGTCGATCCATCGTGGAGCAACAGAACCAGGGCGAAGATCGCCACGAACAACAGGGCGCCCAGTTTGACCAGGGACTCCAGACCGATGGCCTGAATCAGTCCGCGATTATGTTCGGTGAGGTCCGGGCGTCGGGCGCCGAACAGGATGGCGAACCCCGCCAGCACCCCCGCCAGCGCCAGAACGGTAAGACGTTCCCCTCCCGCCACCGGCGTGCCCGCCGTCAACAAGGCGCCGGCCATCGACAGGGATTTCAGTTGCAGGGCGATATAGGGCAGGGAGCCCAGGATGGCCACGATGGTGACCGCAGCGCCCAAGGTCTGGCTCTTGCCGTAGCGCGACGCCACAAAGTCCGCCATCGACCCCACGTTCTCGCGTCGTGCGGCGGCGGCTATGCGTCGCCAGAGGGGGAACAGCAGGGTCAGACCGATCACGGGTCCGATATAGATGGGCAGATACTCCCACCCGTCGCGAGCGGCGGTGCCGACCGCGCCGTAATAGGTCCAGGAGGTGCAATAAATGGCCAGCGACAGGGCGTAGACCCAGGGCGCGAGCGAGCGGCCGCGCGCCTGCGCCGCGGGCTGCTCCTGCCACCAGGCGACGGCGAACAGGATCGCCATATAGCCGGCCACGAGGCCGAGGATCACCAGGCTGAACATGAGGGGGATGTGAACCGGGCAGGGTGGGTTTCACAAGGGCGGCCGGCAAATGAAAGGGCGGACCGTCCGAAGACAGTCCGCCCCCCTCATTCACGCCCGAAAGCAGGATCAGGCGTTCAGATCGACGTCCTTGCCTTCCTTGACCAGCAGGAAGCCCAGCACGACCGTCGCGAGCGCCACGATGATCGGATACCAGAGGCCGGAGTAGATGTTTCCGGTCGCCGCCACGATGGCGAAGGCCGTGGTCGGCAGGAAGCCGCCGAACCAGCCGTTGCCGATATGATAGGGCAGGGACATGGAGGTGTAGCGGATATTGGTCGGGAACATCTCGACCAGGGCCGCCGCGATCGGTCCGTAGACCATGGTCACATAGAAGCCGAGGATGAACAGGATCAGCACCACCATCGGCTTGTTGACCAGGGCGCTGTCCGCCTTGGCCGGATAGCCGGCGGCGGTTAGGGCCGCGCTCATTCCCGCATCCCAGGTCTTCTTCTGGGCGGCGAAGTCAGCCGTGCTCATCGCATCGCCCCGGAAGCTTGGGATGACGGACTGATCACCGATGCGAACCTCGGCCACCGTTCCGGCCGGAGCCTCGATATTGGTGTAGGTCACGCCGGCCTTGGCCAGGTGGGACTTGGCCACATCGCAGGACTGGTTGAACACCGTCTTGCCGACAGGGTCGAACTGGACGTTGCAGTCCGCGGGATCGGCGTAGACCACGACCGGCGCCGAGGCGGCGGCGGCGGCCAGGCGCGGATTGGCGGCCTGGGTCAGGGCGTTGAACAGCGGGAAATAGGTGAGGGCGGCGATCAGGCAGCCGGCCAGGATGATCGGCTTGCGGCCCACCTTGTCCGACAGCCAGCCCCAGAAGATGAAGAAGGGCGAGGCGGCCAGCAGGGCGATGGTCAGCAGGACATAGACGAGCGTGGCGTCCACCTTCATCACCCGTTCCAGGAAGAACAGGGCGTAGAACTGGCCCGTATACCAGATCACGGCCTGGCCTGCGGTCAGACCCAGCAGGGCGATCAGCACCAGCTTCAGATTGGGCCATTTGCCGAACGAGTCCTTCAGCGGGGTCTTGGAGCCCTTGCCCTCGGCCTTCATCCGCTTGAACGACGGGCTCTCAGCCAGCTTCAGACGGATCCACAGTGAAACCGCCAGCAGGATGATCGACACCAGGAACGGGATCCGCCAGCCCCAGGAGGCGAAGGCTTCCTCGCCGACCGCAAGCCGGACGCCCAGAATGACCACGAGGCTCAGCACCAGGCCGGCCGTGGCTGTGATCTGGATGAAGGAGGTGTAGAAGCCCCGCTTGCCCCTCGGCGCGTGCTCCGCGACATAGGTGGCGGCGCCGCCGTATTCGCCGCCCAGGGCCAGACCCTGGATCAGGCGCATCAGCACCAGGATGATGGGCGCCGCGATGCCGATGGCGGCGTAGGGCGGCAACAGACCGACCACGAAGGTCGATAGACCCATCAGCAACATGGTGACCAGGAAGGTGTTCTTGCGACCCCACAGGTCGCCCAGTCGACCGAACACGATCGCGCCGAACGGCCGCACCGCGAAACCGGCGGCGAAGGCCATCAGGGCGAAGATATAACCGGTCGTCTCGTTGACGCCGGAGAAGAACTGCACGGTGATGATCGCAGCGAGCGACCCGTACAGGTAGAAATCATACCACTCGATGACAGTGCCGACCGACGACGCCAGGATCACCAGCTTGTCGTTCTTGCCGACCACATATTCCTCATCGCCCGGCGCTCCAATGGCGCTGTCCGTCATTTGCGTTAGCCTCCCAGCTCTCAGGTCTTTCCGACCGTTTCACGCCGCATACGCCGCGCATTGCAGGGAGGTTGGCATCGTCGCGCGATAAGCGTCAGGGCGACTTTGGTCGAACACAATATGCGTCTAAGATATATTATCGGAAATATACTCAATGGGTGAGTGTCGATTTGAGGCGTCCTCAATCTTGAGATCTCGGGCAATGAGAGCTTTTCGCGCCTGAATTCTGAGATTCGCGGTGGCACAATGATGAGATTCCCAAATGGGATTCTTACGCGGCGCTGGGGCCAGCCAAGGCGCAGCTCTGAAAGGCGGCATTCAAATCGTCACGCCGTCTCACATTCGATTACTCGACAGCCATTCTTCGGGGCTTCATTTAAGCCCATGCTCAAATCCCAAGCGACCATCCGCGCCACCGACGCCCAACAGATCATCGATGCGGCCATAGCCCAGGCCGCAGCAAACGGCCTGCGTAGTCTAACAATGCGCGACTTGGCTCAGTCGGTCGAAAAAAGCACGACCGTTGTCGTCAACCTTTTTGGGACGAAATCCGGCCTGATCCAGGCCGTGGGTGAAAAGGCGTTGCAGCTGGATTCCGACTTCCATGCCCGTTTCTTCCAGTCGGTCGCCGGCCTCGATTTGAATCGAGACACCCTTCTGACTTTAGTCCAGAACTATCTTCGATCGCGAACCTCGGACGAAGCTGGCTTCGCACGTGTCTGGGAAGCGTTGCTGCTCGAAAGCGATTCTTCTTCGATGCGTCTGGACCTGATGCGGCGATGGGACGTCATGCGCAAGAAGGCCTGGAGCGATCATCTGGCGGCTAACCCTAGGCTGAGGAGCTATGCCGATCCGCTGATCGCCTGGGCCACGATCGAACATTTCTATGCCGGTGCGCTTCAAGGAAGGACAGAGTACGAAATCATCGCCGCCGAGGGTTTGGGCGGGCTGATCGACCATGCCTTTGGTCTGCCTGAAAGGCCGGCGACGGCGACCTTCTGGTATCGACAGAATCTGACACTGCCTCAAGCCCCAGCTGAGGGGCTTGAGGCAGACTCTATCCAACGCAAACTGCTGGACATCGCGGCGGACCAGATTCTGGCGGGCGGCGTGACGGCCATAACTAATCGCTCAGTCAGCGCCGTTGCAGGCACCTCCACCTCCACCATCGCCTACCATTGGCCCGACATGCGACGCTTCGTTCTAGACGCGGTCTGGCACAGCGTGTTCCGCGACATGCCCCGGTATCTAGCCGGACATCACCTCGACGGCGACGCAGAGACTGCCGATCTGGACAGTTGGACACGGCTCATGGCGCCGACAGTCTCCATCCGCCCCAAGATCGAAGGATTCTACGTTCGATACGCCCGCCTTATCGCCAGCATCTGCTTAGAGGCGCGGCGCGATCCGTCGTTACGGGATCTGGCCATGCTGCTGCGTGGACCCGAAGGCGGCGGCACCTACTACAATAGGGCTGGCGTCTGGCCCGCCGATTTCGACCTGACGCGGCTGGCCGCGACCCGCTTCGCCCTGTGGGTAAAGGGTCTCGCACTGACATCGGCCGCGACAGGAATTCCGGTCTCGGAAGCGGATCTCATCAAGGGCGCCGACCAGCTGGTTGCACGGCTCGCGAGATAGAACGCGCGTTATCCGCGCATCGCTAACCACTCTACGAATCCTGACGGAAACAGTTCAGCGAAGCTTCATAAAAGCATCATCTCGGCAGCCTATCTGGCTTTCCGTTGTCGAACAGTTGTTTTTCTCGGTGAGCACAGGCGGCCTCGGCCTCCCTCCCCGCGCCTACAACCGCCTCGCCAGACGGCCGAACAAAGCGACCGTTCGACAACGTCCCCAAACGCTTCGGCGCGCGAGGGAGGGGGTGTCCCCGCGCGTCGCCCGAAGGATGATCAAATGAAACGTCTTCTCCTTGGCGCCTCCGGCGCCGTTCTCGCACTGGCGGCCCTGCCGGCCGCAGCTCAAACCAATTCCCAGACCAATGCCACGACGGTCCAGGACATCGTCGTCACCGCCCAGCGCCGCGAACAGGCCAGTCAGGACGTCGGCGCCTCGCTCAGCGTCGTCGGCGGCCAGGAGCTGGACGAAAAAAACATCTCGGTCGTCAACGACCTCGAAAACGTCGTGCCCAACCTTGAGGTCGACAGCCAGTTCGGCGGCGGCCAGCCCCAGTTCCGCATCCGCGGCGTCGGCGCGCGCGAATACTCCAGCAACAACGCCTCGACGGTAGGCATCTATGTCGATGAAGTGGCCCACCCCTATACGGTGACCACTCAGGGCGCCCTGTTCGACATCGCACGCATCGAAGTGCTACGGGGCCCGCAAGGCACGCTTTACGGCAGCAACACGACCGGCGGCGCCGTCAACATCATCACCAACGCCCCGACGGCGGACTTCCGCGCGGGCGTAACCGGCGAATACGGCTCGTATGATCGCTACAAGCTGGACGGATATGTCTCCAGCCAGATCGCCGAGGGTTTGCTGGGCCGCCTCGCCGTCGTCACCGAACAGGGCGGCGCCTGGCAGTACAATCGCGACACCGGCCAGAAGCTGGGCGATCTGGACAAGACCGCCGTTCGCGGCCGGTTGACCTGGGATGCGACGGACGACGTCACCGTCGATCTGGCGGCGACCTATATGGTCGACAAGTCGGACGGCCTCGGCTTCCGCCTTCTGGGCGACTATACGACCGCCGGCGGCGTCACCATTCCCAAGGATACGGCCTGGCGCATTACCGGCTGGTCGCTGTCGGAACAGCTGGCCAAGGTGTCCGGCCGCTCGGTCGGCGACAAGCCGGGCCGCGACAACGACGGCCTGGACCTCAGCGCGCGGGTGACGGCCAACCTGGGCTGGGCGGACCTGACCTCGATCTCAGCCTACCAGTCGTTCACGCGGTCGGAATACAACGACTGGGACGGCACCAGCGCGCGCGAATCCGACGTCTTCTTCTACAATGACATCGACGTGGTGTCGCAGGAACTCCGCCTAGCCTCGAACAAGGACGGCCGGTGGAACTGGATGACCGGTCTTCACTATTCGAACGAGAGCAACGACGGCGGCTTCTATACGGAGTACCGCGCCATCACCGCTCTGATCCACACCCCCTATAAGCAGGACGTGGAATCCATCGGCGTCTTCACCAACAACAGTTTCAAGGCGACGGATCGGCTGAATCTGATCCTGGGCCTGCGTTACGAGTATGAAGAGCGCAGCCTGACTAGCCCCGGCACCTATCGTCTCAACGCGACGCCGGGCGCGGAAGTCACCTATTCCACGGACATGTCCGAAGTCACCGGCAAGCTGGGTCTGGAATATGATCTCAGCGACAACGCGCTGTTCTACGCCAACGTCGCGCGCGGCGTGAAGTCCGGCGGCTTCACCACCTACAACGCCACCTCCGCCACGCCCTTCGCGCCGGAAGAACTGATCGCCTATGAGGCCGGGATCAAATCTGAATTCCTGGACCGTTCGCTGCGGGTGAACGGCTCGACCTTCTACTACGACTACAAAAACCAACAGGTTCAAACAGTTCTGTACGACCGCATCTCTGGCCGGGTCGGCAAGATCGACAATGTGCCCAAGTCCTTCATCTACGGCGCCGAACTGGAGCTGGAGTGGAATCCGATCGCGGGCCTGAGCATCAGCCAGAACGTCAGCTACAAGCACGGCGAGTATGACGAGTACAACTCGGTCGATACGACAGCCACGGCTGCGGCCAACCCGACCAACGGCCCGTGGGACGTGATCATCTACACCGACCGCGCCGGCGAAAAACTGCCTTTCCCCAAGATGAACTACGGCGGCTCCATCGCCTATGACTGGCAGATGGTTGGTTTGGATCTGGGCGCCGAGACCAACTACAACTACCGCGATGATCTGTATTCGACGAGCTCTTCGTCAATCATTCCGGCCTATTGGCTGTGGAACGCCAACTTCACCGGCGGCCCCGCGAACGCCAACTGGCGGGTCGGCCTGTCGGTGCGCAACCTCTTCAACACCTATTACGAAGAGACGCGCAACGGCTTCAACGGCTCGGCCCGTCCAACCACTTCGCCTCAGCCGGGGCGCACGGTCGCCGTCCGTCTGTCGATGGACTTCTAAGACCCGAGACCGGGCGGACCGGCCGAGCTTGGCCGGTCCGCCCAATACGCTCTGAGTTCGCTTGAAAGCCCCTGCATGCTGCTGAAGCCCACCCTTCCGATGAACCGCCGCCTGTTGCTCGGCGGCCTGGTCGCCGCGCCCCTGGTCCTGCGGTTCGGGCAGGCTCAGGCCCAGGCAGGCGGGGCCTATGTCTTCCCGCTGGGGGTCGCCAGCGGCGATCCGGCGCCGGACGGCTTCGTCATCTGGACGCGGCTGGCGGCGGATCCGGTGGCGCCGGACGGTCTGGGCGGAATGGCCGGCCCGGTCGCCGTGCGTTGGGACGTGGCGGCGGACGACGCCTTCACCCGCATCGTCGCCTCGGGCGAGGCCGTCGCGGATCGCACCGACGCCCACAGCCTGCATATCGAGGTCGAGGGCCTGCGCCCCGACCGCCCCTATTGGTACAGGTTCACGGCCCTGGGTCAGCAGAGCCCAATCGGCCGCACCCGCACCGCCCCCGCTCCGAACGCCGACATCGACCGGCTGCGTCTGGCGGTCGCCTCCTGCTCCAACTGGGAGTCCGGCTATTTCAGCGCCTATGGCCATATGGCGGACGAGGCGCCGGACCTGACCCTGTTCCTGGGCGACTATATCTACGAATATACCCGCACCGGCGCTCAAGCGGCCAATGTGGTTCGGCCCTACGGGCTGGAAGAGGCGACGACCCTGGCGGGCTATCGCAACCGTTACGCCCTGCACCGGACCGATGCGGACCTGCAAAGGCTGCACGCCGTCGCCCCGTGCCTGGCGGTATGGGACGACCACGAGATTCAGGACGACTATTCCGGCGTCTGGTCCAAGACGCCCGGCGTCACGCCCAATGATTTCCTGCTGCGCCGCGCCGCCGGCTACAAGGCCTTTTACGAGGCCATGCCCATCCGCCGCACGCGGCTGGACGCCCAGCTGCAGATGCCGATTTATCGCGGGGTCCGCTATGGCCGGCTGGCCCAGTTCTTCATGCTGGACGGCCGTCAGTATCGCTCGAAACAGGCCTGCAGCGACGGGCCCAACGGCGGCAAGGGCCAGGTGGTCACCGACGCCGCCTGCCCCGACCGTCTGGACCCGGCCCGCACCTTCCTGGGCTTCGAACAGGAACGCTGGCTGTACGACGGTCTGGCCCGGTCGCAGGCGCGCTGGAACATCCTGGGCCAGGATCTGGTGATGGCGGGGCTGAGGTTCGGAAACGGCGACGCCGACACCCGCTACTGGACCGACACCTGGGACGGCTATCCCGTCGCCCGCGACCGGATGACCGACGCCCTGGCGACGCTGAAGCCGCGCAATCCGGTGGTGCTGAGCGGAGACTACCACTCGTTCTGGACCAATGACGTCAAGCGGGTCAGCGCCGATCCGTCATCGGCGACGGTGGCGACCGAATTCGTCGGCACCTCGATCTCGTCGTCCGGCCCGCCCTATGACGCCCTGATGGCGAACATGCCGAACAATCCGCAGATCAAATTCTTCGACAGTCGGGTGCGGGGCTATATGTCCATCGACACGGACCGCGACCGGATGAACACCCGTTATCGCGCCATCTCCGATGTGCGCGATCCGACGGCCACGGTCGCCACCCTGAACAGTTGGGTGGTCGAAGACGGCCGCCCCGGCGCGCTTCCGGCCTGATCCCCGCCCACACCGTCCAAAGCCCAAGAGTTTTCATGACCACCGCTTCTCCCGACCGTCGCCCGACGGCGGCTGTCTTCGCTGTTACGCTCGCCTTGTCGCTGGTCGGCTGCGCCGCCGCCCCGACCGCCTCGACCGATTTCTGGGCCGGGTTCCGCGACCACCCCCACGGTTATCTGGCCAAGGATGAGGCGCCGAACGCCGCCGCCTTCCTGCCTCCGCCGCCGGCCGAAGGATCACTGCGCGCCCAGGACGATATTGCCGCCTATCGCGCCACCCGTGCGCTTGAACACAGTCCCCGATGGGCCCAGGCCCGCGCCGACAACGA
Organism: Brevundimonas sp.; assembly: GCF_030656255.1. Taxonomy (GTDB): domain Bacteria; phylum Pseudomonadota; class Alphaproteobacteria; order Caulobacterales; family Caulobacteraceae; genus Brevundimonas. The sequence continues at coordinate 2,673 of NZ_JAUSOE010000091.1, read as the reverse complement.
GATCGAGACCCCGGAAGCCCCGCGCATCTTCGACGAGGCCCTGGGGATCCGGTTCACGCCCGAACAGATGCCGACCCTGACCCATTTGCTGGGACGGATGCTGGGCGACCTGGAGACGATCCAGACCCCGGCCAAGCGCGGCTTCACCCGCCCCCGCCCCTTCGTGGCCGAGCCGGCGGCGACCTGTATTGCGCCCGAACCCTGGTTGGCCGCCAGCGGCTCCTATCCGTCCGGACATGCGGCCCTGGGCTGGGCCTGGGCCCTGGTGCTGACCGAAATGGCGCCTGACCGCGCCGACGCCCTCCTGGCGCGTGGCCTGGCCTATGGCGAAAGCCGCGCCATCTGCGGCGTCCATTACCCCAGCGACGTCGAGGCCGGGCGTATCGTCGGCGCGGCCCTGGTTGCGCGGCTGAAGGCTGATCCGGCGTTTCAGGCGGATTTCGCGGTCGCCGCCCGTGAGCTGACCAAGGCCCGACAGGCAAGTCGCTAACCCGGCTTGCCACTCCGCCCGACCACATCACCGCGGGCCGGGATACGACCAGTGGGACTACCCAGTCGCTTGAACTTCAACGAACCAGGAACCTTAAGTTTCAAAGACTAAGAAGGCTCGGCCTCGGTCGCCCCCTCGCGGAACTCTTCTGCGGTCACGAAGGCGGAGCCGTCTTCGTCGAGCACCCAGACGCCGATCAGCGATGCGTGGTCGGGCGTGATGTCCTCGTCGATCAGATCACCATCGTACACGCCGACATTGCTGTAGTCGAAATCCAGCAGAAGCTGGTGGGCCATCTCGATCATCTCATCGGCCATCCGACGCGCGTAGCCCAGCGCCTCGCTGTCATTGGCGAAGTCGTCCGTCAGAGTGTTGACCTCGGCGGTGTCGCCGCCCTGGACCGCACTGGTGGTTACGATGGTGTACGCGGACATTTTTGAACTCTCTCAGGTTTGAATCTCTCGACTAGCCTGATTGCCTGCGGGAAAGGCCATAATTCGTTCGAACCGCTGATCTTGGGGAAGAACCCGATCCGGCCTACCTCCGATCAGTCGGCGGCGCCCCGGTCATTCCTCTTGGTGGCGCGATACACCTTCTGGAGCGCGCCGAGCCGGCGGCGCTCGACCGCCTTCGCCGCCCGCTCCTGTTCATGCTCCGCAGCAGCGGCTTCGAGCGTCAGCTTCTGGTAATGCGCCCATCGGTCGGGATCGAGCGCTCCGCTCTGCACCGCGGCCTGCACGGCGCAGCCCGGCTCGTTGGCGTGACTGCAGTTGGTGAATCGGCAGGTCTGGAGCAGCGCCTCGACGTCTTCGAACACGGCGCTCACGCCCGCTTCGGCGTCGATGAGACCGACTTCGCGGATGCCGGGCGTGTCGAGAATCAACCGGCCGCCGGGGAGCAGGATCAACTGGCGGTGGCTGGTGGTGTGACGCCCCTGATCGTCGGTCTCGCGAATGGCCTGCGTCGCCATCCGGTCTTCATTCAGAAAGGCGTTGACCAGGGTGGACTTGCCCACGCCGGACGAGCCGATCAACACGCAGGTCTCTCCCCTCCCCACCTCGGCCAGCAAGGCGTCGAGACCCACGCCTTGGCGAGCTGAAACCATCAGCACAGGACAGCCCGGCTCCAGGGCGGCGATGCTAGCGGCCTGGCCTTCCGGATCCGTGCACAGATCCGATTTCGTCAGCACCACGACAGGCCGGGCCCCGCTCTCCCACGCCGCCGCCAGATACCGCTGGATCCGCCGCAGGTTGAGGTCCCCGTTCAAGGATGTGACGATAAAGGCCACATCGACGTTTGCGGCCAGGATCTGCAGTTTCCGCATGCTGTCGGCCGCCCTGCGGACGAAGGCCGTACGGCGCGGCAATATGGCGTGAATCGTGGCCGTGCGCTCCTGCGCGCTATGCGAAAGAGCGACCCAGTCTCCGACCGCCGGATGGCCGATTTCCCCCGCCTCATGACGGAGCCGGCCCGAAACCTTGGCGCGCACGTCTCCGGCGTTCGTCGCGACGAGATAGCCATCCCGGTGATGCAGAATGACGCGGCCGGGCGTGTGGCCTGCACGCTCATGGGGTTCGAAGGCCTCAGCCAGAGACGTCGACCATCCATATTGTCCGATCAAATCAAGGGAATCCTTGTTGGCTGCAGCGACAGTGTCCAGCCGTTCGCCTTGATAGCATCAAGCGGGAGTCTCGGCACGTTCGGCCCAAGTGATGCTGGTTCGCTAGGCTTGGCGCGTCTGACAACGCCCCGAATTGCAAAGGGGCCGCCCGAAAGCGACCCCTCTAACCAACCGTTTCCTTAAAGGAAATGGTCGGAGCGACAGGATTCGAACCTGCGACCCCTTGACCCCCAGCCGCTCCGGAGCCCTTTTTCAGGGCTTTTCAAGACGGTTCAGGACTGTGCTAGCGCATTGTTCAGGCGGTCTTTTTTGACCTCGTCGCTTTTCATCGTTATTCTTCGAGTTGCTGCAATCTGTGCCCCATATGTGCCCCAGCAAATGGGGCGCGTCGGAGATCTGGATGCCGACTTTGAAGCTCACGGACCGAACGGTTGCGTCGGCGAAGGCCGTCGAGGGCGGTCGTCTGGAGCTCTGGGACGCGGGCCTGAAGGGCCTCTATCTCCGGGTGTCCTCGGACACCAAAATCTGGGGTTACAGGTATCGCCGGCCGGACGGAAGTCAA
>NZ_JAUSOE010000040.1 GCF_030656255.1 Brevundimonas sp. | reverse complement strand
CCACCGCCGTCTGGTCGCGGCCCTCGGGGATCTGGAACCGGACGATGGCGGTCGAGCCGTCGTCCACGTCCGTCCCGCGCCGGGCGATGCCCTGCACCCCGACGTCGCCGAGCCCGAGTTCACGCACCGCGCCGCGCAGATCCTCGAGGGCGAGGGTCTGGCCGGCCGGCTTCGAGACCTCCATCGAGGCCCCGCCGCGGAAGTCGATGCCCATGTTCAGGCCGGGAACGAAGCACGCCACGATCGAGGCGACGCACAGAACCACCGACAGCACCGCGGCGAACCGGGCGTATTTGACGAAATGGAAATTCGTCTTCTGCGGCAGCAGTTTGATGAAGGGCCATCCACGCATCGCCATCACTCCGCGATCGGCAGTTTTTTGGGCTTGGCGGTCTTGAGCCAGTAGGCCAGCAGCACCTGGGCCACCAGAACCGACGAGAACACCGAGGTGAAGACGCCGATGCTCAGCGTCCAGGCGAAGCCGCGCACCGGGCCGGCGCCGAAGACGAACATGATCGCCGCCGCCACCAGGGTGGTGACGTTGGCGTCCAGGATCGTGCCCCAGGCCTTGGAGAATCCGGCGTCCATGCTGGCGATCACGCTGCGGCCCGAGCGGGCCTCGTCGCGCATCCGCTCATAGATCAGCACGTTCGCATCCACGGCCACGGCGAAGGTCAGGATCAGACCGGCGATCCCCGGCAGGGTCAGGGTCGCCTGGGTCAGCGACATGGCCGCCACGATCAGCACCCCGTTCAGCACCAGGCCAATGACCGACACGCCCCCGAACAGGAAGCCGTAGGCCAGGATCATGAACAGCACGATGATGCCGAAGCCCACAGCGGTCGACAGTGCGCCCGCCTTCACGGCGTCGGCGCCCAGTTCGGCGGTGACGGTCCGACGTTCCTCGACGTTCAGCGGCGCCGGAAGAGCGCCGCCGTTCAGCAGGTTCACCAGGGTCGAGGCTTCCTGGATCGAGAACTGGCCGGTGATCTGGCCGGAACCCGTGGTGATCGCGGTCTGGATCGTCGGGGCCGAAATGACCTTGCCGTCCAGAATAATGGCGAAGGGCTTGCCCAGGTTGGCGGCGGTCGCCTCGCCGAAACGGCGGGCGCCGGCGGCGTCGAAGCGGAAGTCGATGGCTGGGCGGCCGCTCTCGTCCGCACCGACCCCGGCGCGGGTCAGGTTCTCGCCCGAAACCAGAACGCGCCGTTTCACCAGATAGGGCGTGCCCTGCTCGTCCATCAGCAGTTCGGCGTCCGGCGGGACGCGACCCGCCACGGCGTCAGTGATTGAATTCTCGGTATCCACCATCTGGAAGGTCAGCTGGGCCGTCTGGCCGATGACGCGTTCCAACTGGGACGGATCACTCTCGCCCGGCGCCTGGACCACGATCCGGTCGGCGCCCTGGCGAGTGATGGAAGGCTCTCGCGTGCCCAGGCTGTCGATCCGGCGGCGAACCACCTCGATCGATTGATCCACGGCCGTCGCGCCCATGCCGGCCAAGGCTGCGTCGGTATAGGCGAAGCGGATGCGATTATCGCCGACCCGCGTCGCCGTCCGTTCGATCTGGCCCGAAGGTCCCGGCGCCCCGGCCATTTGGCGCAGCGCCTCGAAAGCGGCGTCCTGCTGGCCCGGATTGGCCAGGGTCACGGTCACGCCGCCCGTCTCGCGCTGGAAGCCGTTGGTGGCGATCCCGTCGCCGTTCAGCGTGACCCGCACGTCTTCGATCAGATTGGTGATGCGCTTTTCGCGCATCTCCGGCACATCGACCTCCAGCAGCAGGTACGATCCGCCCTGCAGGTCCAGCCCCAGGTTCAGGGCGTTCTTCGGCAGCCAGCCGGGCATGGCTTCCCGCTGAGCCGGGCTCAGCAGGTTGGGGAAGGCCAGCAGGCAGCCGAGGATCGCCGAAGCGACGACGAGGATGACTTTCCAGCGCGAGAGCTGAATCATGAGGGTGGTCTCGGTTCAGCGATACGCTTGGTATCAGGCCTTGGAATCGTTGGCGGCGATGGCGGTGCGGTTGCGCACCTCGGCGATCATGGTCTTGACCACGCGCACATTGACGCTGGGCGCGATCTCGACATTGACCTCGGCCTCTTCGACGCGGGTCACCTTGCCGATCATGCCGCTGGACAGCACGACGGTGTCGCCGCGCTTCACGGCGCCGATGGCGGCCGCATGTTCCTTGGCCCGCTTCTGCTGCGGACGGATCAGCAGGAAGTAGAACAGAATGAAGATGGCGACGATCGGCAGGAACTGCATGATCACGGCCATCATGCCGCCGTCAGCTGGGGCGCCCATGGGTAGTCTCCGAACACAAGGGGGGCGGCCCTCGTCGGCGCCCCATTAAAACGAGGCGCGGAACCTAGGGCTCCGTCTCGCGGATTGCAACGCGGCTAAGCGTCAGCGCGGCAATACGGTCAGGGGATCGACCGCAACGGGGTCGTCGCCTCGCATCTGGCGGGTCTCGAAGTGGATCGACGGGCGACCGTCGCCGGCCGTCAGGCCGACCGTGCCGATCTGCTGTCCGGCCCGCACGTCGTCGCCGTCCTTGACCGTCGCCGAGCCCAGATGGCCATAGACCGTGCGCCAGCCGCCGTTGTGAACCACCAGGACCGTCAGCCCCTGACCCACCAGATCGTCGCCGACATAGGCCACGCGTCCGCCGGCCGAGGCGACGACCGAGGCGCCGGCCGAGGCGCCGATGTTGATGCCGTTGTTGCGCTCGCCCATGCCGACCGGACCGAACCGACGCAGAATGTCGCCACGCACCGGCCACAACAGGGCGATGGGGCCGCCCGCGACAGGCGTGGCGGAAGGCGCCGCGGTGACCGGCGGACGCGCAGCGCCTACTGCGGGAGCCGTCGGGCGGGTCTGAGCCGGAAGCGCGGCGTTGCCCGAAGGCGGCGGCGGAGGCGGCGGGGCCATGCCGCTGTTCGGCACCAGAACCCCGGCCGGCGACGGCCCGGTCGCGTAAGGGTCGCGGCCGGTATCGACCGCCGCATCCGGAAGAATGATTCGTTGGCCCGTCGTGATCGCACCGCGCGGCCCCAGGCCGTTCAGGTCGATCAGGGTCTGAACCGGCGTCTGGAACCGCCGCCCGACGCCCGAAATCGTGTCGCCCGGCTGGATTTCATAGGCGGCGCCCGGCGTGACCACGCCCGAGGGGGCCGGATAGGAGGGCGCAGGCGGAACATAGCTCGGCTGCGCAGGCGTGACCGTGACCGGCGGCGGCAGAGATCCGCCATCCACCTGGCCGACCGGCGCCGTCGCTTGAGGCTGCGGATAGGGCTGAGCCTGAGGAGAGGTCGGCTGACCATAGGGCGCTTGCTGCGTCGGCGGCGGATAGGCGCCCTGCCCGCCCACCGTCGGTCGCGTCGAATACTGCGGCTCGGACGGATAGGTCATACAGGCCGCCGCGCTCAGCGAGGCGCCCGCGATCACAACCGCTCTGATCCAGCCCGATATCACCGCCACCGGCCGCTCCTTAGATGGTTAAAACTGCCCGCCCGGTGTGCCCGCTTGCGCCCCTTAAGCCAAGCCTTCAATCATCGCCAAAGTTAGGCGGGAAGGTTAACGCGGCCGCATGCGCATATCGATCCACACTCGACGGTTCAGCGATTCCGACACCTCGTCCGCCGACGGTTTCATCAAATTGGTCTCGCCATAGGCCGTGATTTCGATGTCTTCAGCTCGGACGCCCAATCGAATGAGCGCGTCAGCAACCGCTTCCGCTCGCATACGACTGAGCGCCAAATTGTCTGACGGTGAACCCAGCGTATCCGCATAACCCTGCAAAATGACGCGCGTCCCTGGCTGATAGGTCGCGGCGTAAATTCGAAGCCGGAGGTCCCATTTCTGATCGACAACGGCGCTGCCGCTCTCGAAAAAGACGCCGTGGTAATGCCAAAGCGCCGGCGGCTGAGGCGTTTCGTGTCGTGTGACTTCGATTGCAAGACACCCTTCGGCCAAGGGCTCATATGAAGTGACAATGGCGATTGCAGGTGAGAACCCAGTGCGGATCGCCTCGACCAATGCGGTGTTTGTTCGTTCCACGGCTGCGCGATCATCAGGACTGTATAGGGCTTCCCGATAAAGCGTAGCGGACGCGCGCCAGGCGGGTGCTTCCTCGAACGTCGCGCGCGCCGCGCGCAAATTTCGGAAGCCTTGAGGCGACAGAACGCCTTCGGCGTCGAAACACACGGGCCAAGTCTGCGCTCTGACAGCCGTCGCAGATAACAAAAAGATGCCAGCGGCGAGCAATAATCGGAACATCAGCGGACCATGCAAGCTCAACCTCCGGCTGTCACCCCTCCTTCGCCGTCCCTTCGACCAGGGGCACGAACCGCACTTCCGTCAGGCTCTCGCGGTGGAACGACCCGTCGCCTTGGCCCACATAACGGTGCAGCATCTGCACCGAAGTCCGGCCCACGGGCGCGACCAGAACCCCGTTCGGCTTCAGCTGCTTCAACAGTTCGGTCGGCTCGGTCGGAGACGCCGCCGTCACCATGATCCGGTCGAAGGGCGCCTGTTCGACCCAGCCCAGACCGCCGTCGCCGTGGCGGGTGATGACATTGTCGATCTTCAGGTCCTTCAGCCGCTGCTCGGCCTCGGTCAGCAGGCTGCGGTACCGCTCGATCGAATAGACATAGCGCGCCAGCCGGCTCAGCACCGCGGCCTGGTAGCCGCTGCC
>NZ_JAUSOE010000030.1 GCF_030656255.1 Brevundimonas sp. | reverse complement strand
CGCAGGCCGCGGGCGCCGGTCTTGCGGGTGATGGCCTTCTTGGCCACGGCGATCAGGGCGTCGTCGGTGAACGTCAGATCGACGTTCTCCATCTCGAACAGTCGCTTGTACTGTTTGACCAGGGCGTTCTTCGGTTCGGTCAGGATGGTGACCAGGGCTTCCTCGTCGAGGTCCTCCAGCGTCGCCAGCACGGGCAGGCGACCGATGAACTCGGGGATCAGGCCGAAGCGCATCAGATCGTCGGGCTCGACGCCCTTGAGGATGTCGCCGGTGCGGCGTTCGTCGATTTCCTTGACCTTGGCCCCGAAGCCGATCGAGGCCCCGTCGCCGCGCGCCGCGATCACCTTCTCGAGGCCGGCGAAGGCGCCGCCGACGATGAACAGGATGTTGGCGGTGTCGACCTGCAGGAACTCCTGCTGCGGATGTTTGCGGCCGCCCTGCGGGGGCACGGAGGCGACGGTGCCTTCCATGATCTTCAGCAGGGCCTGCTGCACGCCCTCGCCCGAGACGTCGCGGGTGATCGAGGGATTGTCGGACTTGCGCGAAATCTTGTCGATCTCGTCGATGTAGACGATACCGCGCTGGGCCCGTTCGACGTTGTAGTCGGACGACTGCAGCAGCTTGAGGATAATGTTCTCGACGTCCTCGCCGACATAACCGGCTTCGGTCAGGGTGGTGGCGTCGGCCATGGTGAAGGGCACGTCGATGATGCGCGCCAGGGTCTGAGCCAGCAGCGTCTTGCCCGAGCCGGTCGGCCCGATCAACATGATGTTGGACTTGGCCAGTTCGACGTCGTTGTTCTTCGTCGCGTGGTTCAGACGCTTGTAGTGGTTGTGAACGGCGACCGAGAGGACCTTCTTGGCGTGCGACTGGCCGATGACGTAATCGTCCAGGACGTCGCGGATCTCCTTGGGCGTCGGAACGCCGTCGGTCGTCTTCTTGAAACCGATCTTGTGCTCTTCGCGGATGATGTCCATGCACAGTTCGACGCATTCATCGCAGATGAACACGGTCGGGCCCGCAATCAGTTTGCGGACCTCGTGCTGGCTCTTTCCGCAGAACGAGCAGTACAGGGTGCTTTTGGCGTCAGAGCCGGCTGCTTTGGTCATAGACCCTTATCTCACTCCCGCGGAGCGGACCGAAATGGCCCGAAACGCGCTTCCTCCACGTTGATTCCAGCACTCTGGACGCAAAGGTCTTCAAAAAATGACAATCACCCATCCCACGTTCGACGACAACCCCGAAGGCGGCAGGGGAATGTTGCAAGACGGGGATGGATCAGTGTCGATGGGGATCAAGGCGAATGTCTGACATGGGGAGCCTGCAGGATTTGCGCCAGTCCCGGATCAAGTTGGAACAGGGATCAGACCAGGGACAAGCGCCGATCGTGGCCTTTGATTTCGACGGCACCCTGACGATTCGCGACAGTTTCACCGAATTCCTGCGCTGGAGGGCCGGCGCTGGCGGCTGGGCCTTGGGTCTGGTCAAGCTGGCGCCCGCCCTTGCCGCCTATGCACGCGACCGGGACCGGGGGCGGATCAAGGCCGCCTCGGTGAAGGAGTTCCTGGCCGGCGAAACCAAGGCGGCGCTGGAGGCCGAGGCGGCGCGATTCGCCGACGCCGTCTGGGACAGATTCATGCGACCCGACGCGTTGAAGGTTTGGAACGACTGGGGCGAACGCGGCGCTCATCGCGTAATCGTGACCGCCTCCCCCGAGACGACGGTGGCGCCCTTTGCAGTGAAGCTGGGGGCAGAGGCTTTGCTGGGCACGCCGCTGGTGTTCGATTCGGAACAACGGGTTACGGGCGGCTTCGCGGGGCCGAATTGTCGCGGGACGGAAAAGGTGCGGCGTCTGAAAGCCGCCTATGGCGAGGACATGGTGCTGACCGCCGCCTATGGCGACACTTCGGGCGACCGCGAGATGCTGGCCATGGCGCAGCAGCCTGGGTTCCGGGTGTTTCGCCAAAAACCGTGAAGCGCCGGCCGAAAAGGTCAGTTACCGTCCGCATCCACGTCGAACACGACGGCCTTGCCACGCGAGGTCGGGTCCCATCCCGCCTCCATGGCCGAGGCGACGGCGTTGCGGACCGCATCGACATTGACGCGCTGCTTCTCGACGTCGGGCCGGCCGTTGGGTCGCAAGGGCGGCGGGAACTGCACGATGGCTTCGCGCTTGAAATCGACATGGCGCAGGGACACGGCCATGCCCTCCCAGACATTGCCGCCCTTGGGCTGGGGCTGGCGACGGATTTCCCAAACATAGGTTTCGCCGTCGACCTCGACCGTGCCGCTGGGATCTCGTGTGAACTGCATGACGGTTCCGATAGCACAAAATGAAAAGGGCGCGCCGCAACGGCGCGCCCTTTGGCCATATTATCCGGCGACTTAGTGGCCGGGCGTCTTCACGCCGTCGGCGTCGGCCTGTTCACGGCGATCATAGACGTGATCGACGATGCCCCAGGCCTTGGCTTCCTCGGCCGACATGAAGTGGTCGCGGTCCAGGGTCTTTTCGACTTCCTCATAGGTCCGGCCCGTGTGGTGGACGTAGATCTCGTTCAGACGCTTCTTGGTGTAGCGGATGTCCGCAGCGTGCAGCTCGATGTCCGAGGCCTGGCCACGGAAGCCGCCCGACGGCTGGTGAACCATGATCCGGGCGTTCGGCAGAGCGATGCGCTGGCCTGCGGCGCCGGCCGTCAGGATCAGCGAACCGGCCGAGGCCGCCATGCCCATGACCACGGTCGAGACCGGGCTCTTGATGTATTGCATGGTGTCGTAGATCGCGAGCGCCGAGGACACCTGTCCGCCGGGGCTGTTGATATACATGGAGATTTCCTTCTTGGGATTCTCCGACTCCAGGAACAGCAGCTGGGCGCAGATCAGTGAGGCCATGCCGTCTTCGAAGGGCCCCGTCAGGAAGATGATCCGCTCGCGCAGCAGGCGCGAGAAGATGTCGAAGGAGCGCTCGCCCCGGCTGGACTGCTCCACCACCATGGGGACCAGGTTCATGTTCATCAGTTCGATCGGATCGCGCATATGGGTCCTTGGAGGGAATCGGCCGCTATCGCAGCGCCGCTACGCCAACCATATCGCGTCGCATCGCCCACGACGCAAGCCTAGGGCAGACACGGGCCTAGGGCTAAGGCGTCCGGTCACCGGCCATGGACCGGGCGATCTCGTTGAGCTGAAACCGCGAGCGCACGGGGGAGATGCTGCCTGAAATCCGAATCTCTGCCTTATAAAGCCCTTTCAGATACGCCCAATCCCAAGTCGTCATAGCCGGGAGGTCAGCCTGTCCGTCCCAAAGGTTGAGGATGGTGGGAAACTTCTGCGTGTCTGCTTCGGGATCCACTTCGGCCAAGGCGACCATGGCGATGTAGTCCGCCAAAGCTTCGGTCGAAACGCCGCCCGTCTGACGGGTGTCCACAACGACAGTGGATCGAATGATCGCTCGGACCTGACTTTGGTTCGAATAGATCTCTCCCGGATCAGCCGCCCGCATAGGCGCACTGCCGTTCTGGTCCGAGCTCAGCCCGAACTGACTGTCCTCACCGTGCGTCGGCGTCAGAAACGCCCCTCGGTACGTGCTGTAGTCGCCGGACATGGTCCACCAGCGGACGGGCGCGGTTGTCGTCTCGAACACAGCAAGCTCATGCCGGTCCCCCTGCGGCTCACCCGCCTTCAAACGGAACAGAGTTGGTATGGCAGAGACCAGATCGGTCGCGGTTGCTGAGCCGTCCGACGTGAAAACCACGACCAGGTTCGGTCGGCATCCCTCCCCGACCTTGATTCCGAGGTTCTCAGCCCGGGCGACGATACGCGCCGATACGATCGACTTCGCCTCAGGGGCCAGGTTTTCGACCAGCAGACACACGGGCGTCCGCCACGTGGCCAGACTCAGGGCGCGGAGGGGAGGATTGGCTATGCGGTCGACATAGGATCGGGCGACCTCTGGCGTCAGCGGCGGCGCCGTCACCACCACATCGTCGAGAACGGCGGACGTATCCTGGGCCGCAAGCGCGAGAGACAAGGCTAAAAAGGCCGACGGCATCTGCATCCCTCCGCTTTCGCTGGAGTGACGCTACCTCAAATCCGCTGGAACGCAACGGGAGGGCCAGAGACGGCGGTCCGCAGAGGCGACTCGCTTTGTCCCGTTCAGATAAAGAAAGGGGCTCGCGCAAGCGCGAACCCCTTGAAACCGTTCGTTTCCGCCCTGAGAGGACGAAGGGCGATTACGCCTCTTCGTCTTCCTTCAGCAGCTCTTCCTTAGTGATCGGCGTGTCGGTGACTTCGGCCAGGCCGACGATCAGGTCGACGACCTTTTCCTCGTAGATCGGCGCGCGCATCTGGGCGGCGGCGTTGGGGTTCTGGCGGTAGAAGTTCAGGACGGCCTGTTCCTGGCCCGGATAGTTGCGGGCTTCCTGCAGCAGGGCGGCGTTCAGCTCCTGGTCGGTGACCTGGACGTTGTTGGCGCGGCCGATCTCGGCCAGGACCAGACCCAGGCGCACGCGGCGCTCGGCGATCTTGCGATATTCGGCCTTCAGGTCCTCGTCGGACTTGGCGGCGTCCTCTTCCGGCAGACGGCCGGCGGCCTTGTCGGCCTCGACCTGTTGCCAGATGCCGTCGAACTCGGCCTCGACCATCTTCGGCGGCAGCGGGAAGTCGTGGGCTTCGTCCAGCTGGTCCAGCAGGGCGCGCTTCAGCTTGAAGCGGGCGGCGCCGGCGTATTGCTGGTTCAGGTTCTGGCCCAGCAGTTCCTTCAGCTTGTCCAGGGATTCCAGACCGATACGCTTGGCGAAGTCCTCATCGACCTTGGCTTCGACCTCGGCCTTGATGGCCTTCACCTTGACGTCGAAGGTGGCCAGTTTGCCGGCCAGATGGGCGGCTTGATAGTTCTCAGGGAAGGTGACTTCGATGGTCTTTTCTTCACCGACCTTGGCGCCGGTCAGTTGTTCTTCGAAGCCGGGGATGAAACGGCCCGAGCCGATCACCAGGTCCGCGTCCTCGGCGGCGCCGCCTTCGAAGGGTTCGCCGTCCAGCTTGCCCAGGAAGTCGATCGTCAGTTGGTCGCCCTCGGCGGCCTTGACGGTCTTGCCCTTCTTGTCCTCGTAGGACTTGGCTTGGCCGGCCAGCTCCGTCAGGGCTTCGTCCAGATCGGCGTCCGAGGCTTCGTAGGTCGGGCGGTCCAGCTTCAGGGTCTTGGGGTCGATCGGGGTGAAGTCCGGCATGATCTCCAGAGCCATCTCATAGGAGAGGTCTTCCTCGCCCTTGATGACCTTGTCCATGTCGGAGATCAGCTTCATCTCGGCCGGGGCGGCCGGACGGATCTTGGCTTCTTCCAGCGCCTTCTGGCTGGTTTCGTTCAGCTCGGCGTTGATGATCTCGCCCATGAACTCACGGCCGAAGGTCTTCTTGACGTGGGCGACCGGCACCTTGCCAGGACGGAAGCCCTTCAGCTTCACCTGCGGGGCGACTTCCTTGACGCGGGCTTCGAGCTTCTGGTTCAGCTCCGCGACGGGGATGGTGACCGCGATCACGCGGCTGAGGCCTTCGTTCGACTTTTCGACGACTTGCATGGTCGGGATTTCTGACGCTCTGGGGCGCGTGGACCGTCGAGACGGCCGGCGCGGAATGGATAAAGCAAGAAGGCCGCCCCGTTAGGAGCGGCGCCTCGAAGCCCGCCCTTATGTCGAGAAGGGCTCCAAAGGTCAACGCGAGCGTGGCCTCGGACAGTGGTTTCACGCCGCATCGGGGGTTATGTTGGCCGAATGAGCCAACCCGCCTCCCCCATCGGCGTCTTTGTCACGCCCGTCACCCCGCTCCAGCAGAACTGCACCACCGTCTGGTGCACCGCGACGAACAAGGCCGCCGTGATCGATCCGGGCGGCTCGGTCGATGCGGTTCTGGGCGAGGTCGAGCGGCGTGGGCTGACCCTCGATCAGATCTGGATCACACACGGCCATCTGGATCACGCCGGCGGCGCGGCCGAGATGCAGGAGAAGACCGGCGTCCAGATCACTGGTCCCCAGAAGGCGGATCAGTTCTGGATCGACCGAATCGTCGAGAGCGGCAAGATGTACGGCCTGCCCGACGCGCGGCCCTTCACCCCCGACCGCTGGCTGGAGGACGGCGACACCGTCAGCTTGGGCGAGACGACCTGGGAAGTGCGACACTGCCCCGGCCACACGCCGGGCCATGTGATCTTCTTCAATCGCGCGGCGCGCTTCGCCCAGGTCGGGGATGTGCTGTTCAAGGGGTCCGTGGGTCGGACGGATTTTCCGATGAGCGATCCGCCCGCCCTGATCCGCGCCGTCGTCGAGAAGCTGTGGCCTTTAGGCGACGACGTCACTTTCGTGCCGGGCCACGGGCCGATCTCGACCTTCGGCGAGGAGCGACGAACGAATCCGTTCGTGTCGGACGCCGCGCTTAGGCAGGCGCCGATCCGGCGTGAGCCGGTCGGGCCCGCCTAAGTCCGATCAGCGGCGGAGAAGCATGCCGATGAGGACGCCGACACCGAGGGCGTAGAGGGTCGTCTTCATCGGTTCGTCGCGGATGCCGTCGCGGGTCCGTTCCACGCGCCCGATCACCTTCTGTCGGATCAGCTCAGCGTCTTCGCGCACGGCCTGACGAATGGAGGTCGTGTCTTCAAAGCTGCGGCCCTCGGCCAGGATGGCGTCGGCCTGACGGTCCAGGCGTTGGGTCAGGCTGTCGTCTTCCAGGACAATGTCGTCGGCTGCGGTCGAGGTGATGGGGGTCTGGGTCATGGTGCTCTCCGGGTTCCGAGAATGAACCGGCGCGGCCAATTCCGGTTCCCCGTGAACATCGCCCTTGGCACCGCGTTCTATAGAGCCAAGGAGAAGCCCCATGACCTATATCGAACCGACACCGCCCGGAACGCCCCAACCGGAAATCCAGCCCGAGCCGTCGCCCCAGCCGGAAATCGATCCTTCGGATGTGCCGCAAGAGGTTCCGCCCATGGATCCGGGCGGCGGGGGAGAAGGTGATTCTCGCCCTTACGGCGCTGTTTGAAGTCAAGGCCGGAAAACCTTCCGACCTGCGACAGTAAAACCAAGTTCCGCACGGAACCGTCACCGAGTCACAGGGTTCATTTCGGCAAGCGCAACCGCAGCACTGAAAGGAACACCGATGGACAGCCAACCCTCGCGACCCTCCGGCGTTTCCAAGCGAGGCTTCGCCTCGATGGATCCGGAACGTCAGCGCGAAATCGCGCGTAAAGGGGGCGCCAGCGTCCCCAGCGAAAAGAGAAGCTTCTCTCAGGATCGCAGTCTGGCCGCCCAGGCCGGACGCAAGGGTGGCGAAGCCTCGCACGGCCCCAAGAAGGACGCCGACGCTCAAGACGCGTCTGAGTAAGCCTTAAAGGCCGATCAAGAAAAGGGCGGCCCGTCGAGAGACGGGTCGCCCTTTTCTTTGGGAGATGGACAGAGAAGCGGTCCCCTATCCCCGCAGCACCGCAAGCGCCACCGCCGGGTCCGGAGAGACGTCGAAACGGGCCAGGGTCCAGCCGGAGGCGGCGGCCAAGGCGGTCACGGTGTCCTCGGTGAACTTGCGCGAGCTTTCGGTGTGGATGGTCTCGCCGGCCATGAAGCGGAAATTATCGCTCCCGATACGCACCGTCGTGGATTCGACGGCCTGAAGGTGCATCTCCATTCGCGAGGCGTCGGGGTTCCACACGGCCCGGTGGGCGAAGGCGTCCAAATCAAAATCGGCGTCCAGTTCAGCATTGGCGCGGACCAGGACATTCAGGTTGAAGGCGGCGGTCACACCCTGACTGTCGTCATAGGCCGCGACCAGGGTGGCGGGATCCTTGACCAGATCGACGCCCAGAATGAACAGCGCGCCCTCCCCCAGCATCCGCCGCGCAGACGCCAGGAACCGCTCGGCCTCGTCCGGCTGCAGATTGCCGATGGTCGAACCGGGGAAGAAACCGATCCGCCGACCCTGCGGCAAATCGTCCGGCAAGGGGGCCAGATGTTCGAAATCGCCCAGCACCGGCTGAACCCTCAGACCGGGATAGTCGGCGCGGATGCGTGTCGCGGCGTCCAGCAGGGCGGACTCGCTGATGTCCAGCGGCACATAGGCGGCGAGATCAGGCGCGGCGTCCAGCAGAAGGCGCGTCTTCTCGCTGGCTCCCGAGCCGAACTCGACCAGGACGGCGTCGGGGCCGAAGTCGGCGGTCAGGGCGGCGGCGCGGTCGCGCAACAGCGCCGTCTCCTGCCGGGTGGGATAATATTCCGGCAGGGCGGTGATCTCTTCGAACAGGCGCGACCCCTCGGCGTCATAGAACCATTTGGGGGGCACGGTCTTCTGGTCGCGCGACAGGCCGGCGACCAGGTCGCGACGGAAGGCGGCGGTCTGTTCGTCCTCAGTCGAGGCGGCGCCCCGTTGCGGGGCGTCTTCGGCCAGTCTCAAACCCATGAAGGCCCACCTCTGTTGGGGATAGAAGAAGTTGCGATAGGTGATGCGGTCATGGCCCGGGGGCGTGGCGAAGGCGCCGCCGCGCAGGACCATCTGATTGGCCATGAACTTGCCGTTGTACTCGGCCGCCGTGCCCGGCGTCGGCTGGAAGCCGGGGTATGGGGCGTAGGCGCTGGACGTCCACTGCCAGACCTCGCCCGACAAGTTGGAGAAGGCGTCGGGGGCCGTGGTCGCTGCGTGCTCCCACTCGGCCTCGGACGGCAGCCGCTTGCCGGCCCAGCGCGCGTAGGCGTCGGCCTCGTAGAAGCTGATGTGACGCACAGGCGCTGTCGCATCGATCGGGGCGCGTCCGGTCAGGCTCATGACCGTCCAGTCGTCGCCGTCACGGTGCCAGTAAAGAGGCGCGGTCCAGCCTTCGGCCTTCACCGTCGCCCAACCGTCGGACAGCCAAAGCTCGGGCCGGGCGTAGCCGCCGTCGGCGATGAAGCCCAGCCAATCGCCGTTGGTCACAAGATCGGCGGCCAGGGCGAAGGGCTCCAGCCAGACCCGGTGCGACGGCCCCTCGTTGTCGAAGGCGAAACCGGCGCCGTCGTGGCCGATCAAGACTAGGCCGCCGTCGAAGGCGACGACGTCGCCGCGGGGGGCCTCCAGCGACGCCTGTCGAGGCTCGACCGCATAGGCGGCGGGGTCCAGCGGGGAACGCGACATCAGGTTCAACAGGTCCATCAGGAACAGCTCCTGATGCTGCTGGTCGTGGTGGAGGCCCAGTTCGAACAGATAGCGCTGAAGGCCGCTGGACGGACCCTGGGCCAACCAGGCGGCCATGCGGCGGTCGATCTCGCGGCGATAGGCCAGGACCTCATCGACCGAGGGGCGGGTCATCAGGCCCCGTTCGGCGCGCGGCACCCGCTCGCCCAGGGCTTCGTAGTAGGAGTTGAACAGCTGCTGGAAGCGCGGATCGACCGGCTGATAATCCGGGTCGGCCGACAGGATCAGGGCTTCAAAGAACCAGCTGGTGTGGGCCAGGTGCCATTTGCCGGGGCTGCAATCCGGCATGGACTGGGCCGACAGATCCTCGGGCGACAGGCCCTGAGCCAGGGCGAGCATCCCGGCGCGAACGGTCCTGAAACGCGCCACATCCGACGCCACCCGTGTATCGGGCTCGAAGCGAGCATTCATGTCAGCCGTTCCGTCCGCCTCAGCCCCGAAGCCCCGGCGGGCGTCGCGTCGTCCAAGCAGAACGAACGTCGCGCCTCAGCCGGGGTTCCCCTGATCTAGGAAGCGTCGGCGTGATTTCAACGCACCGGCTTGCCGCCGTGTTTGGCGTATTCTAGCCGGGCGATGGTGCGGTTGTGGACCTCGTCCGGGCCGTCGGCGATCCGCAGGGTGCGCACCGTGGCATAGAGTTCGGCCAGGGGCGTGTCGCCCGAAACGCCGGCGCCGCCGAAGGCCTGGATGGCGTCGTCGATGACCTGGAGCGCCATGCGCGGCGCAGCGACCTTGATCTGGGCGATTTCGGAGCGAGCGTTCTTGGCCCCCGCCTCGTCCATCATCCAGGCGGCCTTCAGCACCAGAAGGCGGCACATCTCGATATTGGTGCGGGCGTCAGCGACCCGCTGTTCCCACACCGAATGTTCGGCCAGCTGTTTCCGGAAGGCGGTGCGGTTCAACAGGCGCACGACCATCAGCTCCAGCGCCCGTTCGGCCGCGCCGATCACGCGCATACAGTGGTGAATCCGGCCGGGGCCGAGGCGCCCTTGCGCGATCTCGAACCCCCGGCCTTCGCCAGCGATCAGATTCTCGACCGGGACGCGGACGTTCTCCAGCACCACCTCGGCGTGGCCGATGGGGCGTTCGTCATAGCCGAACACCGTCAGCATCCGTTCAACGCGGAAACCGGGCGTGTCGACGGGCACGATGACCTGCGACTGCTGGGCGTGGGTCGCGGCGTCCGGGTCGGTCTTGCCCATGACGATGGTCATGGCGACGTTCGGGTGGGCCATATTGGTCGACCACCATTTGCGGCCGTTGATGACATAGTGGTCGCCGTCGCGCTCGATCCGGGTCTGGATATTGGTGGCGTCGGACGAGGCGACCTCGGGCTCGGTCATCAGGAAGGCCGAGCGGATCTGGCCGGCCATCAGGGGCTTGAGCCAGCGGTCCTGCTGCGCGGCGTCGCCGTACATGTGCAGGACTTCCATATTGCCGGTGTCGGGGGCGTTGCAGTTGAACACCTCGGACGACCACAGATGGGCGCCCATCATCTCCGCCAGGGGGGCGTAGTCGAGGTTGGTCAGGCCGGCACCATGCTCGCCCGGCAGGAACATGTTCCACAGACCGGCGTCACGCGCGGCGGCCTTCATGGCCTCCATGACCGGGGGCTGGCGGTTCGGGTTTTCGCGCACCTGGGCGAAATACTCGGCCTCGCGCGGGATGACCTGTTCGTCGAGGAAACGGCGCACGCGGGCGTGCCAGTCCAGGGCGCGGTCGGAATGTCTGAAGTCCATGTCGTTTCCTCTTCTTCGGTCGCGCCTCTGACGGGCGCTGATACGAAAACGGCGCGGCCCCGAAGGGAGCCGCGCCGCCATCAACTCTTGAGCAGCCTGGCATCAGCGCTTCAGCAGCGGGGCCAGCTTCTGGGCGATCATCATGTCGCCGGCGATCTTCAGCTTGCCCTGCATGAAGGCCATCATCGGATCCAGCTTGCCGTCCGACAGGGCCATGAAGTCGTCCCACTTCATCGAGACGGTGGCGTCGGCGGGCTTGTCTTCGTTGGTGACGGTGTTCGGCACCGAGGCGCCGTCGATGTAGATTTTACCTTCGTCGCCGAGGTCGAGCTTCACGGTCTTGCCGAGGCCGGAGTTGTCGCCGACGGCGCCGCGGATGTGTTCGGTGACTTGTGCGAGATCAGGCATTGGGGGCGTCTCCCTTGGACGTTGAGACCCCTGCCGTAGCCCGCATCGCGCGGGGCGCCAAGATCACGTCGGGTAAAGCTGTCGTCACTTGTCGTCGGACGAGCGCGAATAGAGGCTGGCCAAGGCCAGGGCGCCCATGAAGAAGACGAAAGCCGCGACGATGGCGACGACGAAGGGAACGGCGTCCTGGGGCATGGAAAATCTCCTCAGCCCCACGATTGCGCCGCAAAGCCGGCTGCGCCTTGATCCGGATCAAAACGTCAGGCGTCGGGATCGCCGTCGCGGAAGCGCCATTTCATGGCCAACACGCCCGAGGCCATGACCAGGGCGCATGAGTTGGCGATGGTCACCGGCCAGGCCTGGGTCATGACGCCATACACGACCCATAGGGCGAAACAGGTCACGGTCAGGGAATAGGTCTTCAGACTGACCGACGAGGCGTCGCGTTCCTTCCAGATCTTGATCGCCTGGGGCGCGAAACTGGTCACGGAGCAGACCGCAGCAGCCGAGCCGACGATATTGGCGATCAGGTCGCTCATCTCAGGCTCGTCCGCTGTTTCATGGAGGCCCAACAGCGGACGGCCGATCAAGGTTCCTGAACTGCCGGCGCGAGGAGAGGCGCGACGGCGCGGACGGTGTTCAGAGAGGCCGCAAAGCCCGGCGCCACCCGCTGCGGTCCAAGCTGCTCATAGGCGTAGCCCAGCGCCAGCACCCGGGCGTCCTGCCATTGGCCGCCGATAAAACTGAGACCGACCGGCAAGCCGCCCACCTGCCCCATCGGCACGGTCAGGTGCGGATAGCCCGCAACGGCCGGCAAGGTCGAGGCCGAGCCCAGGTAGTTGTCGCCGTTGACGATGTCGGTGGTCCAGGCCGGGCCGGTCGTGGGCGCGATCAGGACGGCGACGTCATTATCCTTCAGCAGCCGATCGATACCCTCCACCCCGGCCAGGCGCAGCGACGTCTCGCGCGCCGTGACATAGGCGGGATCGGCGAACCCGCCCGTCGCTTCGGCCTTCTCGAACAGATCCTGGCCGAAAAGGGCCAGTTCGCGCGGCGTGGCGTGATTGAAGGCGATCACCTCGGCCAGGGTGCGGGTCTTGACCTGGGTCGGATCGGTGGTGGCGAGATAGGCGTTCAGATCGACCTTCAACTCGGTCAGCAGAACGGTCAGTTCGGCGCCGCCGATGGCGCTCATGTCCGGCCCGTCCTTGATGTCGACCAGGATCGCGCCCGCCTGGCGCATTCGTTCCAGATTGGCCTCGAAGACGGCGTCCGTGCCGGTGGAATAGCCGGTCAGGAAACGGGCGACGCCGATGCGAACGCCGCTCAGGCTCGCGCCGTCCAGCGCTGCGGCGTAGTCGGTCTTGCGGGCGTCCGCCTCGACCGTCGCCGGGTCGGCGGGGTCGGACCCGGCGATGACGTTCAGCACCAGGGCGGCGTCCCTGACCGTGCGGGTCATCGGTCCGGCCGTGTCCTGGCTGTGGCTGATCGGCACGATGCCCGTCCGCGACACAAGCCCGACGGTGGGCTTGAACCCGACCAGGCCGTTGATCGCCGCCGGGCAGGTGATCGACCCATCCGTCTCGGTGCCGATGGCCACGATGGCGAAGCCCGCCGCGACAGCCGCCCCCGACCCCGAGGACGAGCCGCAGGTGTTGCGGTCGCGCGCATAGGGATTGCGCGTCAGCCCGCCCACGGCGCTCCAGCCGCTGATCGAACCGGACGAGCGGATATTGGCCCATTCCGACAGATTGCTCTTGCCGATCAGCACCGCGCCCGCCTGGCGCAGACGGGCCGTGATCGGCGCGTCGCGGTCCGGCTGGTTTGCGGCCAGGGCCAGCGAACCCGCCGTCGTCGGCATGCCGCGCGCCTCGACATTGTCCTTGATGACCAGGGGCACGCCGTCCAGCGGCAGGGTCTGTCCGGCGAGGCGGCGGGCGTCTGAGGCGCGGGCGTCCTCAAGCGCCGAAGGGTTTGTTGAGATCAGGCTGTTGATCGCGGGACCGGGCTCGCCGAACCGGCCTTCGACGTCATAGCTGCGAATCTGACTGAGGAAGAACCGCGCCATCTCCTCCCAGGAGCCGTAGGGCGTGCGCTCCCGCTGGACCCAGGCGATGTCGGCGTCCGGCGGCGGCGGCGGCGGCGGAGGCGGCGTGTGCGCCGAGGCGAGAAACGGCGCGGTGCTCGCCAGAACGACGGCGAACACGCCGGCCATAAGCTTGGTCTTCAACATGTTCGCCCCCGCGCTCTGGTTCAGTCGTCAGTCAACCGCGCGCTTGCCGATCGTGCGGTCCAGGAAGTCGAGATAGGTGCGCCATTGCTGCAACTGCCTGGGTTCGCCGCGGACGCCGTGTCTCTGGCCGGGATAAAGCATCATCTCGAACGGCATGCTCTTGGCCTGAAGGGCGTCGATCACGCGGGTGGCGTTGCCGAAGATGACATTGTCGTCGGCCATGCCGTGCAGGATCAGCAGGCCGCCGGTCAGATCATCCAGGCGCGGCAGGATGTCGGTGGCGGCGTAGCCTTCCGGATTGTCCTGGGGCGTGGACATGTAGCGTTCGGTGTAATGGGTGTCGTACAGGCTCCATTCCGTCGGGGCGGCGCCGGCGAGGGCCGAGGCCAGACCGGCCTCGGGCTCGGTCACGGCCAGCAGGCTGAGGAAGCCGCCGAAGCTCCAGCCCATCATGGCGATCCGGTCCGCATCGACATAGGGCAGAGTCTTCAACCATTTGGCGGCCAGGGTCTGATCCTCGACCGCAGGAATTCCCAGGCGACGATAGATGCTGGTCTCGAAGGCCTGTGACCGGTCGCCCTCGCCGCGGTTATCGACGCGGAAGACGATATAGCCGGCCTCGGTCAGCAGTTGGTTGGTCAGGGGCTGCCAGCTCTTTTGCACCCCCGCGCCGGTGCCGGGACCGCCATAGACCTGCATAACCACCGGATATTTCTTCGACGGATCGAAGTCAGGCGGGGTGGTCATGCGCCAGACGAGGGTTTCGCCATGGCTCTGCATCGTGCCGAACTCGGGCGTGCGCAGGCGCGAGACATAGGGGGCGAAGGCGTGGGCGGCGTCGAGCTTGTTCTCCTCGATCCAACGCACGCGCGTGCCGTCGATCCGGTACAGGGCCGACTGGGGCGGGGTGGCGGGGTCGGAATAGTTGCCGACATAGGCCGTCGCCGGTCCGTTGACCGACACGGTCCACCAGCCGCCGGCCGGGGTCACCGGCACGGGATCGACGGTGCGGTTCAGGCTGGCGCGGAACATCTGCTGTTCGATCGGCAGTTCCTTGCCGTCGCGCATCGAGGCGGTGAAATAGACCTCGCCCGTCTGTGCGTTGACGCCGTCCAGATGTTTGACCGGATAGTCGCCCCGCGTGATCGCACGTAGCTGACGGCCGTTACGGTCGTACAGATACAGGTGGCGCCAGCCGCTGTCCTCGTTCGACCAGATGAAGCGGCCGTCCGGCAGGACGTGGAAGTCATTATTCAGATCGACCCAGGCCTGGGCCTTCTGGCTGAGGATCACGCGCGAGGCGCCGGTGGCCGGATCGACGCTGAGCAGGTCCAGCGTCTTCTGATCGCGCGAGTGACGCTGGACATACAGGGTCTTGCCGTCGTCGGCCCAGTCGACCCGCGCCAGATAGATGTCGGTGTTGGAGCCGAGGTCCACCTTGACCCGTCCCCCGCCCTGCAGGTCGCGGACATAGAGTTCGACCACCGCATTGGGACGGCCCGCGCGGGGATAGCGCTGCTCGACCATGGTGGCGCCGGCGCCGGTGAACTCGAACCGGGGCACTATGTCCACCGGGCTTTCCTCCACGCGGGTCAGAGCGATGTAGCGTTCGTCGGGGCTCCACCAGTAGCCGGTGTCGCGGTCCATCTCCTCCTGGGCGATGAACTCGGCCGTGGCCCAGGTGATCAGGCCGGCGCCGTCGTCGGTGATCGGCGTCTCCTGGCCGGTGGCCAAATCATAGACGACCAGGTTCTGATCGCGGACATAGGAGACGTAGCTGCCCTTGGGCGAGACCTTGGCGTCGATCTCGTCGGCCGGGGTTTCGGTCAGGCGGCGCACCTTGCCGTCGGCGCGGCTGGCCAGGAAGATGTCGCCTTCCAGCGGCGCCAGGATATAGCGGCCCTGCTGGTCCCACGAATATTCGACCACGCCACGCGCGCTGATCCGCATCCGCTCCCGCCGGGCCTTCTCGGCCTCCGACAGTTCGCCGGCGTCAGGCACAAGGGCGCGGGCGTCGATCAGCTTGTAGGGTTCGCCCTCGCCGGTCGGGGCGGCCCAAAGGTCCTGGACATCCACATTGTCCTCGCGCGACCGCAGGAAGGCCACCAGTTGCCCATCCGGCGACAGGCTGACGCCCTTGGCCACGGGGCCGTTCAGGCTGGGGCTGGAGAACACCCGTTCCGGCGTCAAAATGTTGGAGGGTGTCTCTTGGGCGAGTGCGGAACCGGCCGACAGGAGAATGGTCGAAGCAAGGAGAACTGTGCGCATGGTCGGTGACGCTAGCGGCGCTTCTGCAAGCCGTCACGAGGAAAAGTGGCCGCTGGACGAAAGGCTTTTTCTTTCCTGCGACAAGGTCTCAGCTTACAGAAGCCCACCATGACCGACGCCGCCCTCTCCCCCGCTCCCGTCAAAGCCAGCCCGTTCAACGAACTGGAGGTTCTGTGGGTCCGCCACTGGACCGACAGCCTGTTCAGCTTCGGCGTCCGCCGGCCCGAGGATTTCCGCTTCCGCTCGGGCGAGTTCGTGATGATCGGCCTGCCCGGCGAAGACGGCGGGAAACCCGTCCTTCGCGCCTATTCCATCGCCAGCCCCTGCTGGGCCGAGGAGCTGGAGTTCTTCTCGATCAAGGTCGCGGACGGCCCCCTGACCTCGCGCCTGCAGAAGATCCAACCGGGCGACACGGTGCTGATGGGCAAGAAGCCGACCGGCACCCTGGTTCTGGACGCCCTGACCGGCGGCGAGCGGCTGTTCCTGATCGGCACAGGCACGGGGCTGGCCCCCTGGCTGAGCGTGGCGCGCGATCCTGAAACCTATTCCCGCTTCGGCCATGTCTATGTGATCCACACGGTGCGCAGCGTCGCCGACCTGGCCTATCGCGACTTCTTCACCCGCGAGATCCATGACGACCCGCTGATCGGCGACGAGGCCAAGGCGCAGCTGACCTATTACCCGACGGTCACGCGCGAGGCGTTCGAAACGCCGGGCCGGATCACCGACCGCATAAAGTCCGGCGACTTCTTCCGCGACCTGGGCCTGCCCGAAGGCTTCGATCCCGCCCGCGACCGCGCCATGCTGTGCGGCTCGATGGCCATGATCAAGGAAGCCGGCGAACTGCTGGAGACCTATGGGCTGAAGGAAGGCTCGAACGCCGAGCCCGCCGACTATGTGCTGGAACGCGCCTTCGTCGGCTGACGTCTTGGCTTGGGCGGCCTGAGCGGCTAACCCCACGGCCATGCACCACCCTGCCCTTGTCGCCGTCGACGCCCGCGTCGATCCCGCCGAATGCCAGTCCATGGCCGAGGTCCGCCAGGGCGTCGACGCCCTGGACCGCGCCCTGGTCGCCCTGCTGGCCGAACGTCAGCGCTATATGGAGGCGGCCGCCCGCATCAAGCCCGACCGCGACGCCGTCTTCGACCAAGCCCGGATCGACGACGTGGTCGCCAAGGTCCTGACCGCCGCCGAGGCGCACCACCTGTCGCCCGAGATTGCCGAGCCGGTCTGGCGCCTGCTGATCGACCGATGCATCGCCCACGAGTTCGCGATCTACGACCGGACTCGAAGCTAGGCTTTAAGCCCCCTCAACATAAGCTCGTGGCGATAGGCCGCCACGTCAGCCAAGGCTATATCCAGCGCCGTCTTGACCCGCTCCAGCGCCGGCGCGGCCAGGGCCTGTTCGGCCGTCTCCGCCTCTGCGCAGATCGCGGCCAGGTCGCCGGCCCCGATCCCCGCCGCCGCGCCCCGGATCGTGTGAACTCCGTCGCGCCAGCCGTCGATTTTCGGATTCAGCAGGGCGGACCAGAGGGCGGCCTGTTCGACGAACAGGCCCAGCACCTCTTCCGAAATCGCCGCGTCGCCGCCGGTCATGCCTTCCAGCACGCTGAAGTCGACGGCGCCGGTCAGGTCGCGACGCGCCATCAGGCGGCTTCCTCCTCGCCCTTGGCCAGGCGTGAGTTCTTCGACGACCACAGCAGATAGATGGCCACGCCGATCATGTTCCAGATCAGGAAGCCGACTTGGGTGACGGGCTTCAGGCTGAGGAAGAAGACGATACAGCCGATCACGCTGACCGCCCCGACCAGGGGCCACAGCGGCGCCTTGAACACCCGACGGCGGCCCGGCTCGCGGATCCGCAGCACCACCAGACACACCCCCACCGCGCAGAAGGCCGCGAGCGTCCCGGCGTTGGCCAGGGACGCCAGCTCGTCCAGCGGCAACAGACCCGCCAGGATCGCCACGACCACGGCGGTGAAGACCGTCACCACCGCCGGCACGCCGCGCACCGACACCTTGGCCAGACGCCGCGGCAACAGGCCGTCGCGCGCCATGCCCAGGAAGATGCGGCTCTGGCCGAACAGGAAGGCCAGCAGAACGGTCGGCAGGGCCACCACCGCCGCCGCCGCGATCCACTGCGCCGCCGTCCCCTGCCCCATCTGGCGCAGGATCAGGGCCAGGGGCTCGGGACTGTCGGCGAAGTCCGCCACCGGTCGCGCGCCGATGGCCGCAGCCGCGACCACCAGATAAAGCGCCGTGCAGACCAGCATGGAGCCGACGATGCCGATGGCCAGGTCGCGCTCGGGCTTCTTGGTCTCTTCCGCCGCTGTGGAAATGGCGTCGAACCCATAGAAGGCGAAGAAGATGATGGCCGCCGCCGCCATCACCCCCGTCTGGACGAAGGGCGCGCCGAAGCCGTTGGGCATGAACGGGGTGAAGTTCTCAGGCTTGAAGGCCGGCAGGGCGATGGCCACGAACACCACCAGGGCCGCGATCTTGATCACCACCAGCACGGCGTTCAGCGTCGCGCTCTCCTTGGTGCCCAGCAGCAGCAGCCCGGTCACCACGCCGATGATGGCCACGGCCGGCAGGTTGATGATCCCGCCCGCATGAGGTCCCGCCGTCAGGGCCAGAGGCAGATCGACCCCGAGGCCGCTCAGGAAGCCGACGGCGTAGCCGGACCAGCCCACGGCCACCGCGCTGACCACCAGCGAATATTCCAGGATCAGGCTCCAGCCCACGACCCAGGCGATCATCTCGCCCAACACGGCGTAGGAATAGGTATAGGCGCTGCCCGCCGCCGGCATCATGGTCGACAGTTCGGCATAGGCCAGGGCCGCACAGGCGCAGACCAGACCCGCCAGGCCGAAACTGATCAGCACCGCCGGTCCCGCCAGCCCTGCCCCCACGCCGATTAAGGTCAGAATGCCGGTGCCCACGATGGCGCCCACGCCCAGGGCCAGCAGATGCGGCCAGCTCAGCGTCGGCTTCAGCCGCGGCCCGTCGTGCGGCGCCAACATGGTGTCGATCGAACGACGCCGGTTCCAGAAGGCCATGATGCTCACTCCCCCGTCGCCCCACGCGACCGATTCCGTGCGGACCATGCCCGTCAAAGAAAGTTTGCGAAAGCGCTTGCCAACCCCCCGGCGGCTGGGTAGTAGGAGCGCCCTTCGGCAAGGCAGTCGCCTCCACCGAAGACAAGACGACCGGTCGGGTGATTAGCTCAGTTGGTAGAGCAGCTGACTCTTAATCAGCGGGTCGTAGGTTCGAACCCTACATCACCCACCATCGTCTTTTCCTTTTTAATCAGAAAATCGCGTCCTGATGCGGGACATAGCCGGCTGTCGGGCCGACTTCGCTGTCCAACGGCATCGCCGGGTTCATAGCCCGCTGCTCGCATCTCGCCTTCAGCCGTCTTCGCCCGCCAGCGCTTGGGCTGGCGGGCGTTTCGTTGCGGGTTGCGCCTTAGCGGTAGAGAGCTCGCTCTCGCGAGATGTCTTCACTGCTGTAGGGTTTAGCGTCGCTGTCGAACCGGCTCCAACCGGAGGCGCGATAGGCTTCGCCTCGTGACACGGCGTCGAAGCCCTGGCGGCCGTTCAGGATAGCCTCGACCCGGCTTTCATCGTCGCCATCCGATTTGACGCTGACCAGGGTGCCGCCCCGGCGGACCCCTTCGGCATAGACGTTGGCGTCTTCGTCCGAGTGGCCGGCCTCTTTCAGCGCGCCGAGCAGGCCGCCTGTAGCGCCCCCGGCCGCTGCGCCGATGGCTGCGCCGACGGCGGTCGAGGCGAGCCAGCCTGCCGCGACGACCGGTCCAAGGCCTGGGATAGCCAACATTCCCAGACCTGCGAGGAGACCCGCGCCTGCCCCGGCCAGACCGCCGGTCGCAGCGCCCTTGCCGGCTCCGTCGGCGACATCGTTCTCGCCGTCGCCGTTGCGGTCGCCCAGCGGGCCGGCGCCGTCCTTGTGGGGATGCGAATGACCGGCATGCCAGTTGTCGGCGTTGTTGGACACGATACTGATGTCGTCAGGCTTGAAACCGGCGGCTTCCAGATCTGACACGGCCTGCAGGGCCTGGGTATGGCTGTCGTAGAGACGGGTGACGGTCGCCATTGGGCGCTCCTAGATCTAAAGTTTTGAAAATGTGGGGAGGGGTTCGCGACTATTGCGCGGTGACCACGCCCTTGTAATCGACCGAGACGGTGGCTTGAGCGCCGTCCTTCGAGGCTGAGGCGGACCAGACGCCGTTCTCATTTTGCATCAGAGGTCCGACGCCCGTGTAGCCTTGCTTTTCAATGGCTTCCCGGGCTTGGCCTTCGGTGAAGGAGTTGGCGCCGGGCGTAAGCGCCGTGGTCTGGGTGGTGTCATCCGTATCGACCGCAGGATTGCGGGGCGTTTCCGAGGTCGAAACCGCCGGACCTTCGACCGGTCCGGTCGTCTGGTCGTTGTTCCCGCAAGCGGCCAGCAGGGCGCCAGCCGCAACGAGGGCGAAGATGGGCTTGATCATGATGCGTGTCCTTTCGAGATACCGAATTGAAGTGGTCACCACGTCAAAGCGTTCCGAAAAGAATGAAGAACAGCGCAGCTCTGTGAACAGCAACGCTTGTAATTGCCCCTAACAATCACCGTAGAACGGCCTCACGAATCTCTCTTAGAAGATTACACATGAAGCTTTGCGATAAATTTGGACGGCAAGAAATATAGCACACTAATTTATTTGCCCATCGAGACGATTTATACCGAAACCCGCAGTCACCCTGCACGATGGCGTGGCGCGCTTATTTTAATTATCTCTCGAAAAACCAAGCTTCAGTCTTCGGACGGCCCATTCCAGACACCGCCACGATCAAAGCGATCAAACCGCGTCTGAACTCGCGCGTCAGCGACGCCTCGAACCAAGTCAGGATTACAGGCTTGTCGATTCGCTGAAGCCAGCGGTCACTGAGATGTCGCTTAACGGTCCGGATGTCCTCGACCAACCGAATGCAGCCGAACGCACAAGAGTGGGCGCCGTGTTTGCGACGCCCATCTCAGGCTCGTTGCAGCGTCTCCGTTCTAGAGCGGTCCTGTATCTGCGGCGCCCTCCGTGAGCGTTTCCACCCGGGCCACGCCGTCCTCGCCCTTCGTCAGGCGGAAGGCGTCCAGTTCGCGGCCCGTCGCGGTAAAGGCGCGATAGACCACTGCGTCTTGCGACACATCCAGGGTTTGGAAGGTCTGGGTCCGCGCGGCGGTCCGGTCGGCCCAGGTCAGGTCCGCCATCGGATACATCTTCGGCCCGGCGACCGAGACCACATAGGTCGAGCCCTGGTCAGACCTGTGGCCAGGGCCGGCGTTGGTCATGACGCCTTCGCCGATGGCGCCGCGCGCATAGCCGTGGTCGTGGGCCTGAAGCACCAGGTCCACACCGTATTTGTCGATCAAAGGCTTCAACGCATCGCGGACGCGACTGTTGTCGCGGTCGGGGTCGATCGAGAACAGCGGGAAGTGAAGGAACAGCACCGTCCAGTGGTTTGGATTGTCGGCCAGAACCTGGTCCAGCCACCGCACCATTTCGGCCCGCATGGCCTCGTCGCCATGGAACAGCGGGGCGTCGATCGAGATCAGGCGCAGCCCCTGATAATCGACGGTCCAGGCGGTTTCCTTCAGACGCTCGACGCCCGCCGGCCCGGTCTCCGGCAGGGTGAACTGCCGGCGCCATTGGGGGTTCAGGATCGGGCCTCGGCCATATTCGTGATTGCCCGGCGTCGGCATCTGCGGGGTCTGGGCGTACAGGAAGCCGCCCGAAGCGAACCATTCGCCCCATTCATTGTCGCTGTCGTGCCGGTTGATCAGGTCGCCGGCGTGGATGACGAAGGCCGCATCGCCCGCCTTGCGGAACCCCATCCTCAGCGTACGTGACGCCTCGCTGAGGATATTGTTCTGCATGTCCCCGAAATACAGGAAGGTGAAGGGCTCGGGCGTCGCAGCGGCTGTCTTGAACTGCAGCCACTCCGACCAGACCCCGCCCGAACCGACGCGATAGACATAGACGGTCGCCGGTTTCAGCCCCGTCATCACGGCCGAATGATAGGCGGCGCGGAAGTCCGTCGCCTCGCGCACCGCCAGGACCGCGTCGTCGCTGGTTGCGGTCATGCGAACGGCTGAGGCGATGAAGTCCGGCCCGTCCTGGGCCTCGGCGAACTCCACCTGACCGTCCAGGCCCGGCGCAGTGCGCCAGGTGACGGCCATCTGATGCGCCGGATCGGCGGTCAGGTTGAGAATGATCCGCTCCGGCTGGACCGTCGCCGGCGCTATTGGGCGTTCGGACGCCTGGACCGGCGCTGGTTCGGGGCGATCCGGACGTTGCGTCTGGGCCAAGACGCCGGTGGAGACGCCCAGGGCCGCGACGGCGGCCCCGAGCATGAGGGTGCGAGCAAACTTCATTTTCGTCGCCCTCAGAAGACGTAGGTCAGGCCGAGCGAGATCGACCGCCCGTTCTTGATATAGGCGCGGCTGGACTCGGTGCTTGAACCGGCCGTGTACCAATAGGTGTGACTGTCAAAGAGGTTCTGCACCTGCAGAGAAGCGGTTGCGCCGCCCCACAGTTTGCGCCGCACGTTCAGGTCCACAAACTCATAGTCCTGTTCGTAGGGATTATTGCCGAAGTCCTGAATCCCCTCGAGGAACTCGGACTGGTAGCTATAGGCGGCGTAGGCTTCCCAACCGCTGTACTGCCAAAACAGCTGCACATTGGCGATGGCCTCAGGCGTCTCCATCAGCGGCAGGGTGTAGCCCTCGGGGTGCCACGAAATCCCGGTCTCGGCTTCCGAATGCTGCAGGGTCAGGTTCACGCTGGCGCCCAGGCCGGACAGGGCGCCCGGCAACCAGTAAAAGATCTGCTGGGCGCTCATCTCGACGCCGTAAACCTCGGCCCACTTTCCGTTGTTGGGCATGGAGATGGTGACGCCGTCCGGCCCGATGTTCGCCCCTGCGGTGCCGTCGCGAATGTTGCTGGAGGCCGAGCGGAACAGGAAGTTCTCGATATCCTTGTAGAACAAACCCAGCGAATAGGCGCCGGTGTCGCCGTTGTAGCGTTCGATCGACAGGTCGTAGTTGATCGCCTTCATCGGCTTCAGGTCGGGGTTGCCCTGTTCGATGCCGATCAGCACCCAGTCCGAGGTGGGGTTTTCGTCGCCGTCGCCGTCCGGATCGGTGTCGTAGCTATATTCCCGCGCCGACGTCATGCGGGCGATGTCCGGACGGGCGAAGCTGGTCCAGATCGCCGCGCGCACCTTGGTGTTGCGGTTCAGCGCATAGTTCAGATGGATCGACGGCAAGACATTGACGAAATCGCTCTTGTCCGTCGTGAACCGCTCGCCCTGGACCTCGTCCAGCACATAGGCCGAGATGTCGTTGCGCGTGCTCTCGACCCGCAGGCCGCCGATGATCTGGGCGTCGCCGAAGCGGGCCGTGGCCATCAGATAGCCGGCGAGAATGTCTTCCTTGAACTCGAAACTGTCCTCGTTGCTGAGTTCGGCGCTGGAAGGGTCGGTGGCGAAGCCTTCGAAGAAGCTGCTGTCGCCGTTCATCGCCCGGCTCAGTTCCGCCAACATGGCCTGGTTGTCCAGCACGACCCCCAGGCGATAGAGGCCCGTATATTCGCCGTCGAACAGGTCGGTGACCTCCTTGCCGTAGAAGGCCGAGAAGTCCGCCAGGGTCCCATCCGCGTCCAGATCGAGGAATTCGCCGCTATAGGTCGAGCGTTTGGAGGAATAGAATTTCGCCCCGCCCTTCACCGACTCCAGCCAGGGCGAAACGGGCCGCCATTCGGCGTTGAACTGGCCCTGCCAAAGATCCTCCTGCGCCCCGCCGACCTCGCCGGACAGGCCGGCGTAGTCGTATTCGGCCGGGTCCTGCACCGCCGCCATGCCGGCTTCGTTCAGCACCCATTTGGGGAAGCGGCTGTCGCCGAAGTTGACGATGTCGACGCCTTCATTGCCCAGCCAGCCGTACTTGTCGCTGCGGAACTCCATCTCGTAGCTGTCGTCGATATTGTCCTCGGACTTGGCGTAGGATAGGTCGTAGTCCAGCTTCACATCGCCATAGCGGCTGACGCCGCCCAGGTTCAGCGACATCAGCGAACCGGTCTCGCGCGACCCTTCCCAGAAGCGACGCAGGCGAAAGCCCTGAGGATCCCAGGTCCCCGAGGCGCCGTTCAGCGTGTAGTAGGACTTGGTCGATCGGTCCGCATCCGTGATGACGCCGTCGCCGTCCCGGTCAACGATCTGGGCGGTGGTGTAGGAATAGATATTGCCCTTGGCGCCTGAACCTATGATGGCGTCGTCCGGACTGGCCAGACCGGTGGCGGTCTTGTCCACCTGGGTCAGACGGGTCGAGTTTTTCGCCGTGTCGTTGCGGAAGTTCAGCCGGTTGTCGAACTCGTCCTGAGTGTACTCGTTGAACTGGCCGCGAAAGTGGAAGTCATGGCGGTCGCCGCGGTAGTCGAGACTGGCGTTCAGCCCTTTGCGCTCGACCTCGGTCTCGCCGAACGCCAGGTCCATGCCGCGCAGCACGAAAGTATCCGTGTCCCAGCCCAGGCTCTCGCTGTCTTCGTACCAGACGGGGGGCTGGTTATCGCCATCGACGCCGTTCTGTTCGAACTGGGACTTGCGTCGCGACCAGCTGGCGGTGACGAACACGCCCCAGTGGTCGTTGAACTGGCGGCCGAAGGAGCCTGAGATCTCGCCCGACGTCTTGTCGTCGAACTTGTCCAGAAACCCGGCCGAGGCCGACAGGACGCCATAGGTCGGCTTATGGTCGAAGGCCGTGGGCGTGCGGATGTCGATGGAGCCGCCCAGGGCGTCGCCGTCGCGGTCCGGCGTCAGACTCTTGACCACAGTGATGGAGTCGATGCCTTCCGGCGGAAGAAAGCTGAGGCGCACGCCGCGATAAAAGCTGTCGTCCGGCGAGCCGGTGCCGCCGATGCGGACGCCGTTCATGGTGTAGTTGTTCAGCTCGGTCGACAGGCCCCGCATCGTGATCCGGTCGCCCTCGCCCGTGGTGTGGTTGCGCACGGCGTTGACGCCAGGCAGGCGCGACAGGGACTCGGCCACATTATTGGCCGGCAGGTCGCCCATGTCGTCGGCGCTGATGACGTCCGAGATGAAGTCTGCGTCGCGCTTGGCGTCCAGCGAACGGCGCATGCCGGCGGCGTAGCCGACGACCAGGACCTCCTCCAGCTCTGTCGCATTCGGGGTGGGCGCCGACGCCTCGGCCGACTGACGCACCAGGGTCAAAACGCCGCGGACCTCGCGCGCCTCGACGCCGGAGCCCGCGATCATCCGGCGAAGCGCCTCGCGGGGCGTCATCGAGCCGGAAACGGCCTGAGCCCGCAGACCCCGCGTCAGTTCGGGGTCGAAGACGATCTGCAGGCCGGTCTGACGGGACAGGGTCTGGATCGCACGTCCCAGATCCTGCGCCGGGATGTTGAGGGTGGCGCGCGCCTCGGCGCTGCTGGCGGCCTGCCAGGCCTGGGCCGGGGCGGCGGCGGATGTCAGGACGGCGACGGCGGCCGCCGCAAGGAGGCCGGTCTTGTAAATACGCATGTGATAGATCCCCCGCGGCCGAACCTGACCGCTATTGGGGAAGACGACGGACATCGCGGTCCTGACACCCGTCTTGAAAACTTGCTCTATTCGTCACCTAAGCGTCAGACAGCAGATAGTGACCGGCGTCTTTTCGGGTCAGTCTGAGGCCATGAAGCCGGGCGATTGCGGCCAAGGCGTTCTCGGGATTATCGTAAGAGAAGCGGCCGCTCACGAGCGCGCGGCCAAGTTGCGGATCAGAGAGTGAGACCTCCACCCCCGTGGTCCGTTTCAGATCGTCGATCACGCTGATCAGGGTCGTCTCGTCCAGTTCCAACCAGCCCTTGGTCCAGGATGGAAGATCGGTCTCGGCCTCGGGTTGTCGCAGACTGGCGCGTTGCACATCGGCCTTCAGCACCCGCACGCGCTCGCCAGCCCGGATTCTCACGACGTCCCCCTTGGTCGGCGTCACATCGACGGCGCCCTCGAACACCACGACCTCGACCATCGGGCCGTCGAGGGTCTCGAGAGAATCCACGTTGAAGCGCGTGCCGACGGCGGTGATCCGCACCCCTTCGGCTTCCACCGTGAACGGGCGTCCGGCGTCGTGGGCGACTTCGAAGAAGCCTTCGCCGTCCAGTCGCAGTCTCCGTTCCTTCTCTCCCAGCAGGACACGGACCTGGCTCGCGCCATTCAGCCGGACCGCCGACCCATCCGCCAGGGCCACAGCTTGCGGAGCCCCGCGACGACCGACAATCAGATCGCCCCGAAGGGAAGAGGCTGCGCCGAACAGAGCCGCGCAGGCGACACAGGCGGCCAGCCCCGCCGGCGCCCAGACCTTCACCCAGGGCGGCGTCGAGGCGAACAGGCCCGGCTTCGCCGTCCGGTGAGCGGCTCGCCGCGCCGCCCACAGGACAGCAGGATCCGCGATCAGGGCCTCGTGCTGGTCCAGCAGACGCTGTCGGTCCGGCCGTCCCGCCAGCCAGGCGTCCAGATCGGACTGCCGCGTTAGGGTCCAGCAGTCCCCCTGTTTCTCATCCGCCCAAAGGGCCGCCGCCCGGTCGTCGCGAGCGTCAAAAGTTTCAATCGACATGACGCCCCTCCGCCGTCTTGCGAAGCGTCTGAGCGGCGCGACTGTAGTGTTTCTGAACCGCCTCGACCGACATGTTCAATTCGCCGGCGATATGTTCATAGGATTCCTCGCCGGCGCGGCGTCTCACGAACACCTCGCGGCGCACGGCGGGCATAGCGTCCAGGGCTTTCTGACAGAGACGCAGCCGTTGGTTCATGTCCAGCGCTTCCAAGGGCGACGCTGCGCCGTCGGCTTGATGGTCCGTCTCTCCGAAATCGTCAAAGGGGGTGGCTTCGGACCGGCGCGCCCGATCGATCAGAATATTGCGGGCGGCCCGCATCGCATAGGATAGCGGATCCGTGATCAGCGCCACCCGCGCACGGGAAAGCACACGCAGAATAGCCTCCTGCGCCACGTCTTCCGCATCGGCGCTCGACGCCAGTCTGCGTCGCACATAGGCGAGAAGCGCACGATTGTGCGTCACAAGCGCCTGCCCCACCTCGTGCTCGTGACTCACTGGGCAGCCCCCTACCGAAGGGGTCGCTATAGAAGCGGTCCGTAACGAAAACTCGACATCTTGATGTCGGTTTGACTTCGGCGAATGGAGGTCTCCGTCGAGCCAGGCGTGGCCTCCTCAGCGCAGACTTTCCGCCGCACTGGGAAGCCAAGCCTCAGCTCGAGGGTCCACGACGCTCAAGACATGGATGCGGCTTCGCTGGCGCCGGCGGACGCGGCATACTGAAGCTTTTGAGGACGCGACGCTGTCGAAGCGGCCCCCTCCGCCGCCAGACTGCGCGACATCACCCACGCCTGGACGCGGCCCAATGTGGCGAGCGTCTGAGGCGTGAAGCCATCGCCTGAATTGATCACCTCGAGCAGCCAGGCGACCTCCCGTTCGGAAGTGGGCGTATGGGCGAGCAACAGGCTCTCGCACCGTCCAAGACGCGCCTCATAATCGCGCTCGGCCGCGCAGCAGGCTTCGTAGGATGCGAATTCATCGGGCAAGAAGCCGTCGAAGCGGCGAAGGTTGTCCCATTCGGCGAACAGGTCGGCGAATGTCGGCGTTTGGCTCTCGGCCATGGTGAAATCTCCTCGCCTCCGCCCTTGGCGGCGGCGAAATCAATAAGGTGGGTTAGGCCGGGGCGCCGGGCAGCAGTCGATACCGACGCACCAGATGGGCTTCGTAGGCGCCGGCCAGAAGCACGATCAGCAAGGCGATCCAGGTCGCGAGCCGAACCGTGACAGCCGTCCAGTTGTAGATGAAGGCGGGGCCCAGGGCGGCGAAATGGGTCAGGACAACCGCGACCTGCAGGCCGGCGGCGAACAGAAGCCACCAGCGGTCCGCCCGCATCGCCAGACCGATCAGTCCGATCGCGCAGGCCATATCCACCAGGGCGACGCCCCAGCGGACATCCCCGTGCATCAGATGCTGCGCCAATGGGCTGAGCACCATGTCCGCCAGCAGAAACGCAGCGGCCCAGCGGTCGGCGCGGCCGCCCCAGACGACCGGCGCGGCCAGAGCGGCCAGACTGACGATCAGGAGCCCCGTCTGGAGCATCAGACCTCCAGCACCCGCGCCGTCGCTCCGGCGGCAGGCTGATCCTTGCCTTCAAGCGGTCCGCCGGCCGTGACGGTTATGCCGAGCGTGCGGGCGATGCGCGCCAGCCGGTCATGACTGGCCACGAGCCTGGATCGGCCCTCGACAAGCGCCCCGGCCGCCGCCTGGACGTCGACCAAGGCCTGATGTCCGGCCTGCGCGGCGAACAGGGCGCCGGCGCGGTGACGCGTCATATCGTGGGTCAGAAGGCTGATTTCGGCGAGCGCCTGATCCAGCGCCTGTTCCGCCGTCTGAAGGCGTTGCGCGATGAGGTTGGCGAAGTCGGTCTTGTGATTCATGGCGAGGATCTCGGCTAAGAAGGCCGCCATGCGTCGAGCGTCGAGAAGATCGTCATCACTAAAGACGTCAAACCGCCCAGAACGAGCAGCCAGAGCGCCGTCACGCCGACGATGACGCCCAGTCGAATGAACCGGTTCGCCGGAGGCGGCCGCCAAAAGCGCGCCGCCCAGGGCCGGTCGTCGATCGGGTTCCCCACGCCCGGCGAGACAGCCGGACGCAATCGTTCTGGCAGCCGTTCGGCCAGCTCGGCATCGGTCATTCCGGCGCCTGGGTATTGAATGCCCAGCGCCTGGGCCGCTGCCCGCCGGTGGCTCGTTCCGAGTTTGGCGTTGGCGCTTTGCAGATAGTTCGCCACCGTGCTGGGCGTGATGCCCAGAACCTCCGCGATCTCCTGATTTGACAGTCTAAGGCCGGCCAGTTGCACGCATTCGATCTCGCGCCGCGTCAGTCGCCCCATCGCCTAGCGTCCGTTCCGCGAATGGGCTCGCCGTCCGCCACGGACAGCGAGACAGAGGCTAGACATCGATTTCCGCGCCGGTCTCGGCCGGAACCCGGGCCAGTTGCTGGATCAGGTCCAGAACAAGCTTCTGGTTTCGCGCCGACAGCTCGAGCGCTCGCCGGGCGATCTCGGCCGTATGTTTTGTGGTTGCGCCTCCCGGCCGCGCCTCTGACGCATCGGGCAAACCCAGACCCTCGAAGAAATAGTTGAGATCGACGTTCAGAAACTCCGCCATCTCCCACAGACGCGAGGCGGCGATCCGATTGCTGCCACGCTCGTATTTCTGGATCTGCTGGAAGGTGACCCCGGCCGCCAGCGCCAGTTGAGCCTGACTGTAGCGCAGCGCCTGACGGCGCTCGGCGACGCGCCGGCCAACATGCAGGTCCACGGGATTGGGGTTATCGCCTTGAGGCGTCTTGATCGCGACTTTTGCCATGGCGAAAGCTAGCCTTTGTCCGGCGCGAGTCGTCAAGCCGCCTAACGCTCTCACCGACGTTTGCAACAGGTGCGGAGGACGCCGACAGTCATCCCTGCGAGGTGCGACAGGATGATGGCTTGTCCTGACGGGAAAACGCTTCTGTACTCGTCCATCGACGCGATGCCAGATCAGCCGTCGAGGCGACCGCCGTTAAAATCGAAACAAGCCTGATGATCATGAAACCCACGCGCCGATCCCTCATGAAACTGGGTGCTGCAGCCAGCCTGGCGCCGGCGCCGAGTCTGGCCCAAACGGCGCTCCCCGATCGGCGGCTGGGATATGCCATCGTGGGTCTGGGCGGCTATGCGGACGTCATCCTGCCGCGCTTCGCCGAATGTCGCCATTCGCGCCTCGCCGCTCTGGTCAGCGGGTCCCCGGAAAAGGCGCGCCGTTACGCAGAGCGATACGGCGTATCCCAAGACGGCCTCTACACCTACGACAGCTTCGACCAGATCCGCGACAATCCGAACGTCGACATCGTCTATGTGATCCTGCCCAATGGGCTGCACCACCAGTACACCCTGCGGGCCGCCGCGGCCGGCAAACATGTCCTTTGCGAAAAGCCGATGGCCAATACGGCGGCCGAGGCGGAAGCCATGATCGCGGCCTGCAAGGCCGCCGACCGCAAGCTGATGATCGGCTATCGCTGCCATTTCGAAGCGGCCAATCGCGAGGCGATGCGGGTCGTCCGCGCCGGCGAAATCGGTCGTCCGCGCATCGTGACGGCCGAACATGGATTCAACATCGGCGACCCCGCCCAATGGCGGCTGAACCGCGCCCTGGCGGGCGGCGGCTCGCTGATGGACATCGGCATCTACAGCCTGCAGGCGGCCCGCTATCTGACCGGCGAAGAACCGGTCGAGGTCGTGGCGCTCGAATCCACGGACCGGTCGGATATTCGATTTAAGGAGGTTGAGGACACGATCAACTTCCAGCTTCGTTTCCCGTCCGGCGCCGTCGCCGACTGCGTCTCGACCTATGGCTCCAATCACAACCGCTTCCGTATCGTCGGCACGGACGGCTGGGTGGATGCGGAGCCGGCCACCGCCTATTCCGGCAATCGCCTGCGCCGGATGAAGGACTGGCGCACCGAAGACCATGCGGTTCCCGAGACGCCCCAGAACCAGTTTTCGGCTCAGCTGGATCACCTGTCCCAATGCGTGATGACCGGCGCCGAGCCCATCGTCTCGGGCGAGGAAGGCCTTCGGGATCTGCGGATCATCGAAGCCATCTATCAATCCGCCCGCGAGCGTCGCGCCGTCTCGCTCTGACGCCCGCCCTTCCCCTTAACTCCCGGAGTCTCGCCCTGCCCCTCTCTCGTCGTCTCGTTCTTGCGGGCAGCCTCGCTGGAAGCCTCGTCGGCGCCGGCTGCGCCTCGGCCCGCTCCGCCTCTGCTTCCCACGTGATCCGCCACGACCCGGCGCTGGACCGCCTGGTCGCCCCGGACGCGCGGCTGGAGACGCTCGCCTCGGGCTTCACCTGGTCCGAAGGCCCGGTGTGGATCGCCGACGGCGGCTATCTGCTGTTCAGCGACGTGCCCGAGAACCGGATCCATCGCTGGTCGGAACGGGACGGCCTCTCTGTCTTCATGGAGCCGTCGGGCTATGATGGGCCGGACGCCTCGGTCTTTCGTGAGCCAGGGTCGAACGGTTTGATCGTCGGCCCCGGCGGCTCGATCCTGATGGCCGATCATGGCGCCCGCGCCATCGCGCGCGTCGATCTGGCCACCCGCGCCAAGACCCTGCTGGCGACCCGCTATGGCGACGCCCGCTTCAGTTCGCCCAATGACCTGGTCCAGGCGTCGAACGGCGCGATCTTCTTCACCGACCCGCCCTATGGGCTGAAGGACATGGACCGTTCGCCGCTGAAGGAGACGGCCTACAACGGCGTCTATCGGCTGGATCCCGAAGGCGCCGTAACGCTGCTGGACGACAGTCTCACCTTCCCCAACGGCGTCGGCCTGTCGCCGGATCAGCGCACCCTCTATGTGGCGGTCTCGGATCCCGAACACCCGTTATTGCTGGCCTATGATCTGACCCAGACCGGCCCGGCGATGAAGTCGCGGGTGCTGATGGACTTCTCCGACCAGGTCGGGCCGTCCAATCCAGGCCTGCCGGATGGTCTGGCCGTTGATCGCGCGGGCCATCTGTTCGCCACCGGTCCCGGCGGGATCCATGTTCTGACCCCCGAGGGGCGCAGCCTGGGCCGCATCGACACAGGCGGGGCGGCGGCGAACTGCACCTTCGGCGAGGACGGCCGGAGCCTGTTCATCACGGCCGGTGACCGGCTTCTGCGCCTGAGGACCTTGACCCTGGGGTAAGGCGCTGCAGAACCGCGCTCACGCGTGGCTCAGCTGGCGGGCGCCAGCGCGCCCTCGACGCTGATCGTCGCATCGGCGTTTTCGACGACGTTCAGCGTCGTGGCCTCGACCTTGCGGTCATGCAGGGCCGCCAGCCAGCCGAAGGCCGCCGCGCTGGAGACATTGGTCAGGCTGAAGCCCAGACCGCCGTCCGACGACATGCCCATGATCGGCGTCACCCCGGTGATCGACCCCACCTCGGCGACCACCGCCGCGACATCGACGTCGCTGCTGGCGGCGTCGGTCCGCACCATACGACCCGTCGCCGTCTGAACCAGGACCAGATCGGCCTCGGCCACGGCCCGCGCCTCGGCCGCATCGGCCCGCCAGGCCCAGGCCGGACGAACGATCAGCAGCCAGACCAGAACGGCGGCGATCGCCAGGCCCATCACCGCCAGCATCCGCTGCTCGCGCAGGGTGCGGCCGTCCCACCAGGCGGCGGCTTGAGACATCAGGCCGTTCATGCGGCGCCTCCCACGATGATTTCACTGACCACCCGCCCGCCGTCCTCGACGGTCG
This sequence comes from Brevundimonas sp., assembly GCF_030656255.1. Lineage (GTDB taxonomy): Bacteria > Pseudomonadota > Alphaproteobacteria > Caulobacterales > Caulobacteraceae > Brevundimonas. The sequence goes on along the minus strand of NZ_JAUSOE010000030.1, from coordinate 93,356 downwards.
AGGCGTCGGACATGGACAGGCCCGAGGCGGCCAGGGCGGTCCTCAAGGTCTCCAGATCCGAAAAGGCCGGATAGCTGACGGTCGCGCGCACCCCCTGGCCGGGATCGGCGCTCAGACTGTCCAGTTCCGCGCCCTCGACCTGTTCCACGGCAGCGAACAGGGCGGCGCTGACCGAGGCCAGGCCGCCCGGCGGCGGGGCCACGGCGATCTGGCGACGCGCCGCCTCCATCGGATCGCTGGCGCGGGCGGCGTCGGGCAGGGTTTCGCTGATCAGGGCCAGGGTCCGGCGTTCGGCCCGGTCGGCGGCGACCTGATCGCGCGCGCCGGCGGCCAGGGTCAGGATCAGGGGCGACACCACCAGAGCCGCCGCCAGACCGGCCGCCAACCGCCAGCCGCCCGCCCGGACCTCGCGCCTGCGCTCCAGGCCGGACAACAGATCAACGGCCGGCGCCGCCGCTGCGGCCGCCAGCAGCCGCTCCATCGTCTCGGGATCGTCCACGCGGATCAACGGGCGCCCGCCCGCCACCGCCTCGACCAGATCGGACTGGACCGTGGCCGCGAAATCCATGCCGCGCAGACCCATGTCGGCCCCGAAGACGGCGGCGCTGAGCGCGTCGTCCGCCGGCGCCGGCAGGATCAGACAGTCGGGCACAACGGCGGCCGGCGTCACGCCCAGGGCGGCCAGATAGTCGATCCACGCCTCCAGCAGACCCGCACCCACGGCGGCGACCAGACGCGGCCCCTCGCCGACGACCGGGCCCAGGGCCACGACCGTGCGCTCAGGATCGCCGGCCAGATCGTCCTTCAAGGCCCAACGCGCCGCCGCCCGCACCTGGGCCGCCCCGCCGACCGGCAGGTCCAGCCAGCGCACCAGGACATCGGCGCCCGGGGCGACGGCCACCGTTCGCAGATCGGGGCGGACATCGGGCGCCGCGGCCGAGTCTTCCAGCAACAGGGAGCCGCGTTGCAGCACCCGTCCCCCGGCGTCGAACGTCAGGAAGGGCGCCGGCATCGAGGCCGCCGGGGGGATGATGACGATACGGGTCTGGCTCATTCTTCAGGGGTCCAGCGGCGAATGACAGTGCGCACGGCGCCGTCCGGCGCGGCGTACAGGAGAGCAGTGCGGACGGCGTGGGCGCCGCCGTAATCGATATCGACCCGAAGATCGAAATAGCGTGTCAACAGCGAGACTTGCCCGCTTGTCTCCTCATCAGGCGTGAAGCCCTTGAGCGCCGGCTGGCCCCAGAAGGCGTCGACGCTGGACCAGCCCAGAACCGGCCGCGCGGCGATGGCGGCGCGCGCGCCCTGAAGTCCCACTTCACCTTGGGTCAGCATGACCAGCAGGGGCGCCTCGGCCGGGGTCAGGGTGTTGATGTTCAGCGTGGTCTGGGTGGTCGCCGGCAGGGCGCAGACATAGGGGCGCAGCCGCCGATACAGGTCGTCGTCCATATTGGCGACCGCCCGCATCTCGCTGACGTCCGCCAGGATGACGCCGCCGGTGCGATACGGCGTGGACAGGCCGGCGTAACGCGCATCCTCGGCCCCGCCGGGCGAAGCTTCGGCGTCATTGTCCATCCAGTCGGTCAGGGCGGCGGCCGCAGCCGCCATCCGGGCGCGCGACAGGCCCAGGGCGGCCCCCAGGGCGACGAACTGGGTCGTGGCTTCGGGGCGGGGGAACAGGTCCTCGCCCTGGCCGAACACCAGGCTGTTCAGGTTGAAACAGGCTTGGCCGTCCGTGATCACGGCGCGGATCGTCCCCTCCTCCACCGGAAACTCCAGCACTCGGCCGTTCCAGCGCGGCTCCAGCGGGGTGCGGGCGGGATCGGCCTTCATCAGGTCGGCGATCTGGCGCCGCGCCAGACTTTCGGCGCCGGCGGCGTACCATTGGGCCTGGGCCTGGGTCTCGGCGTTGGTGGTGCGGCGCACCGAGAAGCGCACGTCGTCCAGAATGGCGACCGCCACGACCGCCATCACCGCCACCAGCAGCAGCACGGTCAGCAGGGCCATGCCCTCGCGCGATCCCCGCAGCCGTCTCATGCAGCGGCGACCAGGAACAGCTGATCCAGGCGGCCGAAACCGTCCAGGGTCATGACGATCCGCACCGCGTCCGGCAACGGCCGGTCGCTGGTCGAGATGAAGGCCGGGGCCTCGGATCCGTTCAGGATGAAGGTCACTGTTGCGTCCTTGACCCCGCGATACAGAACCTGGGGCGGTCCAGCGCGGGCGCCGTCAAGATAGGGGGAGACGCGACGTTCCAGCCGATCCTCGACCACCCGGTATTCGACCCTCTGCAGCGATGGGCGCGCCGCCCCATCCGGATTGGACCACCCGTTGCGAACCAGGACCAGAATAGGGTCGCTGGGCGTCTCCTGCCCCATCAGGGCGCGCGGCAGGGGCCGGCCGGTCGGGCCGCGCGTGCGACGCGGCGCCGCCTGGGCCAGATCGGCCTTCAGCAGGGCGCGCGTCCGCTGCAGATCGCCGGTGCGGTCGGTCTCGGCGCGAATGGCGAACCGGGTGTCGATGGTCTGACTCAGCACCAGGGCGCCGGCCCCGGCCAACAGGGCGAAGATGGCCAGCGAGACCAGGACCTCGACCAGGGTGAACCCCGCCCGCCGATCCCGCGGCTTCGTACCCGACGGCCTCATGCCCCGGCCGCCCGGAACAGGACGCGGTCCGCCACCTGGCCCTCTTCAGTGAAGACCCGCACGTCGATCCGGCCCATGCCGGCGACTTCCGTCCCGGTGACAACGCGACGCCAGCGCCAGACGCGGCCGGCCATCTGGGTTTCGCCGCTGACTTCGCCGACCGGCAGGCTGGGCGCGATCATGGCCTCGGCTGCAACATTCTCGGCCACCAGACCGCCCAGGGTGCGCGCCTCGACGCGCACGGCGGAACGGGTGCTCTCGCCCGACAGGTTCAACAGGGCCATGGCCGCCAGGGCGAACACCGCCAGGGCCACCAGCATTTCGATCAACGTAAACCCGGCGCGGGCGTGTTGAGCCCTGCCGCTCGCCGGGCGGCGTCGCCACGCTGGGGCGAAGTCAACCATGGATCGACACCTCGCCCGCGCCATCGACCGTGACGGTGCGGGACTGGTTGTCGCGGGTCAGCCGGACGCGCGCCGGGTCGGCCACGCCGGTAGGATCGAAGACGATGCGCACGGGATCCGCCGGCGCTGCGACGCCCTCGCCCCAGGTGCGGGCGATGAAGACGCCGTTCAGCGGCGTCCAGACGGCGCCGTCGAAACTGGAAAAGCCGTAGCCGGCCGTGTCCGCATCGGCCGCCACCGGCCGATTGGTCAGGATCGCCTCCTCGCGGGCGCGCGACAGTCGGGCGGCGAACTGCTCCGCCTCCAGGCCCACGGCGGGTCGAGGGTCAGGCAAGGACAGGGCCACCGCCCCCGCCGCCAATCCGATGACGGCCACCGTGACCATCAGCTCGACGAGGGTGAATCCAGAACGGCGACGCTGAAGGCTAGCCCTGCCAGTTGCCGAGGTCCGCGTCATTGCCCTCGCCCCCTTCCTTGCCGTCCGCCCCAAGGGAGTAGACGTCGAACTGCTGGCCGTGCGCGCTCTGGCGACGGTAGCGGTAGGGGTTGCCCCACGGGTCTTCCGGCAGACGGCGCACATAGCCGCCCTGACGATAGCGTTCCGGCTGGGTCAGACCGGCCGGCGCCGCGACCAGGGCCTCGAGTCCCTGCTGGTCGGTGGGGAAGTTCAGATTGTCCAGGCGATAGGTCTCGATCGCCTGTTCCAGAACCGAGATATCCGCCTTGGCCTTGCCGACCATGGCCCGGTCCTGGCTGGGCAGGACGTTCAGGGCGACGACCGTCGCCAGCAGGCCGATGATGACGATGACCACCATCAGCTCGACCAGGGTGAAACCCTGACGCTTCTTACGCTTGTTCTGATTTTCTGACGTCATCACTAAACTCTCCTCACCCCATGGCCAGGGTGTTGATCTGAAGTATGGGCAGCAGGATCGACAGGACGATCATCGCGACCACCCCGCCCATGACAACGATGATGGCGGGCTCCAGCAGGCTCAGCATCACGGCGGTGAAGGTCGAGAACTCGCGTTCCAGATAGTCGGCGGCGCGTTCCAGCATCGGCTCCAGCCGTCCGCTGCTCTCGCCCGAGGCGGTCATATAGACCAGCAGCGGGGGAAAGACGTCGGCGCGGCGCATGGCGGCCGACAGCCCCCCGCCCTCGCGCACCGCCTCGCCCATGGATTCCGTCGCCTGACGCAGAGCCATGTTGGACACAGTGCGGGCGGTGATGGTCAGGCCTTCCAGCACCGGCAGGCCGGCGGCGATCATGGTCGACAGGGTGCGCGCCATCTTGGCGCCGTGCAGATCCCGCGTCAGCCGGCCGATGACCGGCAATTTCAGCATCGTCTGGTCGATCCGCAGCCGGATCTCGGGTCGGCGCCGCACGACAACGCCTGCGGCGATCAGCCCGGCCAGCACGATCAGGAACAGCCAGCCCCAGTTCCGCATCAAGTCCGACACCCCGATCACCAGCCGCGTCAGCAGCGGCAGGGTCTGGTTCATGCTCTCGAACTGATCGACCACCTTGGGCACGACGAAGGTCATCAGAATGCTGATCACGCCCAGGGCCACGACGGCCAGGACGCTGGGATAGACCACGGCGGTGATCACCTTGCCGCGGACCTGCTGGTCCCGCTCCAAGCCGTCGGCCAGGCGTTCCAGGATCGGCTGCAAGGCGCCCGATTGTTCCCCGGCCGAGACCATGGCCCGGTACAGGGGCGGAAAAGCCTGGCCCTGAAGCGCCATGGCGTCCGACAGACGCCGCCCTTCCATCACCCCGGCATGGACGCCTTCCAGAACCCGCCGCACGACCGGCCGGTCCGCCTGAAGCGCCAAGGTGCGCAGGGCCTCTTCGATGGGCGCGACCGAGATCAGGGTGGCCAGTTGGCGGGTGGTCAGGGCCAGGGTCTTGGCGTTCAGCCGGTCGCCCCGGACCGAACCTGAGCCGCCCCGTTCGGACCGCGCCGCCATCCGGGCCGGCGTCAGTTCCAGCGGCATCAGCCGGCGACGCGTCAACTGCCCTCGCGCCGTCGCCTCGTCCGCCGCCGTGACGGCGCCGGAGACGGTGCGGCCCGCCGCATCGACGGCGACATAGTCGAAGGCCGCCATCAGGCCGCCTCCGCCGGATCGGTCGCGGTCTCTTGGCGGGCGACGCGCACCGCCTCCTCGACCGAGGTGACGCCGTCCAGCACCAGGGCGCGCGCGCGTTCCGTCAAGGTTCCGCCCCCGGCGAAGGCGGCGGCGACCACCGCGTCCTCGTCCGCCTCGGCCGCGATCAGACGGCGTACACGGTCGTCGATCTTCAGCACTTCGTACAGGCCGACCCGGCCGACATAGCCGGTGCTGCTGCAATGGGCGCAGCCGTGCGGACGCCAGACGCGCACCCCGGCCTTGGCGCCGATCAGTTTCGCGGTCGGCTTGTCGGCGACCTCCGGCGTGCGGCAATGCTCGCACAGCCGGCGCACCAGCCGCTGGGCCACGATCAGCCGCAGGGTCGAGGCCAGCAGGAAGGGCTCCACCCCCATGTCGCGCAGCCGCGTCACCGCCCCCGCCGCATCATTGGTGTGGACGGTGGACAGCACCAGGTGGCCGGTCAGGGCGGCCTGAACCGCGACCCCCGCCGTCTCCACGTCGCGGATTTCCCCCACCATGACCACGTCCGGATCCTGGCGCAGGATGGCGCGCAGGCCCGCGGCGAAGGTCATGCCGACCTTGGTGTTGACCTGGGTCTGGCCGACGCCGTCGATGGCGTATTCGACCGGATCCTCGACCGTCAGAATATTGCGCGTCTGATCGTTCAGCAGGGCCAGGCCGGCGTACAGGCTGGTGGTCTTGCCGGACCCCGTCGGCCCCGTGACCAGAATGATGCCGTTCGGTTCGGCCAGGGCCGCGCGGAAGGCGACAAGCGCGTCGGGCCCCATGCCCAGCCGGTCCAGGGTCAGTCCGGCCTGATCCTTGTCCAGGATCCGCATCACCACCCGCTCGCCGCCACGCGACGGCAGGGTCGAGACCCGCACGTCCAGCGTCTTGCCGCCGAGGGCCAGGGGGATGCGCCCGTCCTGCGGGACGCGCTTCTCGGCGATGTCCAGCCGCGCCATCACCTTGATGCGCGACACCAGCAGGGGCGCGATGCGCGGGTTCAGGCTCAGGGCCTCGCGCAGAACCCCATCGATCCGCATCCGCACCAGCAGGGCGGTCTCATAGGTTTCCAGATGGATGTCGGAGGCGCCCGTCCGCACCGCCTCGGCGATGATCCCGTTGATCAGCCGGATCACCGGGGCGTCATCGGCCGTATCCAGCAGGTCCGCCGCCGCCGGGATGTCGTCGATCAGACTGTCCAGCCCGGCCGGCATGTCCAGATCATCGCCGTCGGTCGCCGCCAGATGATCGCCGGCATAGACCTCCGACAGTTGGCGGTCGAAGGCCGCCTGGCTCAGCGTCTCGACCGCCAGCGGCCGACCCAGGACGCGACGCGCCTCGATCAGGGCCTTGGGGTCCGCCCCCTCGCGCAGCCCTACACGCGCCACCTCGCCGGCGTCCAGCAGCAGGACGCCGTGCCGTTTGGCGAATCCATAGGGCAGGCTGGGGCTGACCAGGGTGATCATGGGATCAGTTCCCGGTCGGCGGCAGGGGCGCGACCTCGACCGGGGCCACGGGCGCCGCCACCTCCGTGGTCGGGGCGATGACCATGGGTTCGCCGCTGGCCGGGGCGGCCGGCGCCTGTGTCCGCATATAGTCGCGCACCAGGGCGTCCAGGCTGGGCTCGCGATCCGGCTGCACCGCCTGCTGCTGATCGCGCATATAGCCCCAGCGGTCGGCGGCCAGGCCCTGGGCCTCTTCACGCGTGCGAACGATGGTGGGCCGCAGGAAGACCATCAGATTGGTCCGCCCCCGCTGGCGGCTGTTCGAGCGGAACAGGGCGCCGACGCCGGGCAGGTCGCCCAGGCCCGGGATCTTGTCGGTCTGGATGATGTCGTTCTGGTCCAGCAGCCCCCCGGCGACTGCGATGTCGCCGTCATCGACCACCAGGGTCGTCTGCAGTTCCCGCTTGTCCAGCACCAGGTCCGTCGAACTGCTGGTCAGCCCGCCGTTGATGGCCGAGACCTCCTGACGCAGCGTCAGGGTGATGGAGCCGCCGGCGTTGATCTGGGGTTTGACCGTCAGCCGCACGCCAATGTCCTTCCGATCGGTCGTGGTGAAGGGGTTGGAGTTGCCGTCCAGCAAAGTCTGGCCGGTCGTGATCGGCACCTCCTGCCCGACCAGGAAGGTGGCCTCTTCGTTGTCCAGCGTCATGATCGACGGGGTCTGAAGCAGGTTCGAGCCCTTGTCGGTCTTGGCCGCGTTGATGATGAAGCCGAACAGACCGCCGCCGATGTCCACGGCGGCGCCGCCGACGAAGCCGTTGGCGCCCGACAGACTGTTAAGGGCCAGGTTTTGCAGCTGTTCCTTGAGCGGATCGTCATCGTCCAGTTGCGCCGAGTAGGCGCCGCCGGCGATGTTCACCAGCGGGGTCGCGTTGTCGGTATAGTTGGTCAGGCCGACGCCGTTCTCGCCGCCGTAAAGCCACTGGACACCCAGCTCGCGCACGGCGTTGTCGCTCAGCTCGACCACGATGGCCTCGATCAGCACCTGCTGACGGCGCACGTCCAGCCGCCGGATGACGTCGGCCAGGGTCCGCTGCATATCGGCCGGCCCTGCAATGACCAGGGCGTTGGCGCCGGGGAAGCGGGCGATGGTGGCGCGCTGGCCGGTGGCCGTCACTGTGGACGAGCCGATGGCGCCGGTGTTTGCCTCCGCGCCTCCAAGGCTGGCGGCGGTGCGGGACAGGCCGCTGGACGCGCCGGTCGTCGATCCGGTCGGTGCGGTGCGCAAGCCCTGGCTCGTGCTGCTCGAGGCCGTGACCGGCTGGCCGACCACCTGTTGCAGCACGGGCAGAAGCTGTTCGGCGTTGGCGTGTTCCAGGAAGACGACATTGACGTCCTGGCTGGCGCGCGACCGGCCGTCCAGGTCGTGGATCAGGCCGCGCACCCGCGCCAGGGCCTGGCCGTCGCCGCGCAGGACGATGGAGTTCGAGCTCTCGACCGCCGTGACCGTGACCATTCCCTGGCCGCCGCCGCTCGGCGCGGCCATCACTTGCTGCAGAACCCCGGCGATCTCTCGCGCCGAGGCGTTCTCCAGCGCCACCACCTCATAGCTGGACCGGTCCACGTCGATCCGGCCGATCAGCGAGCGGATACGCGCCAGATTGTCCGAAAAGTCCGCCACCACCACGCTGTTGGCGCCGGGATTGGCCAGGACCTGGCCCTGGGCCCCGACCAGGGGCCGGATCGTCTCGGCGGCGGACGCCGCGTCGATATTGCGCAGTTGGAAGACCTCGGTCGAGAACCGCTCTGCGCCGACGGTCGACGGCCCCTGGGCCGCGCCCTGGGCCGGGCTGATGCGATAGGCGCCTGACTGGGTCGGTGTGACGACCAGGCCGTTGGCCCGCAAGGTGGACAGGAAGACCTCGAACATCTGGGCGCGGCCCAGCGGGCGGTCGCTGGTCACCGTCACCGTCCCGGTCACAGCGGGATCGACGATGAAGGTGCGCCCTGTCGTGCGAGCCACGTCCTGGATGAAGGCGCGGATGTCGGCGCCTTGGACGTTCAGGGTCTGGCGCGCCTCCTGCGCCATGACGGGCGCGGCGGCCAGGGGCGCCTGCAGGGCCAGGACGGCAGCGAGGGCGCCGACGCCGGAGCGCTTCAGGCGATTGCGCAGAGAGGCGGTCATGGACGCGTCCTTATGGTGGTGGTGCGCGTCTCGCCCGCGCGCTCATATTGAATTTCGGCCGAAGGCGCGCTGGCCAGTTGGCCGCGCAGGGCGCCGATGGCCTGAGGGCTGTTCAGCGCCACGCCGTTGACGGACAGGATGACGTCGCCCGACTGAAGCCCGGCGCTGCGCAGCTCCGACGCATTGCCGGCGGAAGAAACAGTGAAGCCGTTGACGCCCAGCCCCTGAATTCGCGGCCGCAGCGAGGCCTGGGCCATCAGCCGCTGGGGATCGACAACCGCCCCCTGGGCCGAGACCGGCGCGGCGGCCGGGGGGGCCACCACCTGAGGCGTCGACGGCGGCGGGGGGGGCGCGGCGGCGCCGGCGGGCGTGTCGGCGAATTCCAGACGGCTCAAGGACTGGCCGCGCGCGAGGGTGACGAAATCCGACCCGACAGACTGCAAGACCAGGCCGGGTTCGACCTCCTCGCCGACGCCGACGGACAGTTGACGCCCGTCCGCCAGACCGATGATGGCCGATCCGCCGCCCGCGCCGCCCGCGCGCACGCCGAACAGCCGCATCTGGCTGGCGTCCGCACCCGAGGCGCCGGCCAGGGCGCCCTGCCCGCCCGTGCGGAAGAAGGCGTCGAAACGCGACAGAATACTCAGGTCCACCGGCCCCGCCGGGGCCGTGACGCCGGCCGGTTCGAGCTTCGGCTGAGGCCCCGCGAACAGCCAGACCAGCCGCCCCGCCTGAACCAGCAGCAGCAGGACCAGCACCACCTCGACGATGCGACGCAGCGGCAGACGACGCATACGGTCGGTCGCCGAAGAGACGTTAAAACTACGGAAAGCCGCGATCACGACGTCATGCCTGTTCCGACCCCCGACGGCCATGCCGCGATCTAGACTAATCGTCCGTATGCGGGCCGCACCGAAGTGTGAAGACGCGAAGAACATCTGGTGACAGATACGATCTACACGGATCATTTAAACGAAAGCGACCGGGAAGCCGAAAGCTTCCCGGTCGCAAACGCGTCGCCTGTTTCTGAAATCAGAAGCGGGCGGTCAGGCTGACCGAGGCGCTCTGACCCAGGTCATAGTTGTTGACCCGGATCTTGTTGCCCAGCTCCTGATATTCGTCGAACTCGGTTCCCAGCAGGTTCCGCAGTTCCAGGGCGAAGCCCATGTCGCGGGCCATGACGGTGAAGTCCTTGCGATAGACGAAGTCCAGGAAGACGCCCGGCTCTTGGATGAAGTCGGGCTCGCGGCTTGAGCCGGTGCCGGCGCCGCGGGCGGTGATCCGGTCGCTGACATAGTTGACGATGATCGTCGCCTGCGACCGGGCGGTGTCGTCTTCCCAACCCAGTTGCAGGTTAGCGACGTGGTCCGACTGGCCTTGCAGACGGCTGCCGTCCTGGATGAAGAAGGACGCCTGTTCGGGCGTACCCGCGCCACCCAGGGTCAGGACGGTGTCGCCGTCGCCGACCTTAACCTCGGAGTCCGAGTAGGTGTAGTTGGCCTGAACCAGCCAACGCTTGTTGGCGATGAAGCTCATGCCCTGGTCGGGGAACTCGAAATACTTCTTCACCTCGACCTCGGCGCCCATGATGGTCGCCTTGGGCGCGTTCAGGTAGGATTGCTGGCGCTGGTTGCCGACATCGACGATGACGGACTCAACCGGCTTGTCCATATCCTTGTAGAAGACGCCGGCGGTGATGAACTGCTGGCGGGCGAAGTACCATTCGTACCGCGCGTCCAGGTTCAGCAGCTCGGTGTCCACCAGATAGGGGTTGCCGATGAAGATGCGGTCGCTTTCCGGGTCGGTATAGGCCTGGGGCGCCAGTTCGCGGAACTGAGGGCGGCCGATCGTCTGTGACACGCCGAAGCGCAGTTGCTGATCCTCGGCGAAGTTCCACGTCGCCGTCAGCGAGGGCAGCCAGTACTGTTCCTCGATCTCCGTGGCTTCATAGGTCGAGGTACCACCGAACAGGTCGCGCGGCGTGACGCTCTGTTGACCGTCTTCGAAGCGCACGCCCACCGTAGTGCGAACCAGGGGGATGATCTCCGCATCGACCATGGCGTAGGCGGCGTTGACCTGAAGTTCGGCGTCATAGGCGCTGGCGCCGTTGCTGCCGGCGATTTCACGCAGCTGCAGCGTCGTCGGATTGATGTTGTAGTCCGAGAACAGATAGTCGATGCGCGACAGGCGCTGGCTGTCGGTCAGACCATTGACGGCTTCGAACTGAAGGTCATGGCGCGAGGCTTCACGGTTGTTGTCGAACGAGGCCACACCGGCGCTGATGATGGCTTCACGGGCCGAAGACAACGGCAGAGTATAGGCCACGTCCAGACCGCCCGAGACGATGTCATCGTCCAGTTCGCTGAACGAAATCAGATTGCCCTGGACGTTGTGGATGTAGTCGCCGTCCGCGTTGACGCCGTACTGGAAGCGCGATTCATAGGGCGCGTCGCGCGAGGTCTTGGCATAGGCCGCGCGCCAGTCGATTTGAAGCGAACCGTCCATGAACTCGTGCTCGCCGGCCAGCTGGCTGGTGAACAATTGGCGCACGAACCACTCAGTATAGTCATTGCGGATCACGCTGCCGCCGGCGTCGAAATCGGGCCCCGCGACCGAGCGGGCTTCCTTGGTGGTGTTGCGGACGTAGAAGTTGGTCCACTTCACTTCATGATCGGCGTTCGAAAGGGACAGGCCGCCCAGGAGGTTCAGGCGAATGTCGTTCTGATTGGATTCAACCGCGTAGGTCGAGACGGGCACCAGAACTTCACCCTGGAACTGACCCTCTTCCTGAACGCCGCGACGCGCCTGCCAGCTGTTGTCATACCCGGCCACGGCGACCAGGCCGAGCGTGCCGATGCCCGTGTCATGCGAGAAACCGCCGGCGAATTCCACGCCGCCGTCGATCGGGGTCTTTTCACGTTGCAACAGACGCAGCGGCGCATTGCTCAGCGACTGACCCATGGTCTGCAGCTGATCGGCCGTGAAGTTGGCGCTGTTGATCTGCTTGCCCTGGTCGAAGGCGATGCGGATTGCGCCGGGCACTTCGCGCGTGTCGTCATCGAAGCCGGTGAAGTCGGTGCGCGATCCGTAATAGATCAGGCCTTCCTTGCCGGTCGACTCGGTGTTGCCGGCCAGAGAGAGCTTCATATTGAAGAAGGGTTCGTTCGGGGCGTCGATGGTGTGCAGATCGATGACGCCGCCGCCAAACTCACCCGGGAAGTTCGGCGAATAGGTCTTCTGAACCGTCACGCTGTCCAGAATGCTGGAGGGGAACAGGTCCAGAGGAACGACGCGCTGAAGCGGCTCGGGGCTGGGCAGAGGCGAACCGTTCAGCAGGGCCGACGAATAGCGCTCGCCCAGGCCGCGCACATAGATGAAGCGGCCCTCGACGATCGACAGGCCGGTGACGCGGGTCAGGGCGGCGGCGGCGTTGCTGTCGCCGGTGCGCTCCAGGTCCTCGGACGTCAGGAAGGCCGCGACTTCGGAGCTTTCGCGATTGGGTTCTGGAATATAGCGGCCGAGGACGACGATCTCGCCGACTTCGGTGGGCTGTTCTTCAATCTGCTCCGCCGGAGTCTGGTCGGTCGGAGACGCTGCCTGGGCGAAAGCCAGGCCTGGCGCGATAAGCGCACTGGTGGCGAGAAGGACCCCGCTCAGGGTCAGAGTAAGTCTATTCATGGTCTGCGCCTTGAAGGGGTCAGGAAACGCGAAGAACCGGCGGCGACCTCATGGTCGCCGCCGGCGCTGTCATCGTCAGCAGGTCGAGCCGGAGGTCAGGCCGCAGGTCCAACCCTGCCACCAGGTGTCCTGGGCGTTCCGCACCGCGCCGATGTAGGTCACGCTGTCGAAGAAGCTGTAGACCGTCTTCGGATCGACGGCCGTCACGGCGTTTTCGTTGGCGCCGTTGATGAAGGCCAGGTTCTGGTTGGTGATGGTCGTGCCCGAGGCCGGAGCGGTCAGGGTCGAGGTTCCCAGCGCCGTGACATTGGTGTTGCGGGCGTTGGTGAACACCGCCGTGGAGCGGGCGACGTTGGCCGGACGGTAGGCGATCGAGCAGGACATGTAGATCGAGCGCAGCGAAGGCGTCGAACCGCTGTCGAAGCTGGTCTGGGTGTCGCCGTCGGCGATGTCGAAGCAGCCCGCAACCGAACCCGCCGTCGAGGTGGCGACGATATTGATCAGGTTCGGGTTGGTGCCTGTGTCGAAGTGCATGACCGTGTGAGCGTCGGTCGGGGCGTTGCGGCCGACCAGGGTCCAGTTGGCGATCTTGGGCTGCGACAGGTACCGCGAGGCGTAGGCGGTCGAGGTCGGGGCGGACGAGAACTCGAAGCCGGCCGAACGGCTGGTCGAGTTCGGCGCACGCTGGGTCACGATGCCGAACTGAGCGCCGCCGCGCCAGCCGGTGTCGGTGTCCAGACCGTCGTCGTCGGCGCCGTTGATGACGATGTGCTTCAGGTTGGCGTTGCCGCCGAAGATTTCGATGCCGTCATCCGAGCTGTTGTACGACTGGATATATTCCAGGGTCGTGCCCGAACCGACGCCGGCCAGAGTCAGGGCCTGGAGTTCATTGCCGGTCGAGATTTCAAAGCCCGAATACTTGATCTGGACATAGCGCAGGCGGCCTGAGTTGTCCGTGGCCGTATTGCCGCCGAAGAAGGCGTTGGTGCCCTCGACTTGACCGGTGCAGGTGACCGGGGCGGTCAGCTGGCAGTTGGCCTGCGGTGCGCGGCCGGCGAGGACGATGCCGCCCCACTGACCTTGCGAGGTCGCGGTGGCCGTGCCCTCGATGTCCTGGCGGCTGGTGAAGATGATCGGGTTGGTGGCGGTGCCTTCCGCGTAGATTTGCGAGCCGCGATTGACCAGCAGATAGTCGCCGCCGCTGGAAGCGAAGAGCTTCACGCCCGGTTCAATGGTCAGGATGCCCTGGGTGCCGGTGGTCGAAGCGGGGTCGATGCCGCGATCGGTGCCCACTTCAGTGCGGCCGCTGATCGCATAGATGGTGCCGGCGCGGACAGCCAGGGTCAGGTTGCCCAGGACCTGGGTCGGCAGCTGGCAGACGCGCAGGGTGCCGTTGGCGATGGTGCCGACGTTCGACAGGCCGGTGGGGCAGTCGGCGGCGGGGGTGCCGGGCGTGGGGGTGGTCGGCGTGGTGGGGGTCGTGCCGCCGCCGTTGCCGAAATCGCCTTCACCAGGCGAAGCCACTTCGGCGGAACCGCAGGCGGCGAGTGCGAGGGCGCTGACCGCCGTCACGAGAAGGGTTTTCATCTGAAGGCCGGTCATCATCAGTCCACCGTGTCTGGTCAAAGAGCTATGACAGGGGACGCCCGAGCTCATGCCCGGCCGCGATGACGTTATCGTCCCTCCTGCCCGGCTGCAGTCATTAGGGATGCTGTGTGACGGCGCATGCGCCCTGGCATGAAGGTTCGGCGGAGGTTTTGCGGAGAAATAGAATAGCTTTTGCAACAATTGATCTGTTTTCAGATCAATGACGTCACACCAAACACGGCTTCGCATCAGAGCTGAACGCCGCCGACACGGGCCTTGACCGGATCAGTCGCCGTTCCACCAGCCCAGGCTGAAAGGGACCCTCTGCCCCTTCACCGTCACCGCGCCGGTGATCACGGGGGTGCGGTCGCCCAGATTGCGGCGCGCGGTCGCCAGGGCGCCGGGATCGATGCGGGCGTCCAGGGTGGTCGGCTGGCCGTCGGGCGTCTCGCCGACGAAATGCAGGCTCTGGTCGGTCAGGTCATAGGCGCGCGGCGCCACCTGCACCGTCCCCTCCGGCCCCGACAGCGTCAGGATCAGGGGCGCCGTCCCCCTCTGCCCCGCCTCCCACGCAGCCAGCGCCGAGGCCTGGCCGATGAACAGGCTCTCGACCCGCCAGGCCTGGGTCGGCTCGGACACGGGCCGATAGTCGCCGGAGATATCGCCCTCAAGCCTATGCTGGAAGGCCGCCGGGGCGACGGGCGCCGACGCCGTGGACTCAGGCTCCGCCTCGCGCCGCTCGCAGCCGGCCAGCGCGGCCAGACAGACCAGGGTCGGGAGCAGGAAACGCCGGATCATCGATCCAGCGACCGATCCAGAGCCCGGAATCCGGCGATGGCCAGTTCCGTCGCCGAGGTGAAGACCTCGGGCTTGATCCGCTCGAAGTCGTCGGTCGGGCGGTGATAATCGGGATGATAGTCGACGCCCATATAGAGGAAGGGCACCCCCTTGTCGTGGAAGGCGCCGTGATCCGACGCCGAGACCCAGTTGTTCTCGCCCTCGTCCTGCGGCGTGTCCTTGCCGAAGGCGAAACTGACCGGCCCGACCGCCGACAGGGGCTCCAGGATCGGGCGCAGGTTGGGGTGCTGATAGGTCCCCGTGACCCACAGATGGCCGTCGGTCTCGGCCCGCGCCGTCATGTCGAAATTCAGGTTCAGGGCGATGGACGACAGGGGCACAGGCGGCGCCTTGACGAACTCCCGCGCGCCCAACAGCCCTCGCTCCTCTCCGTCGAAGGCGACCAGCAGCACGCTGTGCTCCGGCGCTTGGGCCTTCAGCCGTTTGGCCAGCTCCAGCAGGGTGGCGACACCCGAGGCGTTGTCGTCGGCGCCATTGTAGATCTGGCCGTCATGCATGCCGACGTGATCATAGTGGGCGCTGACCACGATATAGCGGTCGCCGACACGGGTGCCGCGGATCAGGCCCAGCACATTGACCCCGCGATAGGCAGCCGGGCCCTGCGGCGAAGGCCCCGTCCCCTCGAACGGCTGCAGCCGCCCGAAGGGCGCGGGCGCGACGCCCAACGCCTCCAGCCGCGCGACGACATAGGCCCGCGCCCGCTCCCCGCCCGGCGTTCCGGTTCCCCGCCCCTCCATGTCGTCCGCCGACAGGATCCGCACATCGTCCAGCAGCTGGCCGTATTCAGCGGCGGGCACGACAGGCGCGGGCGGCGGCGGACTGATCGGCTCGACGACGCATCCGGTCAGGGCCAGGGCGGCGCATCCGCCGAGCAGAAGGGATCGGACGGCGGCGGGCGACATGGACGACTCCGTGAATAACGATTCAGCCTAGCGTGCGGATCGCCTGACGTCAGCCCGTGGTAATGAGACCCCGACATGTCCAGCGCGATTCCCCCCTTTCCGCCCGTCGAAGACCTGACCGCCGAAACCGCGGCCGAGGAACTGGCCTGGCTGGCCGCCGAAATGGCCCGCCACGACGCCCTGTATAATGAGGCGGCGCCCGAGATTTCCGACGCCGACTACGACGCCCTGCGCGCGCGGAACCTGGAGATCGAGACCGCCTTTCCCGACCTGGTCCGCCCCGACTCCCCGTCCAACAAGGTCGGCGCCGTCGCCTCCAGCCAGTTCGCCGAGGTCCGTCACGGCGTGCCCATGCTGTCGCTGGACAACGCCTTCGACGAGGGCGAGGTGCGCGACTTCGTGGCCCGCATCGCCCGCTTCCTGAAACTGCCCGCCGACGAACCCATCGCCTTCGTCGCCGAGCCCAAGATCGACGGCCTGTCGGCCAACCTCCTCTATGTGGACGGCCGGCTAACCATCGGCGCCACGCGCGGCGACGGTCGTGCGGGCGAGGACGTCACCGCCAATCTGAACACCATCGCCGATGTGAAACAGACTTTAGCCGGCGACGACTGGCCCGACCGGATCGAGATCCGGGGCGAGGTATACGCCCCCAATGACGCCTTCGCCGCCTTCAACGCCGCAGCAGAGGCCGAGGGCCGCCGCACCTACGCTAACCCCCGCAACTTCGCCGCCGGCTCCCTGCGCCAGAAGGACGCCCGGATCACGGGCAAACGCCCGCTGAACTTCTTCGCCTACGCCTGGGGCGAACACTCCCGCGACTTCGCCGAGACCCAGTGGGAGGCCCTGCAAAAGCTCAAGGCCTGGGGCTTCCCCGTCAACGCCCGCTCGCGTCGGGTCGAGGGCGCCGAGGGCCTGATCGAGGTCTATCGCGAGCTTGAACGCGACCGGGCTGCGCTGGGCTATGACATCGACGGGGTGGTCTACAAGGTCGACCGGCTGGATTGGCAGCGCCGCCTGGGCTTCGTGGCCCGCAGCCCCCGCTGGGCCATCGCCCACAAATTCCCGGCGCAACAGGCGACCACGGTGCTGGAAGGCATCGACATCCAGGTCGGCCGCACCGGCTCCCTGACCCCCGTCGCCCGTCTGCATCCAGTCACGGTCGGCGGCGTCGTGGTGCGCAACGCCACCCTGCACAATGAAGACGAGATCGAACGTCTGGACGTCCGCATCGGTGACACGGTGCGCCTGCAACGCGCCGGCGACGTCATCCCCCAGATCCTGGGCGTGGTCCCCGACCAGCGCCCGGCCGACGCCGTCCCCTATGTCTTCCCCGACAAATGCCCGGTCTGCGGCTCCGAGGCTGTGCGCGAGGGCGACGAGGTCAAGCGCCGCTGCACCGGCGGCCTGATCTGCGACGCCCAGATTGTCGAACGGCTCAAGCATTTCGTCGGCCGTCGCGCCTTCGATATCGAGGGCCTGGGTGAAAAGCAGTTGGTCGCCTTCAATGCGCGCGGCTGGATCAAGGAACCGGCCGACATCTTCCGCCTGGCCCGCGACGAGGCGCGGCTGAATGAACTGGAACGCGACGACGGCTATGGCGAAACCAGCATCCGCAACCTGGTCGCCGGCATCGACGCCCGCCGCGTCATCTCGCTGGACCGGTTCCTGTTCGGCCTGGGCATACGCGACATCGGCGAACAGACCTCCATCGTCCTGGCTCGCGCCTTCGAAACCTGGCCCGCGCTGAAGGCCGCCTGTCTCCAGGCCGCTTCGGGCGTGCCGTCGGACGCCTGGACCGCCCTGGCCGCCGCCCACGCCATATCGCCCCGCGTCCTGACCCTGATGGCCGAGGCCGCGCCCCCCGCCGCCGATCCCTGGCCCGAGGCGACCATGGACATGAAGATCAGCCAAGCCTTCCCCGGCATGGCCGCTCCCGCCCGCCGGTCTCTGGCCACAATGACGGACGACTGGTCCGGCCTGGTCGAACTGGCCCGGGTGGCGCGCCAGGAAGGCCCGTCCGAAATCCTGAACCAGATCGCCGGCGTCACCGGCGTCGGCCCCGTCGCTGCCCTGGCCCTGGCCCACTTCTTCCACGAGCCGCACAATCTTCAGGTCGTCGCCGCGCTCGAGGCCGAACTGACCCAGATCCTCGACGCCGAACGGCCCAAGTCCGACACCCCGGTCGCAGGCAAGACCGTCGTCTTCACCGGCGCTCTGGAACGCTTCACCCGCGACGAAGCCAAGGCCCGCGCCGAAAGCCTGGGCGCCAAGGTCTCGGGCTCCGTCTCCAAAAAGACCGACTACCTCGTCGCCGGCCCCGGCGCCGGCTCCAAGCTGAAAGACGCCGAAAAACACGGCGTCCAGGTTTTGACCGAAGACGAATGGCTGGCCCTGATCGGCTAGCCGCGCAGCGTCACCAGGGCGGCGGGATAGCGGCGTGACAGGGGCGCATTGACCGCCCCCAGTTCCACGGTCCAGTCGCCGGAGCCGTCGGGTTGCAGACCAGTGACGCGCTCTGCATTGACCAGCCACGAGCGATGGACGCGCACGAAGCCGAACCGCGACAGTTCGGCCTCGACCGCCGCCAGGGTCGCGCGCATCAGCGGACGCCGCCCGTCCGCCAGCACGAACTCGACATAGTTCCCCGCCGAACTGACCGCCAGAATGTCGGCCAGGGGCGCGCGGATGATGCGGGCGCCGTCGCGAATGTCGAAACTGACCGGCCGCACCGGTTCGTCCCGCCGCCGCCGGAGATAGGCGGTCAGCAGGAAGCCCCCGACCAGCAGGACATAGGTCACCAGGTCCTTGCGCAGCTCATAGCCGAACCGGTCGCCGAATTGATAAGCGCCCGCCCCCATGACGGCGTAGCCCAGCTTCCTCAGCGCCACGAAACCGCTGACGTGCAGGGCCGAAAAGGTCAGAAGCGCCGCCAGATGAATCCCGGCGAACCGCGCCTTGGGCCGCCATCCCTCGCCCGCCGCCTCGTCCGGCGGCGCCAGACTGGCGGCCAGCCATGGAATCCAGATCGCCGCCATCAGGGTGATGGTGCTCGACACCTCCCAGACCATGGGCATCCAGGCGGCCACATCGGGGTTGTCCGCCTGGGCTGTCAGGATGTTGACCGGCGTGTTGATCAGCGAAAAGGCCAGGACCGCCAGGGCGCACCGCCATAGGTCACGACCGTTCAGGCGTCGTGCGATAGCCGTCCATCCGCTCGTCACGAGACGCGCGCCGTTCGTCCCGACGACCCCGGCGCCGTCCCCGCCAGACGACCGCATGGCCCCGGACGATTGCTGACCCACCCGTCGTTCCGCGAGGACGGGGCCTGCATCATTCGCCATGGAGTTCTCGCATGTCTGTTCCGCCCCCGCTCGTGCCGCCGTCCGCAATGACGGGCCGACGATACGATCTGGACTGGATTCGCGTCGGCGCCTTCATGCTGCTGATCCTCTATCACGTCGGCATGTTCTACGTGCCCTGGGATTACCATGTGAACAGCCCACGTCCGGTCGAGGCGCTTGAGCCGATCATGCTGCTGACGAACCCATGGCGGCTGACCCTGCTGTTTCTGGTTTCGGGCTGTGCGACCCGGTTTCTAGCGGACGGGTTCGCCGCGCGCGGGCAAAGCGGATGGGCGTTGGCCGGATCGCGCACCCTGCGCCTGCTGCCGCCGCTCCTGTTCGGCATGTTCGTCATTGTGCCGCCCCAGAGCTATTACGAAATCCTCGAGGCGGCCAAGGGCCTGGGGATCGCCGACCCCGCGCATGGACCGGTGCTCAAGGACTTCTGGGTGCGGTACGCCACCTCGACCGGCCACTGGTGCGACGCCGACGGCTGTCTGACCACGCCGACGTGGAACCACCTGTGGTTCATCGCCTATCTGCTGCCCTACAGCCTGTTGCTGACGGCGATGATCGCCTTTCCGGCCGCCCGACGCGCTCTTCAGGCGGCGGGGGATCGGGTCTTTCGGGGATGGGGGTTGGTGGTCTGGCCGGTCCTGTATCTGATCCTGATCCGCTGGTTCCTGGCGCCCCGGTTCGAAATCACCCATGCCCTGACCGACGACTGGTACAACCACGCCCTCAGCTTCGGCGCCTTCCTGTTCGGCTATCTGATCGCCCGGTCCGAGGAGGCGCGTCAGACCCTGATGCGGCTGCGCTGGCCCGCCCTGATCATCGCCCTGTGCAGCTGGGCGGCCTGGGCGACCTATGCCTGGGTCTATCGCGGCGACACCAGTCCGGCCGAGCCGCTCAGGCAGGCGATGCGGATCGTCTATGCGCTGGATCAGGCGGGCTTCATCGCCGCCATTATGGGCTTCGGCGCAAGATGGTTGAACCGGGGCGGCCCGGCCCTGCGCTATCTCTCGGTGGGCGTCTTCCCCTTCTATATCGTCCACCAGACCGTGACGGTCGTGGCGGCCTATAATCTGGCCATGCTCCACCTGCCGTTGGGTGTGGAGGCCGGCCTCCTGATCCTGATCACCGCCCTGGGCTGCCTCCTCGCCTACGAGGTCGCACGCCGGATCGGATGGCTGGGCCTGTTGCTGGGGGTGAAGCCGCAGAAGTCGGGGCGAACCGCGCGGTCGCCTGCCTGATGCGAGGGCTGGGACCGCCCAGCCCTCCTAATTCCATAGGAAAACCGTCGATGAATCAGCGGCTTGAAAATGATTCAAGCCGCCAACCCAGCACGTTCGCCGACGGGCTTATGATCTCGCCCAGGTCTTTGACATCGCGATCCGACATCCTGACGCAACGGCTTTGGACGTCGGAAATAGACGAAATAGACGAAATAGACTCTATTTTTTGTAGAGGGCTCGCGTCGATTTCAGATCGTCATGACGATCCGGCCCTCGATCTGGCCGTCGCGCATACGCTGGAAGATGCTGTTGATGTTCTCCAGCGGCTCGACCGAGACCGTGGCCTTGACCTTCTCGTCGGCGGCGAACTGAAGCGCCTCCTGAAGGTCCAGACGGGTGCCGACGATGGAGCCGCGCACCGTGGTGCCGTTCAGCACCATGTCGAAGATCGACAGGGGGAAGTCGCCGGGCGGCAGGCCGTTCAGGGCCACGGTGGCGCCCCGCGAGGTCATGTTGACCGCCTGGGCGAAGGCCTTGGGCGAAACCGCCGTGACCAGCACGCCCTGGGCGCCGCCGTCGGTCTGGGCCTTGATGTCGGCGGCGGGATCGTTCGAGGTCTTGGCGTTGACCGTCACGGTGGCGCCCAGACGCCGCGCCAGGTCCAGCTTGGCGTCGTCCACGTCCACGGCGGCGACGTTCAGACCCATGGCCTTGGCGTACTGGACCGCCACATGGCCCAGGCCGCCGATGCCCGAGATCACCACCCAGTCGCCCGGCTTGGTGTCGGTCATCTTCAGCCCCTTATAGACCGTCACCCCGGCGCACAGGATCGGGGCGATGTCGGTGAAGCTGACATTGTCCGGCAGATGACCGACATAGTCGGGATCGGCCAGGGCGTATTCCGCAAACCCGCCGTTGACCGAATAGCCGGCGTTCTGCTGGTCGTGGCACAGGGTCTCCCAGCCGCCCAGGCAGTGTTTGCAGTGGCCGCAAGCGGAATAAAGCCAGGGCACGCCGACACGGTCGCCCTCCTTGACCAGCTTGACCCCGGCGCCGACCGCCGAGACATAGCCGACACCCTCATGGCCCGGAATGAAGGGCGGGCTGGGCTTGACCGGCCAGTCGCCCTCGGCGGCGTGCAGATCGGTGTGACAGACGCCGCAGGCCTCGATCTTGACCTGGATCTGGCCCGGCCCCGGTTCGGGAACCGCGACCTCCTCGATGGTCAGGGCCTTGCCGAATTCGCGCACGACAGCGGCCTTCATGGTTCTGGGCATGGGCAGTCCTTTATCGATGGGGGTCTAGGGCGTGGGGGAACGGGCGGACCGGAAGCAGGTCACCGGCCCGCCCGCCTGGTTTGCGCTCGCCGGACAGACGGAACAGCGAGCGATCACAGGATGGCCGATCCGGGATCGACCATCCTTGATACAGATCAGAAGAAGCCCAGCTTGTCGGGGCTGTAGCTGACCAGCAGGTTCTTGGTCTGCTGATAGTGGTCCAGCATCATCCGGTGGTTCTCGCGCCCGATGCCCGACTTCTTGTAGCCGCCGAAGGCCGCATGCGCCGGGTACTGATGATAGCAGTTGGTCCAGACGCGGCCCGCCTGGATAGTCCGACCCGCCCGATAGGCGGTGTTCATATCGCGCGACCACACCCCGGCGCCCAGGCCGTATTCGGTGTCATTGGCGATCTCCATGGCCTCTTCGAAGGTCTTGAAGGTGGTCACGGCCAGGACGGGGCCGAAGATCTCCTCCTGGAAGATCCGCATGTCGTTGGTGCCCTTGAACACGGTCGGCTTCACGTAATAGCCGCCCGACAGGTCGTCCGGCAGCAGCGACTGCTCGCCGCCCGTCAGCACCTCAGCCCCTTCGTCCTTGCCGATCTGCAGATAGCTCAGGATCTTCTTCAACTGCGGTTCCGAAGCCTGGGCGCCGACCATGGTGGCCGGGTCCAGCGGGTCGCCCTGGACGATGGCCTCGACCCGAGCGATGGCCTTGGCGATAAAGGCCTCATAGATGTCTTCGTGGATCAGGGCCCGGCTGGGGCAGGTGCAGACCTCGCCCTGGTTCAGAGCGAACATGGCGAACCCTTCCAGCGCCTTGTCCAGGAAGGCGTCGTCGGCGTCCATCACGTCCTTGAAGAAGATGTTCGGCGACTTGCCGCCCAGCTCCAGCGTCACCGGAATGATGTTCCGGGTCGCATACTCCATGATCTTCTGACCTACGGCGGTCGAGCCGGTGAAGGCGATCTTGGCGATGCGGGGATTGGTGGCCAGGGGCTCGCCCACCTCGGCGCCCGTGCCGGATACGATGTTCAGCACGCCCGCGGGCACCAGGTCCTGGATCAGCTCGATCAGCAGCAGGATCGAGGCCGGGGTCTGTTCCGCCGGCTTCATCACGATGCAGTTGCCCGCCGCCAGGGCAGGCGCGATCTTCCACGTCGCCATCAGAATGGGGAAGTTCCACGGGATGATCTGGCCGACGACGCCCAGCGGTTCATGGAAATGATAGGCGACCGTGTCGTGATCCAGCTCCGAAATCCCGCCTTCCTGGGCGCGGATACAGCCGGCGAAATAGCGGAAATGGTCGATGGCCAGGGGGATGTCGGCGGCGAGGGTTTCGCGCACCGGCTTGCCGTTGTCCCAGGTCTCAGCCTCGGCGACGGCCTGGAGGTTGGCCTCGATCCGGTCGGCGATCTTGTTCAGAATGACGGCGCGCTGGGCGACGCTGGTCTTGCCCCAGGCGTCCTTGGCGGCATGGGCGGCGTCCAGCGCCAGCTCGACGTCGGCCGCGTCCGAGCGTGCGACTTCGCACAGGACGCGGCCGTTCACCGGGGAGGTGTTCTCGAAATAGCGGCCGTTGACCGGCGGCACCCACTGGCCGCCGATGAAGTTGTCATAGCGCGTCTTGAACTTGGGCGTCGCGGCGCGGGCGAATTCGGGTTTGGTCATGAAACACTCCTACGTTCCCTCGGGCGTCGATTACCGACGTCGTTGGGACCGCAAGCTCGGCCCGCCCCGGCCGATCCGCCAGACGGGGGTTCCATGGTGCAGCGCAAACCTGTCGCAGACCTGCGACAGTCGGCTCAGTGGGCTTCGCGGGACAGGCCCAGTCGGTGCAGCTTGCGGTGCAGGGTCGCGCGGCTGACCCCCAGGGCCCGCGCCGCCGCTGAGACATTGCCGCCGCTGCGCGCCAGGGCGCGACGCACCGCCCCCCGTTCGGCCTCCAGCAGCTCCGTCTCGACACAGCCCGCCCCCAGCACCTCGGACGCCGCCAGCTGGGCCGCGATCCGCTCGTCGGTGATGGACAGGGCCAGGCGGGCGGCGCGGGTGGCGCCGATCACCAGGTCATCCCGATCCACCGCCAGCAGGGCCGCCGCATTGCGTTCGACCGCATCCCCGGCCAGGACGATCCGCGCCTGGGAAAAGGCCTGGCGGAAGGTCTGAGCCTCGATGGCTCGCGCCGCGTCCGCCACGGCCGCCGCGATCAGGCCCAGCACGCCCGCAGTCGCATCGGCGCGACAGGACGAGACGTCCAGCAGACCGGCGAGGCGTCCCAGATGATCGTGGATCGGATGGCTGGTGCAGCTCAGGGCCGTATTGCGAGTGTGGAAATGCTGGTCGCGATGGATGGTCACGGGCCGATGTTCCGCCAGGGCCGTGCCGATGCCATTGGTGCCCTCGACCGCCTCGGACCAAATTGCGCCGGGCCACAGCCCCCAGCGGCGAAAGATTTCGTCATCCGCCGCCGCCCCCCGGCGCTCCAACGGCACCCCGTCGGCGTTGGTCAGCAGGATGCAGCAGCCGGTGTCGCCGACGGCCAGGAACAGCCGGTCCAGCACCCCCTGCGCCGCCCGCGTCATCGGCTCCATCGCCTGCCGCGCCTCAAGAAATTGCGCCTCTGTCAAGGTTTGGGCGCGGCCGCCGTCTTCCGGATCCAGGCCGTACAGCGACATGGACCGACGCCAGGATGCGGCGAGCGCAGAGCGCGCCGGCTCGGCCCCGTTGTCCAGCGCCTGTTTGATAAGGCTTCCGTGGTCGTTTCCTGGTCGGTCGGCCATGGTGTCTCCCAAGGCTTGTTTTGCCGGATCAGACGCCTGCTGCGCGACAAGGTCAATGCGGCCTGACCGCCTGGCTAAAAGCTTCCCTAAGGGACGGTTTTCATTAGCGAAGCAGATCAGTTCAGCCTTGTTTTGAACCGAAACCCGGATCACCTTGATCGCCAACGGGCCGCCGAACCGGCCTGAGCAAAGGAAACGACCATGAAGACCAAGATCATGTTGGCCGCCGCCGCCCTGGCGACCGCCCTCGCCTCCCCCGCCCTGGCCGCCGATCCGACCGGCCTGTGGCAGACCCCGACCAATGGCGGCCAGGTGCGGATCGCCCGCTGCGGCCAAGCCCTGTGCGGGACCCTGGTGAACTCGGACCACATCCGGACCGACGCCAACGCCCGCGACGAGCACAATCGCGACACCGCCCTGCGCGGCCGCACCCTGCGCAACCTGCCCATGCTGACCGGCTTCACCGGCGGCCCGACCGAATGGCGCAACGGCTCGGTCTATAATCCGGCCGACGGCCGCACCTATCGCGGCACCATCACCATGACCAACGACAACAGCCTGAACCTGCGCGGCTGCGTCGTCGCGCCCCTGTGCAAGACCCAGACCTGGACCCGTATCCAGTAGGCCCGTCCAGACGCAAAGAGGCCCGGCCGGAGCGATCCGGCCGGGCCTTTTCATGTCTACCGTCAAGCCTGACGGTTCGGACTCAGTTGGGCTGCGACCTCAGTGGTTCAGGGCCGCGCGCGCCGCCTCGGCGTAGCGGTGGCCCACGGCGGCGCCCTTGGGGAAGACCGCATCGATGCGCGCCAGGTCTTCCGGCGTCAGGACGATGTCCGCTGCGGCCACGTTCTGTTCCAGAGTGGCCACGCGGCGCGTGCCGGGGATCGGAACCAGATCCTCGCCCTGGGCCAGGACCCAGGCCAGGGCCAGTTGGGCGGCGGTCACGCCGTTGTCGGCGGCGATGGTCTTCACCGCCTCGACCAGATCCAGGTTCTTCTGGAAATTCTCGCCCATGAAGCGGGGGTTGGTGCGGCGGAAGTCGTCCGCCTCCAGATCGTCGATGGACTTGATGTCGCCGGACAGGAAGCCCCGGCCCAACGGACTGTAAGGCACGAAGCCTATGCCCAGTTCACGCACGACCGCGAACAGTTCGTCCTCCGGATCTCGGGTCCACAACGAATACTCGGTCTGGAGCGCTGTGATCGGATGTGTCGCATGGGCCTTGCGCAGGGTCTCCGGCGCCGCCTCGGACAGGCCCAGGAAGCGGACCTTGCCCTCCTTGACCAGTTCGGCCATGGCCCCGACCGTCTCCTCGATCGGCGTGTCGGGATCGACCCGGTGCAGATAGTACAGATCGACGTGATCGACGCCGAGGCGCTGAAGACTGCCCTCGATGGCGCGGCGGACATTGGCCGGGCTGCCGTCGACCAATAGCTTGGAACGGTCGGCGTTGTAGTTGATGCCGAATTTTGTGGCGATGAAGGCCTGATCGCGCCGGTCCTTCAGCGCCTTGCCGACCAGCATCTCATTGGTGTGCGGGCCGTACATCTCGGCGGTGTCGAACAGGGTGACGCCCAGGTCGAGGGCGCGGTGGATGACGGATATGGACCGGGCCTCGTCCGCGCCGCCGTAGAAGGCGCTCATGCCCATACAGCCCAGGCCTATGGCCGAAACCTCGGGACCGTTCGGGCCCAACTTGCGCGTCTTCATCTGCGCTCTCCTGTCGATGTGGGGGATCAGCGCGGAAACACGCCGACGACCAGGAGATGGTCACTGGGGCGGCGGGCTGCAAGCCCCGCCACGCTGCGCGATGGTACCGCCTCTCAGGCTTGAACTGAGGACCTCCGGTTCCACAAACCGGCGCTCTAACCAACTGAGCTAAGGCGGCCCGCGCGTCGCGAGGGGCGTTCTCTACCGGGACTGTGGCAGGGGATCAAGGCGTCGTTGCGCCTGATGCAAAGAAAAACGCCCCGGCCGAAACCGGGGCGTTCTGTCTTGTTGAACTCGCCTTCGCCTACTGGAGACGGAAGCGAACCGTAAAGCGGGCCTGACCGCCTTGAGCCACACCGTCCACGGTGCCGGGCGAGAACCGCGCCGAACGCATGGAGCGAAGAGCGGCCTGACCGAAACCAGAGCCCGAGGGCGTCTCGGAAACCACACTGCAGTTCGTCGGCGTGCCGTTGGCGGCGACAGTGCAGAGCAGGGTCACGGTGCCGCCTTCGATACCGCGCTCCTGAGCACGCTCAGGGAACTCGGGTTGAGGCTGACGCGACCAGGCGACGCTGGTCACCACCGCAGGACGAGCCGGGGCCGGCGGCGCCGGAGGCGGCGGCGGTCCAGGAATGTTCACGGGCGGACCCGTGTACTCGACCCGGTCTTCCTTCTTCGTCGGCGTGATGTTCACCGGCGGAGGAGGAACCACGTTCGGAACCGGAGCCGGCACCCGCACCTGAAGCTTGGGCGGCGGCGGCTGATCCGTCGGCGGAGGCGGCGGGGGCGGAGGCGGCGGAGGCGGCGGAACCGGCTCGACCAACTCGACCTCGACGGACTCGTCGACGTAGTTGAACTCCTTCAGTTTGAACTTCGACTGCTGAAGGAAGAAGATCAGCAATGCGAACAGGATCGTAACAACCAGGAGGCAAACGATCAGCACGGGGTAAGAAACCCCCATGAAACCCTTGGCCTTCGGTACGTCGTAACGACTGCGATGATATTCGACGTCTGTCATACTATCCCCGCGCTCTAGCTCGTCGCCTGGTCTTCGCCGACCAGTGCAACGCTGTAGAAGCCGTTATCCTGCAAAGCGTTCATGACCTGCATGAAATCACCGTAGCGGGTGTTTTGGTCGCCCCGAATGAAGATCCGCTCATCCGCCGGGTTCCGGGACCCGATCTGCTTCAGCAGATCTTCGCCCAGGGATCCGACGTCGGTCTGGAAGTCGCCCACAAAGACGTCGCCGTCATTCTGGATCGAAATATAGACCGGCTTGGGCGGGTTCGGGGCCGCCTTGGCGACGGCGATGGGCAACTCGACCGGCACCGACACGGAAGCGAGCGGAGCCGCGACCATGAAGATGATGAGGAGGACCAACATGATGTCAACGAAAGGCGTGACGTTGATATCGCTGTTGGCCTCGACCTTGTTGCCGCCGCCGCCCGATTTAATCTTGGCGGCCATCCGTCTTACGCCCCCTTGTCGAGCTGACGCGAGATGCCGTTCAGCAGCTCAGCGGCGAAGCCATCGGCACGGGTGCCGTAGGCGGCGATGCGGGTGTTGAAGTAGTTGTAGAAGACAACGGCCGGGATAGCGGCGAACAGACCGATGCCGGTGGCCAGCAGAGCTTCAGCGATACCCGGGGCAACGACGGCCAGGTTGGTCGTGTTGGACTGGGCGATACCGATGAAGGAGTTCATGATGCCGTAAACCGTACCGAACAGACCGACGAACGGACCGATCGAGCCGACCGAAGCCAGGAACTGCTGTCCGCCCGACAGGCGCAGGGCCAGACCGGATTGAACGGCGGTGACAGCGGCGGCGGCGCGGCCCAGGGCCGAGTCGAGGTGATCGCCGGTGACCGACAGACCGGCCTGACGCGACATTTCGACTTCTTCGGTCGCCGCAGCGGCCATGTCAGCCAGCGGGTTGCCGTCGAACTCTTCCTGGGTCGAAACGGCGCGCATGTCCGCGATGGTGCGGGCGCCGCGGAAGGTTTCGAGGAAGTTGTCGGTCTTGCGGTTCAGAGCGCCGAACTCGAACAGCTTGATGAGCAGCAGGGTCCAGGACAGGATCGAAGCCAGAAGCAGGCCGATCATGACGACCTTAACAATCACGGTCGCTTCCATAAACATGGAGATCGGCGTGATGTCGCCGCCGTGACCGCCGCCGACGGCTTCGTTCATGCTTTCCGGGTTGGCCGCGTCGGCGGCCGGAGCCATCGCCGTCGGGGCTGCTGCGGGTGCAGCGGCCGGGGTCGGCTCGGCCGGGGCCTGGGCCAAGACCGGCGAGCTCGCCATCAGCACGGCGGCGCCGGCCATGGCGAGAAGGATGTTCGTCTTTTTGCTGTTCAGCATAATTCGCCAGTTCCTGCTTGGTCTGACTCGTGGAACCAAAGGTGCGGCCGTGTCAAAGAGCCGCCCCCCAACCTGAAAATGTTTCCTTCAACGCCCCACGTCCCATCGGGATCATCCGGGCGCTGAATTCTTTGATGAAGACGCATCCGGTTGCCCGCATCGCCTCCGTATTCGAACCGCCGGAGAACGCGTCTCCTAAGAATCCGTCTGACGCCTTTGTGGGAGGACGTCCTACCCCCTTTGGCGAACCCTTACCGGAGCGTCAAGGGAGAACAGCCGGATTTCACCCGCCGGGCGAAGTTCGAGCAAGTCTTGCTCCTTTCGACCGCCAGAAAGCCAGAAAGCGACACTTTTGTGATGATTTCGCCGCGATTAGCGCAAGCTTGTTCGAAAACCATATTCCGGAGGAGTTTTTTACTCCTCTGAGAGGGTTTCGCAGATCATCCGCCCCCAAAGCACTCGATCAGCATCGTTTCAGATGCCGTCGTTCCATGGAACGAGACCATTTGCTTGATCATTTGAGGGAAGGTCGGCGGGCCGTCGAAAGATGGTGCCTGGAGGCGGGTTCGAACCACCGACACGCGGATTTTCAATCCGCTGCTCTACCAACTGAGCTATCCAGGCGCCGACGCGGCGTCGCGAGAGGCGGGTCTATAGGCGAGCCGTTTCCGCCTGTCCAGCGTCGTTTCAGTCCTTTTCGCCATCATCTTCGGCGCCCTCGTCCAAGGCGGCCGGGATGGCGTAGCCGCCCGTGAACCAGCGCTGCAGATCCACCTCGGAGCAGCGGCGCGAGCAGAAGGGCTTGTACTTGGGATCGGCGTCGGCCTTGCGGCAGATCGGGCAGGTGCTCATCGATCCGGTCCTTCGATACGGCCGCACCCGCGCCGCACGTCAGCGTCGGCTCGCACCGAGGCGCGCGGCCCCATGCGGGCGGCCAGGGGAGCGAGAATCGCGGCCTCGTCCGGCGCACAGCGCGCGACGACGCGCGGCGACAGGGTGTCGGACAACAGTCGTCGGCGCAGCGCCCGCGCCAGGGTCAGGACCTCGGTCTGGACTGACCGCCGGCGACCAGCCTCGAACAGGATTTCTTCGATAGGGGTTCGCCGCCAAGGCAGCGACATCTGCAACAGGCCGAACCGGCTGATCGGGCCGAACACGGCCTGGGGTTCGTGGGCGAAGGCCGCGCGGGCCGCCTTGTCCCCGGCGGCGGCGTCCTCTGCGTCGCCGACCAGGTCGATGACGATCAGCCCGCCCCAGTGCCGCAGGCCGATCAGACGCGCAGCCTGGTTCAGCCCCTGACGATTCGCCGCAGCACGCGCCTGCTTCGGATCCCGCCCCGTCCCGGCCGTATGATCGATATCGACAGCAATCAGGGCGCGGGTGCGTTCGATAGCGAGATCGACCCCGTGCGAGGGGAAGACATGGCTGGGCGCCAGAGCCTCTTCCTCCGCCTCCGTCACCGCGTCGATGGCGGCGAGACCTGTGATCAAGCCCCCGCCCCCGGCGAGGTCTCTCAGTTGCGCGGCGATGCTGGGCGCCGCGTCCAATAGGCGGGGCGCCCCCTCCCCCGGCCCGAGGCGGCGCAGAACCGCGCCCTTGCCGGCGCGCGGCTCGGCGACGACCGCCGCCTCCAGCCGTTCGCCCTGGGTCAGACGTTCATTGCGATGAAAGGGCAGAAAGGCCGGCGCGCCGGCGCCCAGATCGACGAAGGCGCCGCGCAGGCCGGGATTGATCTCGGTCACCCGGCCGACGGACCGGGCGCCCAGGCGATGCTGGGGCAGATCGCCGTCACGATGGATCAGCAGATGGGTATAGCGGCCGTCGCGCGAAACTGCGCCGCGAGTCTCGCCCGGCGCCTCGTCGAGGAAGACCTCGATCTCGCCGCTCATGCCCGCCAACCCACGCCATGCAGCAACTGCACCGCCTCATAGAGGGGCAGGCCCATGACCGCGGGATGGCTGCCGACGATTCGCTGAATGAAGGCCCCGGCCGGACCCTGGATGCCGTAACCGCCGGCCTTGCCGCGCCAGTCGCCCGTGGCGACATAGGCGGCGATCTCGTGATCCGACAGCGGCTTGAAGCTGACGCGGGTCTCATTGACCCGCGACGACAGCTTGCCGTCGCGCACGACGGCCACGCCGGTGAAGACCCGGTGATTGCGGCCGGACAGCAGTTTCAGGAACCGCGTCGCCTCGGCCTCGTCCGACGCCTTCTCCAGGAAGCGACGCCCCACGGCGACCACGGTGTCGGCGGCGATGACCACCGCGTCGGGCCGTCGCGCCGCGACCACCTGGGCCTTGGACGTAGCCAGACGTTCGGCGAGACGCGTGGGCGTCTCGCCCTTCAGCGGCGTCTCGTCGATGTCGGCGGGATCGATATGGTCGGGCGTGATCCCGACCTGCGCCAGCAGTTCGATGCGGCGCGGGCTGGCCGAGGCCAGCACCAGCTCAGGCCGGCTCATACGAGCCGTCCCTTACTTGAAGCGATAGGTGATGCGACCCTTGGTCAGGTCGTAGGGGGTCATTTCCACCAGAACCTTGTCGCCGGCCAGCACGCGGATGCGGTTCTTGCGCATCTTGCCCGCCGTGTGGGCGATGATCTCGTGGTCGTTCTCGAGCGTCACGCGGAAGGTGGCGTTCGGCAGCAGTTCGCTGACGGTGCCGGGAAACTCGAGCAGTTCTTCCTTAGCCATGCGGCCTCTCACGCCCGTTGAATATGCGTTCGACCCCACGCCGGGCGGGCGCGAGGGGCGGAATGGAGGGGCCTAATGCCCGAAAACGCAGAGATAGTCGAGGTCAGCCGCGACGGTAGAGGGCGCAGAGCAGCGTAAACAGTCGTCGCGCGGTCTCGTGATCGACCACGATCTTGCCGTCCAGCCGCGCCTTGAGCTGATCGGCCCCCTCGTTGTGCAGGCCGCGCCGGCCCATGTCGACCGATTCGATCTGGCTGGCGGACGACCCGCGCAGGGCCTCGTAATAGCTGTCGCAGATCATGAGATAGTCCCTGAGCACCCCCTTCAGGGGCGTCAGGCTGATGGCGTAGGTGCGGGTGAAGCCCTCGCCATCGATGTCGAACACCAGCCGATTGTCCTGCAACGACAGCTTGAGCTTATAGGGACCACTGTCGGCGCCGACCGGTTCGAAGCTGTTCTTCTCGACCAAGTCGAAGATGGCGACGCGGCGTTCGTGCTCGATCTCGGCGGTGGCGGCGGGAAGCGTGACCGTGTCCAGCTCGACCGAGACCAGCTTGTGGACGCCGCTCATGCCGCGCTCCCTTCATCATTTTCAGGTGCGGTCAGGGGGGCCGCGTCCAGATGCGTCGGGGCGACCCGCGCCGGCCAGCGCTCGGAGATGTCCGTCACCACGGCGTCCAGGCATTCGACGTCGATTCGCAGATCGCCGCCGCCGGCGAACATCAGGATCACCCGCCCGCCCGGCGCCTCGGTCGGCATGAAATCCAGGGCCAGCAGCTCCAGCGAGGCGTCGGGGCTGCGCGACAGGCGGCGGCTCTTGACCGCCAGCACGTCGCCGAACTGCATGGCGCACATCACCCGCGTTCCGCCGCACTCCCAGCAGAAGCGGCTGAAGGCGATGGTCAGGGTGCGGGCGCCCTTTTCCCAAACGATATCGACCGGCCGCAGGATGGCGTCCTGAAGCGCGGCGGAGATAATCTGCAGATCGTCGGCGTCCTCGGCCAGCAGGCGCAGCGGTTCGACCGGCGCCTTGGCTTCGGAAATGACGCCGTCGATCTCAGTGCTCATCACCCCATCCCATCGTCTTGGCTTTTGATTCGGCGGATATCGGCGCCGCACGCGCCCAGCTTTTCTTCCAAACGCTCGAAACCGCGATCCAGATGATAGACGCGGCCGACCGTGGTTTCGCCCTCGGCGACCAGACCGGCGATGACCAGGCACATGGAGGCCCGCAGATCGGTGGCCATCACCTGGGCGCCGTGCAGCACCTCGACTCCATGAACTTGCGCCTCGCCGGCGTGGACCGAGATCTCGGCCCCCAGCCGCGCCAGCTCCGGCACATGCATGAACCGGTTCTCGAAAATGGTCTCGCGCACGGTGCTGACCCCGTCGGCCGTGGTCATCAGGGCCATGAACTGGGCCTGCAGGTCAGTGGCGAAGCCGGGATAGATGGCGGTTTCGATATCGACCGCCTGCAACCGGACCTTCGGATCGCGCTTGATCAACACGCCGTCGGCGGTGGGCGACACCTCGACCCCGGCCTCGATCATCTTGTCGGTCAGGGCGCCGATCAGTTCGGCCCGCGCCTTGGTCAGACGCACCTCGCCCCCCGCCATGGCGGCGGCGACGGCGTAGGAGCCCATTTCGATTCGGTCGGGAATCACCGACCAGGTCGTGCCGTTCAGCGACGAAACCCCGGTGATGGTCAGGACGTCGGTGTCTATGCCCTCGATCTTCGCGCCCATGGCGGTCAGACAGCGGGCCAGGTCGCCGATCTCCGGCTCGCGCGCGGCGCGGCGCAGCACGGTCGTCCCCTGGGCCAGCACAGCGGCCAGCAGGGCGTGTTCGGTCGCGCCGACCGAGACGAACGGAAACTCGATCTCGGCGCCCTTCAGACCCGACGGAGCCTTGGCGGTGACATAGCCCTCGTCCAGCTCGATCTCGGCGCCGAGCGCCGTCAGGGCCTGGCGGTGCAGGTCCACCGGCCGCGCGCCGATGGTGCAGCCGCCGGGCAGCGAGACCTTGGCCTCGCCGGTCCGCGCCAGCAGGGGCCCCAGCACATTGAACGAGGCCCGCATCTGGCGCACCAGATCATAGGGAGCGAAGGTCGAGGTCAGGTCCTTGGCGTGGAACAGGCTCTCCTGCCCGTCCGCGCCGTCACGCTCGGTCACTTCAATGCCGAACTGGCGCAGCAGTTGCCCCAGGAACCGGGTGTCCGCCAGACGCGGCATATTGGTCAGCAGCAAGGGCTGATCCGTCAGGATCGAGGCGGCCATCAGCTTGATGGCGGAGTTCTTGGCGCCGCTGACGGGAATATCCCCGAAAAGCTGGGCGCCGCCCTGAATGGCGATACTGTCCATGACGTCCTTAAGCGCGCCCGAAGGAAACGCCTCGGGGGGATGGTTCTCTAGCAAGCCGGCGCGCGCTTGCCAAAGGGCGGAACGGGCGCAGGCCGATGACTTTCAGTTGCGGTCTTTCGGCGCGGCGGGGGTGCGGGCCGGCGCCTTGCGGCGCTTCAGGTTGGCGCGCAGGGCCGA
Organism: Brevundimonas sp.; assembly: GCF_030656255.1. Classification (GTDB taxonomy): domain Bacteria; phylum Pseudomonadota; class Alphaproteobacteria; order Caulobacterales; family Caulobacteraceae; genus Brevundimonas. The sequence continues at coordinate 59,576 of NZ_JAUSOE010000030.1, read as the reverse complement.
GGCCAGTCGAATGGCCCGATCCGCCTTGGCCCGCTCGACCTCGGACGGTGCCGAAACCTCGGGGGGCGAGGCCGCAGCAACGGCGGGCGGCGTGTCGGCGTCAGGCGGGGAGCGAGTCATGTCCGGATCATGCCGTGATCAGGGGCCGTGTCCAAACTTTCTTTCAGATCATCAAAAAACCGCTTCCCTCCCCGGAAGCCTCTGGCTATACGGCCGCTTCCTCAGTCGGGGCCGCCGTAGCTCAGTGGTAGAGCGCATCCTTGGTAAGGCTGAGGTCGTGGGTTCGATTCCCCCCGGCGGCACCATCTGAGACTGAAAAGGCCCGGCGCAAGTCGGGCCTTTTTGCTATGCGCGATCAAGAGGCGACCGTCATGACCGACACCCGGAAAACGGAACCGCGCAAGCTGGGCTGGGTTCTGGCCGCCCTGCTCGTCACCGGAAACATGATCGGCTCGGGGGTCTATCTGCTGCCGGCCTCCCTGGCGTCGGTCGGCAGTTCCAGCATGGTCGGCTGGGTCGTGGCCGCCGTCGGCGCCCTGCTGCTGGCCGGGGTCTTCGCGGGCCTGGGGCGCAGGCTGCCCGCCGCCGACGGCCTGTCGGGCTATGCCGAACAGGGACTGGGTCGATTCTTCGGCTATCAGGCCTCGATCGGCTATTGGGTCGGCAACTGGCTGGGCAATGTCGCCATCGCCGTGGCCCCCACCGGCTATCTGGCGCATTTCTTCCCCGTGCTGGCGGAACGCTGGCCCAGCGTGATCTGCAATATCGCCCTGCTGTGGCTGACTACCTTCCTCTATATGGCCGGACCGCGCGCGGTGGCGCGTTTCGGCGGCCTGTCGCTGGGGATCGGCCTGATTCCCCTGGCCATCGCCGCCGTCGCCGGCGCAATGGCCTTCGATCCCCAGATTTTCGCCGCCTCCTGGTCGCCGGACGGCGCGGGGCTGGTGGCCAGCGTTCCCGCCTCGATGGCCCTGATCTTCTGGGCCTTCCTCGGCTTCGAGAGCGCCGGGGTCGTGGCCCAGCGGCTTAAGAATCCCGAGCGCGACGTCGGCCGCGCCACCTTCGCCGGGGTCGGCCTGGCGGCGGTCATCTATATTGCGGTCAGCGCGGCCATCTTCGGGGTGATTCCGGCGGCTGAACTGGCGAAATCCAGCAGCCCCTTCGCCGATGTGGCCGCACGGGTGATCGGCGGCGGCGCGGCGGGCTTCGTCGCCGTCTGCGCCATCGCCAAGACCCTGGGCACCCTGGGCGGCTGGATGATGCCGACCGGCGAGACCGCCCGCGCCGGGGCCCGTCAGGGCTTCCTGCCTCGCATCTTCGGCCGAGGCGCCCTGACCCCGCCCGCCAATCCGCCGATCCACGGCGGCCTGATGACCCTGATGGTGCTGATCAGCGCCCAGCCGCGCCTGGCCGGCCAGTTCAGCCTGCTGATCGGCGCGACCACCGTGCTGTTCCTGGTCGTCTACGGCCTGTGCTGCGCCGCCCTGTTCCGGTTCAGCGACCGCTGGCCCGCGCGCCTGGCCGCTCTGGGCGGGCTGAGCTTCTGCGGCTGGGCGGTCGTGATGTCGGGCTGGACCTTCCTGGGCATCGCCCTGGCCTTCTTCGCCGCGACGACCGTGGGATGGCTGTTCGTTCGGAAGACGGGCGATCTGGCGGAGGGGTTGGTCTAGAGGTGTAGGAACGGACGTCGAGAACGTCAGCTTAGGGTGGAAAGCGGACATGGGCATGCTAAGTTTCCCGTATGTCCGACGGCGCTGAATGCACAGATCGCCCCTGTACGATGACCGCGAGCGCCATGAAATTGGCGCTGATCATGCTGGCGTCTTTCGGGATCGCGAGTTGCGGCTGGGTTAGAGACCCTTCTGCGCCCTCGCTTATCGGCTACTGGTACCCTGTTGAGATAAACGGCGAGCCGACGGTAGGCTCGAATATCGAGCTACATCTCAAAGGCATAAACCCTGACGCCCTGACGTTCACGGGCTATCAACTGTATATTGACTGCGGCGATAGCGGTCGCTTGGATGAGAAGCGCGGCGTCTTGATCAGCAACGAACGAATGGCTGCTCGGGCGCCTCAAGATCAATGCAATGTCCGTGACCCCATGCGTTTGGATGCATTGCGTCGAATGACACACGAAGGGGTCAGGGTTCGATTAGATCCGGAGTTATTCTCTGCGACGTTTTCAACCGAGAGCGGCCAGACTGCACGCTTCGATTTTATGGACACGACACTAATCGAGTGAGGCTTTTAAGGTCCGCTATGGGTCGATTTGCGACCTCGGCGCTCAGCCTAAAACTGGACGATGCGATAGCCGCGTCAGTCGTAGGCCGACAGCCCCCGCCGCCACGGATCGCGGTCTTCAGCATCGTCATCCTTGCTCCAGCTGAAGCCTAGCGACAGCGACTTGCTGGTCGAATCGGCGCCGTAGCCGCGGCCGGACCAGCCGCCGTGGGGCGCGTAGTAGCCCGGCCCGCGCAGGCCGTATCCGCCGCCATAGCCATAGCCCCAGGGCTGGTTGCGGCCCTCGCGATAGGCCAGGTCCAGACGGCCGTTCTCGCCGACCGGCAGGGACACCGCCGCGCCATAGCTGCGGTAGCCGCCGGTGCCGATGCCGGCCTCGACCATGCCGTGCATCTGGCGGTCATCCTGTGGACCCGGCGCGGAGGCTTCGTCGAAGCTGGCGCCGGGGGTGCGGCTGTCGATCCAGTGCTGGATCTGCTGTTCGGTGGTCAGGCCGTGGGGCGTAGCGTCCTGGGCCGTGGGGGCGGCGACGGCGGCCTCGGGCGCGGCGGCCATGGCCTGGGCCAGGGTCGGGGCGTTGGATGGCGCGGTGGTGACCACGCCGTCGGGATCGCCACCCGACATCGCCCCCGACATCGTCAGAGCCATACCCGCCAAGAGTCCTGCGATCAGCATGCGCCGCCTCCGTTCAAAATCATCCTAGCACAGCGAATGCGGCCAAGGTCAGGCGTCGCCGTCGCCGCGATGCAACGGATCCGACAGGCGCTCGCCCTCGGCCACGAAGGACAGGGCCACCGAGTTGATGCAATAGCGGTTTCCGGTCGGCGGCGGGCCGTCGGGGAAGACGTGGCCCTGGTGGCTGCCGCAGCGGGCGCACTGGGTCTCGATGCGGACCATGCCGTAGCTGGTGTCGCGGATTTCGTGGACATGGGCCGGATCGACCGGCTCGGTGAAGCTGGGCCAGCCGGTGCCGCTCTCGAACTTGGTGCGGCTGCGGAACAGGGGCAGGCCGCATTCGCGGCAGCAGAAGACCCCCGCCCGCTTCTCACCCAGCAGGGTGCCGCAGAAGGGCGCCTCGGTGCCGTGCGACAGCAGGACGCGCTTCTCCTCGGGGTTCAGGTCGGCTTCCAGCCGGGCGCGTTCAGCGTCATCCGGCGGAGTCAGGTCATAGCCCGAGGGCGAGCGCAGGCGGTCGGACGGGGGGGCGAGATCGGTCATGACCTCCAAATAAGAAGGGGCGGGCCGAGGTTCCACCCCTGCCCGCCCCCACAGCCCGTTCGATCGGGACGTTTTTTACTGGAACAGGCTTCCCACCCAGGCGCGGACGGCGGTCTCGTCGGTCGGATCGCCGGTGTAGGCCAGGCCCTGGACCGGGGTGAAGGGCATGTCATTGCCGCGCTGGCGGGTCATCCAGGCCTTGTGGCCATAGCTGAGGTCCGCATAGTTCGACGGCAGGCGCAGGACGGTCGGCTCGATGAAGATCGAGTCCTCGGCCGTCACCGAACCGGCCAGGCGCACGTTCGGCAGACGGGTCAGCAGGTCCAGCGTGTCCAGGCAGCCGCTGGTGCAGCCGCCGTCCACCAGAACGATCACCGGACCGGCGACCGGATTGGCCGTGCCGGTGTCCGCGACCGACGGGCGGCCCGGCAGGGTGAAGGTGGCCTGATTGGCGGCCAGGGCCGAATCAAAGGCGGCGACGATGGCCTGGGTCTGCTCGATGACCGCGCCCGACTCCTGCACGAAGCGCGGATCGGCCTGCATCCGGTTCAGGGTGTCGACGAACCACTGACGGTTGGTCGGGGTGGCGCGATAGGTGATGGAGCCGGCCTCGGGCTGGCGGCTGACGGTGAACTCGGGCGTCCAGATCCGGTTGGCCAGGCCATAGCCCCGGCCCGTCGCGTTCAGCGACGCGCCATTGGCGCCCCGCAGGTCGATGACGAAGCCCTGTGGCCCGCGGAGGGCGGCCAGTTGGCCCTCGACCGCAGCATAGAAGGCGTCCCAGCCCGCTTCGTCCGCCAGACTATGGACGTGGATCCAGGGACGGCCGTTGACCGTCTCGATCGCCAGGGGATTGGCCGGGGGCATATAGACGGTGGCGCGATAGGCGGCTTCCAGCGCCCCGGCCTCGGCGGGTTGCGGCTGCATCTGGAACTCGCGCTCCCGACGGCCGACCTTGAAGGTGCAGAGCGACGGCACGCCGCTGGTCAGCGGATTGTTGCGGTTCCACAGAAGATAGGGCGCCGTGCGGACGCGGCCGGCCTCGGTCGTCAGATCGCCTTCCCAACGGTCCAGGCGTTCGTCGGCCAGTTGCGCCGCAGTCTTGTCGCCGCATTTCACCAGGGTCGAGCCGACCGGCGGAAGGCTGCGTACGCCGGGCTTCACATAGGAGACCACATATTCGCCGTTGCGCCAGGCCGTCGTCAGACCCGGCCAGCCGATGGCGAAATAGGGACCCAGACCCTCATAGGTCGGGCGGGTCGCGATGTTCGAATCGCGGAAGCCGTTGGCGTAATAGCGCAGCAGATAGGCGTGGCTGTCGCCGCTGTTGACGCGACCGGCCTTGCTCTGGGCGTCGGCCAAGCCGGTGTCGATCCAGGCCCGGAAGGCCTCGCCCGGCGCGCCGGGCACGACGGCGGCGGGGTGGTTGGCGGCCAGGACGTCATGGACCGTCTGCAGGTCCTGCTGCGCGAGGGCGCGGAAATCCTGGGCGGAGGCGGCGCCGGCGGCCAGTGTCAGGGACACGACGGCGGCCGAGGCGGCGGCGATCAGGCGGTTCATGGAGGCTCCTGGGCTTGGACGATAAGCTTGGCGCCGCCGTTAAACCTTATGCCTCCCACGCTTGCCAACCCCCGCCGCCGTCCTTTCGCCCAAATGTCATACCGATTGCGGCGAAGCGGCGCAGGTCAAAGCGGCGAAGCCGCTTCCACGGTCGCGCCGAACAGGCGATGAAAACTGGTCTTCAGCGCCGCGTCCGCCTCGTCCATGGTGGCCAGAACGCCCAGATCGACCAGACTGGTGACACCATGCTCCTGAATTCCGCAGGGCACGATGCCGCCGAAATGATCCAGGTCCGGCTCGACGTTCAGGCTGACGCCGTGGAAGCTGACCCATTTGCGCACCTTGACGCCGATGGCGGCGATCTTGTCCTCGCGCGACCAGCCCGCGCCCTTGCGCTCGACCCAGACCCCGACCCGTCCCTCGCGCACGTCGGCCGTGACGCCGAACTGGGCCAGCCCGCCGATCAGCCATTGCTCCAGCCCCCTGACGAAAGCGCGCACGTCGCGGCCGCGCCGGTTCAGGTCCAGCATGACATAGGCCACCCGCTGGCCCGGCCCATGATAGGTGAACTGCCCGCCCCGTCCCGTCCGGTGAACCGGGAAGCGGCCGGCGTCGAGCAGGTCTTCGTCCCGCGCCGACACCCCGGCGGTATAGAGGGGCGGATGTTCCAGCAGCCAGACCATCTCGCCCGCCTCCCCCGCCGCAATGGCGGCGACACGCGCTTCCATGAAGGCCTCGGCGACGGCGTAATCGACCGGGCGGGTCGCGACGGCCCATTCGACAGGGCGATCATCGTCGCGACGCAGCTTTTGAAGTTCAGGACTTAACGGCTCGGCAAGCATAAGGCTTCAATGTGCAGCTTGAGGCGTTTCCGCAAGGGACGACCTCATAGTGAACGAGAGCGCCCGTGTCCCAAATCAACGCCGTCGACGTCGAAATCTCAGTGGTGCTGGGCCGTATGGTGCTGCCGATGTCGCAACTGCTGCGCATGGGTCGGGGCGCGGTGATTCCGCTGGACGCCTCGGAAGGCGACGAGGTCTGGATTCTGGCGAACAATCACCCCGTCGCGCGCGGCGAGATCGAGATTCGCGACGACCGGATCGCCATCACCGTGACCCGCCCGGCCGACCTCTACGACTTCATGGCGGGTTCGGCCTGACGCTTCCACCAGCCGAAACGCAAAAAGCGCGACACGGCTGAAAAGAGAGCCTTTCCTTTTCCGGCGGCTTCGTCTATTCGCCGCCGCTCCGATGCGAGCGGTCGTGGCGGAATTGGTAGACGCGCAGCGTTGAGGTCGCTGTGGGGCAACCCGTGGAAGTTCGAGTCTTCTCGACCGCACCATCTGGCTAAACAGGGCGATTCATCGGCTAACTACGGCTGGACATACCAAGGGAGGCGACCACGTGAACACCACGGACTCCGCCTTCGCTCCAGCCGAAGCGCCTGATAACGAAGACCACGCCGCCCTGGACGAGGACTATGTCCTCACCCCTCAATTCGTCGAGAAAGTCGTGGACGCCGCCGACGACGGCGACGGCATGCGGCTGCGGTCGCTGCTGGAGGATCTGCACCCCGCCGACGTCGCCGACCTGATGGGCTTCCTGACGTCGGAACACCGCGCCGTCGTGGTGCTCTGGCTGCCGCCGGAACTGCTGGCCGAGACCCTGCCCGAGCTGGACGACAGCATCCGTGAAGAGGTGCTGGAGCGGGTGCCGCACGGAACCCTGGCCGAGGCCCTGCAGGAACTGGATTCCGACGACGCCGCCGCCGTGGTCGAGGACCTTGAGGACGATCAGCGCGAACGCGTCCTGGCCGCCATGCCCGACGTCGACCGCGCGGCGATCGAGAGCAGCCTCGGCTATGACGAGGAGTCCGCCGGCCGCCTGATGCAGCGCGAGGTCATGGCCGCGCCCCAGTTCTGGAGCGTGGGCGACACCATCGACCACATCCGCAAACAGGGCGACGACCTGCCCGAACTTTTCTTCGACATCTATGTGGTCGATCCGCTGAACCGCCCGGTCGGCGGCGTGCCGATCAGCAGCCTGCTGCGTGCGCCACGCAGCGCCGCCCTGTCCGAACTGATGGAGCCGATCAATGTGATCGCCGTCGATCAGGATCAGGAAGAGGTCGCCTACATCTTCGAGAAATATCACCTGATCTCGGCCCCGGTCGTCGATGCGGGCGGTCGGCTGGTGGGTCAGATCACCGTCGATGACATCGTCAACATCATTCAGGAAGAAAACCGCGAGGACATCCTTCGCCTGGCCGGCGTCGCCGACGAGGACCGCGGTTCGTCCGTGTCCGAGATCGTGCGCGGTCGTGTGCCCTGGCTGGCCATCAATCTGGCGACGGCGGCCCTGGGCGCCAGCGTCATCGGCCTGTTCGAGGCCACCATCCAGCAGATCGTCGCCCTGGCGGTGCTGATGCCCATCGTCTCGGCCATCGGCGGCAACGCCGGGACCCAGGCCCTGACCGTCACCGTGCGCGCCCTGGCGACCCGCGAACTGAACTCGGCCAACGCCATGCGCACCTTCCTGCGTGAACTGGCGGTCGGCGTGGCCAACGGCCTGGTGCTGGCGCCTCTTATCGGGGTCGCTGCGGGGTTCTGGTTCCGCGACGAGGACTGGCGGATCGGTCTGGTCATCGGGGCGGCCATGATCCTGAACCTGCTGGTGGCGGCCTGCATCGGCGTGCTGACGCCGCTGACCCTGTCGAAGCTGAAGTTCGACCCCGCCGTATCGTCGGCGGTGTTCGTGACGGCCACGACCGACTTCTTCGGTTTCCTGATTTTCCTCGGTCTGGCCACCATCGTTTTGCTGTAGAAGCCTGGCCCCATGTTTGCTGAGACGTGGCCCTGGGCCGCGCCGCCGTCTCGCTTTGGGGCAACACCTGTGTCTGACACGCCGAAACCAACCAAGATTTCCCGCGAGGGGGTCATTCTGATCAAGAGCTTCGAGGGTTTCCGCCCCCGGGCCGTTCAGCGCGCCGACGGTCGCTGGATGATCGGCTATGGCCATACCCGTTCCGCCCGCGAAGGGCTGAGCGTGTCAGAGAGCGACGCCGAACTGCTGCTGCAGTACGACCTGATCCCGGTGGTGCGTGCCATCGCCTCCGTCCAGGCCCCGCTGAACCAGCATCAGTTCGACGCCCTGGCCAGTTTCGCCTTCTCGGTGGGGGTTGATCGCTTCACGACCTCCGACGTCCTGGCCCGATTGAACGCCGGCGCGTCCGACGAAGCCGCCGAGGCCCTGTTGGCCTGGACGGACGACAACGCGGTCGTCGCGCCGCCGCGCCGCCGCGCCGCCGAACGCGCCCTGTTCGTCGCCAATCCCGACGCGCCGGTTTCGCTGGCCGACCTTCTCGCCGCCCCCCTGCCGCCGGTGACCGCCACCCTCGTGGAGCGCACCGTCGAACCGGAGCCGTCGGCAGAGGCGGTCGCGTTTGAAAACACGGATGTCGCGCCCTTTCCCGCCTTGCCGTCGGCGACCCTAACGACAGCGGCCGCCGTCGCTGTTCTTCTGGGCGAGCACGAAGACCAGCGTCCCGTCATCATCGAAGAGACGCCGCCTGCCGAAGGGGAATCGACCCCGGACGTTCTGATCGAGACCGACGCCGCCAAAGAGGCCGAACCGGAGACAGAATCGGAGCCGCGCCCTGCGACTTCCGCGCCTCAGCCCGAAGCGACGGCCAGCGTCGCAGCCTTCTACTCCCCCTACGCCGTGCGCGCCGATGGCCCGCTGCTGGGCTTTGGAACGGGACGCCTGAACGCAAAGCCGGATGCGCCCGCCACAGCCGCCAACGACGTCGCTGCGCAACAGGTCGAGGTCGACACGACGGAAGATCGCGCCGTCGAGATTTCATTCGCTCCGACCCCGGCCCTGCCAGACTCGTCACCCAACGATTCAGCGGGCGCGAGTGAAGACGTTTCCCCGCCCGAGCCGGTGGTAGAGCCTGCGACTTCAGAAGACGCGCCTGAGACGGTTGAACCGTCGCAACTGATCGCCGAACAGGCGGTCGAAGTCCCGGTGTTCGCCGCCGCCGAACAGCCGCTGGAGCCGGTCCCGCTTGAACTGACGGCTGACCCTGTCTCGCCCCAGGAACCGTCGAACGCCCGCGTCGCATGGCCCGAGAACACGGAGACTGCCGATCCGGACCAGGCGCCTCTGTTCGGGACGGAGGAGAGTTCAGCGACCGATGAAGAGGCTCCTGTCGATTATGCTCCGGCCACGCCCCCCGCTCAGCAGGCCAGCTGGAGCGAAACCGCAACCTTTCTGGTGATGGGCGGCATCGGCATGCTATCGTTCGGCGCGGCCATGGCCGCCTTCCGCCAGTCATCCCGCTCGAGCGACGAAACCCTCCTGATCGGCTGGGTGCTCGCCGTCATCGCCCTCGCCTGCGTCGGGGTGTCGGGCTACAATCTCTACCAGCGCTGGGGCCGGGCCGACCGCGCCTAAGACTGTTTTGCGAAAGGGGATGCGCGATGCTACCCCTTTGAGCATGAGCATTCCCTTCGCGCCGCAATCCATGGAATTCAGCCTCGGCGAAAACGCCGACGCGATTCGCGATACGACCGCCCGCTGGGCCGCCGACCGGCTCGCGCCTCTGGCCGCCGAAATAGACGACAAGAACGAGTTTCGTCGCGACCTCTGGCCCGAAATGGGCGCGTTGGGCCTGCATGGAATCACCGTCGAGGAAGACTACGGCGGTCTCGGCCTGGGCTATCTGGAACATGTCGTGGCGATGGAAGAGGTGTCACGCGCCTCGGCCTCCATCGGCCTTAGCTACGGCGCCCACTCCAACCTGTGCGTCAACCAGATCCGGCGCTGGGGCACGCCCGAGCAGAAGCAGGCCTATCTGCCCCGGCTGATCAGCGGCGAACATGTCGGCGCCCTGGCCATGTCCGAGGCCGGGTCCGGGTCTGACGTGATGTCGATGCGGACGCGCGCGGACAAAAAGGGGGATCGTTACGTCCTGAACGGGACCAAGTTCTGGATCACCAACGCCCCCCATGCCGACACCCTGGTCGTCTACGCCAAGACTGACCCCGACGCCGGATCAAAGGGCTGCACCGCCTTCCTGATCGAAAAAGGCATGAAGGGATTCAGCGTCTCCAAGAAGTTGGACAAGATGGGCATGCGTGGCTCGGACACCGCCGAACTGGTGTTCGAGGACTGCGAAGTGCCGGAAGAGAACATCATGGGACCGGTGGGGGGCGGCGCCGGCGTTCTGATGAGCGGTCTGGATTACGAGCGCGCGGTCCTGGCGGCCGGCCCCTTGGGCATCATGCAGGCCGCGCTGGACGTCGTCCTACCCTATATTCGCGACCGCCAGCAGTTCGGCCGGCCGATCGGCTCATTCCAACTGATGCAGGGCAAGGTGGCGGACATGTACGTCGCCCTGAACAGCGCGCGCGCCTATGTTTATTCGGTCGCCCGTGCCTGCGACGCCGGTCTGACGACCCGCTACGACGCCGCAGGCGCCATCCTGCTGGCGTCCGAAAACGCGGTGAAGGTCACGCTTGAGGCCGTCCAGGCCCTGGGCGGCGCAGGCTACACCAGGGAATGGCCGGTCGAACGCCTGGTCCGCGACGCCAAGCTCTACGACATCGGCGCCGGCACCAACGAGATCCGGCGCTTCCTGATCGGTCGGGAACTGCTGGGCGGCTGACGGCTTCTTCCGGGCGGAAGGAGACATCCCATGCCTGCCAAATCCGCAGCCCAGCAGAAGGCCGCCGGCGCCGCCCTGTCGGCCAAGCGCGGCGATACGCCCAAGTCCGAACTAAAGGGCGCGTCCAAGTCGATGGTCGAGTCCATGACCGAGAAACAGCTTGAGGACTTCGCCCACACCAAGCGGAAGGGCAAACCCGAGCACGCGGCGAAGAAATAATCGCCTCCGGTGCGATTATTCGGCTTTGTTGCCGTTCGGTAAGTGGCGGTGAAACCTCTGTGCGCCTACATGGCGCGAACCCCTTCCCCGAGCCGCGCTGATGCCCGCCCAACCGCCTTCGAACGACGACCTGCGGCTCTTCTCGGACGTGATCGAGGAGCTTGGCGAAGGCGACGATCCCAAGTTGAAGCTCGAGGAGCTGGTCGCCGCTTTCGGCGAGCGCGGCTTCGGGGCCATGATCCTGATCCTCTCCATGCTAGCCCTGCTGCCTTGGCCGCCGGGCGGCAAGGCGGTGTTCGCGGTGCCCATCATACTGATGTCGTTGGAACTGGCCTTTCAGCGCGATTCGATCTGGCTCCCACGCTGGGCGCTTCGCACATCGATCAGTCGCGCGGCCTATCGCGCCGGCGTGTCGCGGATCATGAAGACTGTCCGCTACGTCGAGAACCTGACCCGACCACGTATTCCGTTCCTGACCGGCGAGGTGGCCGATACGGTCACCGGTCTGGTCTGCGTGATCCTGGCGCTGATCATGGCTCTGCCGATCCCGTTCGGCGACGCCCTGCCCGGCATCGCCCTGGTCTTCTTCGCCCTGGGCATGATGCAGAGGGACGGGATCGCCATCCTGCTGGGCGCGCTCGCGACCGGGGGCTGCGCCCTGTATCTGTTCCTGATCTGGCGCACGGTTTTCGAAGTGGCTCACCACGCCGCCGGCTGGCTCGCCCAGATCTTCCATTGAAACCATACAAAAGGGCCGCCGCGTCGCCGCGACGGCCCTTCATTGTCTGACCGCGAACGGCCGGACCGCAACTCAGCCTGAATAGCGCTCAAACACCCTGGAGGGTGTAAGCGCCAACCAAAAGGTCAGGCCCGGACCTCTCCGAGGACCAGGGTCGCGGCCACCGCACGCGATTGATGACAATGAGACACTGGATCACCTCCTTTCGACTGTTCAACAGGGATTCGAAAGGTAGGTTGGTTCAACAGCTTGCAGCAATAGACTTCGCGATTTCGTGAAGTCAGTCGCGCTCAGGCCGCCTGCTGCGCGCCCGGCGCCAGCCCCTGCATCATCATGCGGTTGATGTCGATCAGGTCCTGGAACGTCTCTTCGCCCCGCATGACAGCGGAGGAGTGGCGATTGACGAACAGGCTCAGGGAAATGATCTGCGCACGCAGCGGCGTCGGCAGCACATTGGCGGGATCGCCGCAGTCTGAGGCCAGAGTCGACCACAGACGCCGGTTCCAATCCAGCGCATCAATACGCGTGGCCAGGTCCCGTTCATCGACCGTCGAGGCATGCACCAGCGCGCGAGTGACCTGGCCGAAGAGCCGGTACTCCATGTCGCGCGGCGTTTCAGCCCGCGACGTCGCCGCTTTGTAAGCTTGAAGCGACATTCAGAACCTTTTCTTCGTATTCGACAATCTTACGGGCCGCCATCAGGGCCTTGTAGTATTCGCGCGCCAGAACGTGACGCGAGGCCGAGACGCATTCGGCGAGAATGGCGGGGTTCTTGGTCGCGCCCATGAACTCGGTGATCCGAAGCGCCAATTCGTCGTAGAATTTCGCCGCAGAAGCCTCTTCCAGATACATCATCATGATCGGGAAATAGATCCGTCGAGCGGGGGTGGTGACCTCCTCCGCCTGCATGATGTCCTTCTCACGCAGCACGCTGGCGCGGTTCTGAAGGATCAGAACCCCGCGACGGTCGCCGTTCTGGACCACCGCGCCGTTCAACACGAATCGCTCGCCGGGTTTCAACGACAGCTTCAACGCCATGGACGACCGAACTCCCCAATCGGGCGGAACCGATCAATCTTGGACCGCACCTGATGAGTCGAACCTTAACGCCAGAGGGTTAACCATCTCTTGTTCCTCCGGCACGCTGGAACACCTAACCCCGCCTGACGTTTCCCATTCTCAGAGGAGGCGGACATGCCGGACAATGATTACCAGGACGACCAGGAGCAGTCGGAAGTCTTCGACGAGACCCATATCGACGACGAGGGTGAAGGCGACATCCTGCTGGATGAGGCGGATCAAGTGCTTGACGTCACCCAGGCGGACGGCGACGCCGACGAGGATGATTTCGACGAGGACGACCTCGATATCGACGATCAACTCGCGCTCGACGGGATCGAGCGCGAGGCTGACGCTCTGCTGGGCCTGGATGGCGAAACCCTGAGCCAGTCAGACGCCGACAGCAATGACCTGCGCGCGGATGACGAGGTCGAGCTGGTCTATTCCGGCCTGATGGAGAACGAGCGCGGGGCCCAGGCCAGCGCCGCCCATTGGGAATCCAAACGCCTCGACGACGACGACATCGAACAACTGGGCTACGCGCCCGAACAAAACCCCGACCCGGCGCCATGACGCGCCGATCCCCAAGGAGATGACATGAACGATCCCCACGCCAAGGCCGACTCCTCCACCGACACCCCCTATGCGAAACGAATCGTCGCCGAAGAGGGCAAGACCGACCAACTGAAGGACAAGGTTCAGGACGCCGAAAGCCGCGAAGAGGCCTTGGTGGATGAAGGTATTGAAGAGACCTTCCCCGCCAGCGACCCGGTGTCGGCCAAACACATCACCTGATCGCTGTTCATATCCGAGCCGATCCGCTAACCCGCTTCGTGACATTCACGGAGCGGGTTTTTCATGAGCCGGTTCGAAGGCACCGATCGCTACATCGCCACCGCCGACCTCAAGGTCGCGGTCAACGCCGCCGTGGCGCTGGAACGGCCTCTGCTGATCAAGGGCGAACCCGGCACGGGCAAGACGGTTCTGGCCTATGAGATCGCCAAGGCCTTCGACGCGCCCCTGATCACCTGGCACGTCAAATCGACCACCAAGGCGCACAACGGCCTGTATGAATATGACGCGGTCAGCCGCCTGCGCGACAGCCAATTGGGCGACGCACGCGTTCACGACGTCCGCAACTATCTAAAAAAAGGCAAACTGTGGGAGGCCTTCACCGCCCCCGCTCGCCCCGTCCTGCTGATCGACGAAATCGACAAGGCCGATATCGAATTCCCCAATGATCTCCTGCAGGAGCTCGATCGGATGGAATTCTATGTCCAGGAGATCGACGAGACGATCCGGGCCGAGATCCGCCCCATCGTCATCATCACCTCGAACAATGAGAAGGAGCTGCCGGACGCCTTCTTGCGTCGCTGTTTCTTCCACTACATCCGCTTCCCGGACGCCGACACCCTGTCGGCCATCGTCGATGTCCACTTCCCCGGCATCAAACCGCGCCTGGTCGCTGAGGCGCTGAAGACCTTCTACGAGATCCGCGACACGCCGGGCCTGAAGAAGAAGCCCTCGACCTCGGAACTGCTGGACTGGCTGAAGCTGCTGCTGGTCGAGGATATCGACGCGGAGACCCTGAGGGAAAAGACGCCGAACAAACTAATCCCACCACTGCACGGCGCCCTGCTGAAGAACGAACAGGACATTCACCTGTTCGAACGGCTGGCCTTCCTGGGTCGGCGCGACGGCGGCCGCCCGGGCGGTTGATCGGCATTACCGCGATTTCACTGGATCGACGCCCCCCAGCGCCCACAATAGCGAACATGAGCGTTACCGCCCCGTATCGTCTTCTGACCGCCGGCCTTATGGCCGCAAGCCTCAGCGCCGGCCTGGCGGCCTGCGACGGCGAAAACGCGGTCCGCATCACCACCACCACGACCGCCTCGCAGGACGATACGCCGTTGGGCGTGCTGAAGGTGGTGGACGGCCTGCAATGCCCGGACGCCTTGAACGTCCTGACCCGCAAGGGATCGGCCAGCCCCGGCGGCGGATCCTGCACCTATGGCGGGCCGCGCGGGTCAGAGGTCGTTCTCTATCTGGTGAAGCTGGACGGGCGTTCGGCCGATCAGGTGCTGCTGGACTACGAACGCCGCCTGTCCGCCGAAATGCCCCAGGCGGCGGTGCGGATCGACGCCCGCGAGCGTGAAGCGGGCGAAGAGAAGACGTCGGTCGAGGCGCCCGGCGTCAACATCAGGACCAGGGGCGAAGACGCCACCGTCAGCTTGCCCGGCATCCATATCGAGACCCAGGGCGACAACGCCTCCGTCCGCATCGCCGGCATCAACATCCAGTCCAAGGACGGCCAGGGCGTTCGCACCGAAACCAGCAACGTCAGCATTCAGTCCGACGGCGAAACCACCCAGGTCCGCACCCAGGCGCCCGGCGACGCCACCCGCATGACCTTCCTGCTCGCCGACGACAATGTCGAGGCCGGCGCCTGGCGTCAGGTGGGGTTCGTGGCGCGCGGTCCGGTCGGCGGCCCCCTGGTCATCGCCACTGTGCGGTCCAAGGCCACGACCGACCGGGTGTTCGAGTCCGCCAAGGACCTGGTCGCGTTGAACGTCGGGAACTGACGGTTTTCCACGCCGATTTGCGGCGCCGGCCGATGCGATTCGACCCTGCCGCCTTGATCCCCGCGCCGCTTTGCGTCACCTGACCAGCCCACACGCCATCAGGATCGACGATTTGGCCGAGCGCCCCAAGAAGAAGACCGAAGTCCGCGCCTGGCAGCGCATGCTGTCGGGCCGACGCCTGGACCTGCTCGACCCCTCGCCCTTCGACATCGAGATCGAGGACATCGCCCACGGCCTGGCCCGCGTCGCGCGCTGGAACGGCCAGACGATCGGCGAACACGCCTTTTCGGTCGCCCAGCACAGTGTCGTGGTCGAAGAGATCGCCGCCCACATCAAGCCGGGCCTGGATCCCAAATGGCGTCTCGCCGCCCTGCTTCACGACGCCTCGGAATATGTGATCGGCGACATGATCTCGCCGTTCAAGGCGGCGCTGGGCGAAGGCTACAAGGATTTCGAGGCGCGGCTGGAGGCCGCCATCCACGTCCGCTACGGCCTGCCGCCCAAGACGCCGCAGACCATCAAGCCCCTGATCAAGAAGGCCGACAAGGCCAGCGCCTATTTCGAGGCGACGCAGTTGGCCGGGTTCAACGAAAAGGAATCCCTGGGCTTCTTCGGCTCGCCCCCGCCGGGATACAGCCTGATCATCGAGCCCCAGCCCGCCTCCATCGCCCAGGCCCGCTATCTGGAACGCTATCAGGTCCTGGCCAAGGCGGTCGGCCTCCTGCCCGCCGACGACGCCTGGCACACGGAATAGGCATGGCGGGACCGGCGGATCAGGGCGTGCGCATCGGCCTGTCGGTCGTCGTCATGGCGCTGAAGGACCGTCGGGCCGTGGTTCTGACGACCCAGAGCGAGGACGGCGCCCGCGCCCTGCCCTTCGGCCCGTTCGATCCCGCGCGCGACCGGACCTTCGAACGGGCCCTGCGCGACTTCGTGACCGATCAGACGGGCTTCCGCCTGGGCTTTGTCGAACAGCTCTACACCTTCGGCGACGCGGGCCGCGCCACCCCCCGCGCCACCCCCACCCCCGACCAGAGGCGCGAGGTCTCGGTCGGCTATCTGGCCCTGACGCCGGACGCGGCCCAGGGCCAGACCCATGACGCGCATTGGGACGCCGTATTCGACTTCTTCCCCTGGGAGGATCGTCGGACCGACAGCCCCGCCCTGCACGCGACCCTGATCGAGGGACTGACCCGTTGGGCCGGCGCCGACGACCGCCGCACGGCCCGCGCCCGCGCCCTGTTCGCCCTGACGCCCGACCACCGTTGGAACGAGGAACGGGTGCTGGAACGCTATGAGCTTCTGTACGAGGCGAGACTGGTCGCCGAGGCCTGGCGCGACGCGCGCCAGACACCGCCCGACGCCGCCGCCCTTCTGCCCGGCGCGCCCATGGGATCGGACCACCGCCGCATCCTGGCGACCGGTCTCGGTCGGCTGCGCAGCAAGCTGAAATACCGCCCGGTCCTGTTCGACCTGACGCCCGGTCTCTTCACCCTGTCAGAGCTCCAGGCCGCCGCTGAGGCCGTCTCGGGCCTGGTGCTGCACAAGCAGAATTTCCGGCGCGGCGTCGAACGCACGGGCCTGGTCGAACCGACCGGACGCCTGTCCTCTGCCACCGGCGGACGCCCGGCCGAACTGTTTCGATTCAAGGGCGTCGATCCCCAGACCGGCGCCGCGCCGGGCCTGTCCCTGCCCGCGCAAAGATAGCGTCCGATTTCTTTCACAGACCGCTTGCGATGCGGCGCGCCTGCCATTAGAGAAGCCGCTCGCTCGACCAAGCGACTATGCACCGCGGAGAGGTGGCAGAGTGGTCGAATGTACCGCACTCGAAATGCGGCGTGCCTGGAAGGGTACCGTGGGTTCGAATCCCACCCTCTCCGCCATCATCCTTGCGCCCTCAAAAGCTCGGGCCGGATAAAAAGCCCCACCTAGATCCACCCATGCCGCACGCCGGGCGGTACGCCGCCTCGAAGGCGTCACGTGATCATAACGGCGCTGGGCTCCGCCGGCGTACCAGCGGAGCCCCGCCCTCCTATTGCGCCAGACCGGCGCGGGCCAGCGCCGCCTGGACCTCGGCGCGGGCGGCTTCCATGTCGCGGCGGAAGACGTCGGAGCGTTGTTCGGCGCCATACAGAACCATGCCCGACAGGATGCCGGCCTCGGCGGCGCTGTAGCTATGGGAACCGCAGATGTAGCGGCTCTCGGCGAACTCGCGGCCGCGCGCATAGAGAGCGTCGGCGCGCTGGGGCGCCAGTTCGGCCAGGATCATCGCCACATGGGACCCGTGGGCCGAGTGACCGGACGGATAGTCGGGGTTGCCGGCCAGATGGTCGCTCTTGGCTTCGCAGATCGGCTGGTCCGTGCCGATATAGGGACGTTTGGTGGCCCAGTGCGTCTTGGCGTCGCCGACCACCGAACGGTCATTGCCCGCCCGGTCCAGCAGCGCGGTCAAAACCGGCGCCGTCTCGGGCGTCAGGCGCACGCCCAGAGCCTCGGCGAAATGATCATAGACGTCGCCGGTGACGTCGTGTGTGGCCAGCACCCAGCGCGGCGTGCCCTCCAGGCTGCGGGTCTGCAGGAAGACGCCCCGATTGGCGATGTCGCGCGGCGAACCCGGCTCGGGCGGGGGCGCCAGGACGGTGGTCAGATCGGGCCGGTCCGCCTGGGCCAGATAGCCGCGCGGGACGGCGGCGGCGGTCGGTTCGATGGCCAGACCGTCGCAACGCGTCTCGGTCCGCACCCGGTTGCAGGCGGCAGCGTCCGCCCCGGTCAGGCGGACCTCATAGCCGGGAAAACGCGGATCGGTCCACAGATAGTCGGTCGACACATATTGCGCCCCACTGGCGAAGGCGGCGCTGCGGCGCGTGACGTCGCCGGTACGGGCCTCGGCCGTGTCCGCATCGGCGCGGGTGCGGACGATGAATCCGGCGCGGACGGCGGCCTGGATCCGCGCCTGCTCGGCCACGGGATCGTTCAACGTCAGATAGGCGGCGGCGGGCGACGCCTCGTCGGTATTGACGAAGAAGACCCGCCCTTCCAACGACCGCCGCGCCCCGCGATAGGCGGCGACCTTTTCAGGCCCTTCGTCCAGGGCGAAGAAGACCTTGCCCCGCGCCGCGCCCAGTTTCGGCCAGCCGCCGGCCAGAACCCCTTCGCGCAAGGTGGCGTGGCGTCCCTGGACCTGGTCGGGGGTGATCAGTCGATCCGCGTCGAACACCGACCGCACCTCGGCGTCCAGGGCGTCCCAGGCGGCCGCGTCGAAGTCCAGCGGGGTCGTCCCGCCCGGCATGGAGGCGCCGCCCGTCTTGGCGTTCAGCATGATCAGGATCGGGGCGTGGTCCGGATGGGCGCGCGACCAGTCGCGGATTTCTGTCAGACAGGCCACGAAGGTCAGGCAGGTGCTGCGGAAATCGACGTCCGGCATATGCAGGGTCTTGAAGCCGGGCCGGGCCATGGTCTCGGCGAAGGCCGCGCTGACCGGCGCCCCCTGCCCCGGCCGGCCCAGAGCGGACAGGGGATGGGCGTAGCGCCCGCCCTGCGGGTCGTTCAGCACGTCGATCTCGATCTGGCGCGCGCCCGCGTCCAGCTGTTCAGCCAGGGGCCGGTGCGAATAGTCGAGCGCGACCGCGGCGGGATTGACGGCGATCATGGCCTGGAGCTCGGCGTCCGGGATCGGCAGCTTGTAGCTGTTGTGGGTGCCCACGGCTGTCAGGTCGTTCATGCCCAGGCGGCGGTCCATCCAGGCCACAGCGCAGGCGTCGCCGCCCGCCGCCCGAACGTCCGACGCGCTCAGATCACAGGTCGGCTGGACGGCGCCGAGCGCAGATCCGGCCAACAGGGCGGCCATCAGGGTGAACATGGGGAACTCCTTGGGTTGGGAATAGGAAGGGCGTGGACCCGCGGTGTGGAGGCTACAGCGACCAGCGCAGGCTGGCGGTTACGCTGGGACCGACGCGGCCGAGTTGCAGCAGGCGTCGCGTGTCGTGCTCATAGGCCAGGTCGGTCGTGTCGGTCAGGTTCGAGGCCGCGATCACCAGTTCCCCGCCCGATCCGATATCGAACGAGGCCTGGGCGTCCAGATAGCCGGCGTCGGCCACAGTGAAGTCCGACACCCCTCCCCCCTGCATGTCCGCCTCGGATCGGAAGGCGGACCGCCAGGACCAGGAGAGGCCGACCGTGATCGGGCCGCGCTCGAAGAAGGGGTTGATCGAATAGGCCAGGCGCGACACCCCCGCCAGGCTGCGCCCGCCCGGCCCATGGCCGTCCGTCCAGGTCCCGCTGGCCCAGAGACCGAAGCCGGACGGAAGCCGACGGTGCAGGCCGATCTCCAGCCCCTGGCTGATCGCCCGGCCCAGATTGGCCGGCCGCGACATCAGCACCTCGGCGCGCACCAGGGGACCGGCCTGGGTTTCGAACACCAGCATCTCCGGCGCGGCCACCAGCCCGATGAAGTCGTCGATCGTCTTGTGGAAGGCCGCGACGCTGAGCGCGCCTCGCGGGAAGGTCCACTCATAGGAGACGTCGAGATTGGTCGACATATAGGGGCTGAGGTCCGGGTTGCCGCCAACCCCGACGAACAGCGACCCCGGCGAAGGATCGTCGATTTCGGCCTGTCCGCGCTCGTAGATGGACGAGACCAGGGAGCTGGAGGGCGCCGTCGCCAGGCGCAGATCGGCCAGGGACGGCCGGGTCATGGTGCGCGACGCCGCCAGCCGCAGCCGGCGCCCCTGATCAAGGTCGAAGGCGATGTTCAGGCTGGGAAGCAGACGGATGTCCGACCCGATGTGGGACACGTCCCGTATCGCCGCCACGCCCTTGTCGTCCGTCGTCAGCAGCGCACCGTCCACAGCCGTCCGGGTCGCCACCAGGCGAAGGCCCAGATTGCCGAAGAAGGACGCCGCCCCCGCATCCCCTTCAAAATCGATCCGTCCATAGACAGCCCCGACCCGCTCCCCCACCCGGTAGGAGTTCTGCAGGTCGGCCCCGGTGGGCTTCAGGTCGCCCGGCGAGACCACGATGCTGTCGCTTTCGCCCGGAAGGATGAAGGCGGTCTGTAAGGAGGCGAAGTCGGCGACGACCCAGTCGCCCGGATGCCGGCCGATCAAGGCGTCGAAGACGTCGTCCTGAACTCGCGACCTGAAGAAATCCGGGGTCAACACTGCCCCCGGCCGCAGGGCGGCTTCGCGGTCCCGGCGCTGATAGTCGCGGGACCGGTCGCTGACCTGGCCGCCGAAACGGAAGTCGAACAGGCTCAGTCCGCCGATCCGGACATCTGCGGTCCGGCCGATGTCGATCAGGGCCGTCGCGTCGTCATCAACGGATTCAATGGCGCGCACGCCCAGCTTTTGCCATTTCAACGCGGAGGGGTCGCCGAGATCGAAGTCGGTCTGCAGCAGGGCCGCCTTTCGCACGGAAGCGGCGTCGCCCACGTCAAAGCTGTAGGACGGCGAAACACGCGCGCTGAAGGACAGGCGTTCGAGCGGCGTATCCAGTTTGGATCGCGCGCGCGACAGGCTGACGCGCGGCTGAAACCTCCATGCCCCCACCATGACCCTGGCCGTTCCCGAGACCACGACATTCAGATGCGCCTGGTCGGAAAACTCGGTGTTGTTGTCGATCGTGCCCGACTGGACTGCGCCGGCCGAAACCACCCCGTCCGTGATCGTCGCTTGGGCGTCGGCCGCTTCCAGCAACTTGCCGAGCCCATAGACGATCCGGTCTTCGCGGATGGCGTTGTCGAAAGTCGAAACCAGGCTGTCGAACCGCAGATGGACGGACGGCGTCGCCCGCCATTCTCCCCCCAGGAACAGGCTTCGGCGCAGACGGTCCTCCTGTTCGACGGTCGTGCGAACATCGCTGGGCGCCACGACCTGTTCGCCGTCGATGGTCACCGGCAGATAGCGCTGAATCTGAAACCGGTCGTAGAGAACCGAACGCCCCTCCTGCGACAGACCGCCGACCAACCCCCAGTCGCCGTCATCCGACACGACCCGCCCGGCGACGGACAGGTCGAGACGGGGATCCTGCAGCCGCGCCTCGCCCGCT
This sequence comes from Brevundimonas sp., assembly GCF_030656255.1. Taxonomy (GTDB): domain Bacteria; phylum Pseudomonadota; class Alphaproteobacteria; order Caulobacterales; family Caulobacteraceae; genus Brevundimonas. Next base: position 38,243 of record NZ_JAUSOE010000030.1, on the reverse strand, counting down.
CCGCCGACCCGCAGGCTCAGGAACGGATCGCCGTCCAGCCCGCCGACCGTCTCGATATTGATGTTGGAGCCGATGCCGCCTTCGATCAGATCCGGCGTCGCGGACTTGGTCAGTTGCGCGCCGGCCAGCAGGTCCGCCGACAGGGCGCGAAAGCGGAACTGGCGGCCGCTTTGGGTCGAGTTGCGGATGTTCTCGTTGAAGGCAACCGGCGCGCCGTTCAGGGTCACTGACTGGAACAGGGGCCCCAGGCCTCGGACGCTGACGAACTGCCCCTCCCCAACCTCGCGCTCGATGGCGACGCCGGGGACGCGCTGAAGGGCCTCGGCCAGATTGGCGGCCGGCAGTTCGCCGATCCGGGTCGAAGAGGCGCTGTCGGAGATGACGTCGGCGTTGCGCTTGCGGCGCAGGGACTCTTCGATCTGTTCCGACAGCCGGCCGATCACCGTCACCTCTTCCAGCTCGGTCGGCGCTATGGGCTGCGCGCGGTCCGGCGCGGAAGCCGCCGCCCAGACCCGAACACCACGGTCGCCGATGAAGCGGTACTGAAGGCCGGCGCCGTCCAGCATCCGACCGACCGCCGCACGCCAGGTCATTCGCCCCCGAACGGCACGGCTGCGCCGCGTCTCGCCTGGTGGGGCGACAAAGGCCAGTTCACACCCCGCCGCCACACACAGGTCCACCAGGGCGCGCCGGGCGTCCTGGGCCGGAATGTCGAAGGTCCGTGTCCCGTCCTGCGCATGGGCGGTCCCGGCCCATCCGCCGCCGACCAGCACAGACACCACCGCCCCCGCGACAACGACACGTCGCGCACCGAGCGGCGTCGATGGTGCGAACGGCTTCAAGCGGAGCAGGCCTTAAGACAATGGGACGAAGATCAGCGTCGATCCTTAGCGCGACCGCGTGACAGCTCTGCGATGGACCCGCCCGCACGTGACCCAGTGTCACGTAAACTAATCGCCACGTATCAGGGCGCGGCCGTCCGAGGTCCGTTCGATGGAAATCGGCAACAGATCGTCCATGCGGTCGATCAGCCCGACCTGTCCGGTCAAGGGCAGCACCACCGTCACCTTCATCTTCGCCAGGGCGGGATCGACAATGACCATCGGCTTGTCGGCATACCGCGCAGCCTCGGCGATCACGTCCGACAGCGGGGCGTCATGGAAGATCAGTCGGCGTTCACGCCAGGCCGTGGCGGATTCGACGTCCGGGCGGCTCAGCTGGACGCGGTCCAGACCGGGGGCGAAGACGGCCTTCTGGCCCGGCGCCAGCATCACCGCGCGATCAAGCGCGCGCCTCTTGCCCACGTCATGGCGGCCGATGGCGACACGCCCTTCCAGCAAGGAGACCTCCGCCCGGTTCTGGCGCAAGGTCGTGACGAACCGCGTACCGGTGACGATCACATTCCGGTCCGCGACAGCGACCTGGAACGGGCGTGCTGGATTGTGCGCCACATCGAAATAGGCTGCGCCTCGCAACAGGACGACACGCCGGGCGTCCTGCTCGAACCGCACCTGGATCTGCGTATCGGCGTCCAGGGTGACGCGAGAGCCGTCCTCCAAAGCAAGATCCGTGATTTCACCGGGCGCGCTGGCGTAAAGCACCACGCGCTCATCGGCGATCTGGCGCCCCTGACCCGGCAGGATCATCAGGGCGACGATGGCGGCGACGGCCGACGTCGCCAGGCCGCCGATCAGAATACGTCTGCCGACGGTCGCAGGCTTGCGCGCGCGCAGTCGAGCCAGATCGCCTTCGAAGGCCCCGGCCAGAGGCGCGAGGCCGGCCAGACGCGCCTTCGCGTTTTCGTAGGCTTGCAGGTTGTCGTCTTGCTCCAACCAGTCGAGGAAGGCCGCCTGATCGCGCGCGTGGACAGTCGGCCGACGCATGCGCGCCAGCCACTCTTCGGCGGTTCGCGGCCGACGATCAAACAGGGATGTCAGGCGCTGAATCATGCGCGAACAAAACGCTCCGGGACGCGGCAGGGGGATAGGACGCCGACGCCTTCAATAATCACAACGACATAGGGGTACGACACCTCAACCCTCCCTGGAAATCTTCAGCTGACGGAGGGCTTCGGCGATGTGTTTCTCGACCATGCTGACCGAGACCCCCAGCCGCTTGGCGATCTGGCTATAGGTCTGCCCTTCGAACCGGTTGAGCAGGAAGGCGTCGCGCGTTCGCGGCGGCAGGGCGCGAATGATCCGGGCGGCGGCGGCCAGGTTTTCGCGCCCGATCAAATGCTGGTCTGCGGCGGGGGCGTCGCTGGCCACGGCGCGCGGCCCGGCGTCCAGGGCGTGGATGTCGTCGGTTCCGCGCACGCCCTTGCGGCCGGCCGATTTCCAGCGGTCTGTCTGCAGGTTGCGGGCGATCACGAACAACAGAGGCCGGGCGTCCGCGCCCGACAGATCGTGGCCGGCGCGATGAAACCGAACAAAGGCCTCCTGCACCACGTCCTCGGCGTCATCGATCGACTGCCCCTTGCGTTGCAGATAGCCGATCAGGTCACGGCGCAATTCGACGACAAGACGCTCAACCGACATGGTCGTCGCCTCCCCGCCCGCCCAACGCGCAAAGACGCCCCCTCTTGCGGAGGGGACGTCGCGCCAGGCCAGCCTCTGGGGGATCAGAAGTGATGGTCTGAACTGTAGCCATGGTCACTCGGCCAAAGCGAACCAGCGCCTCAGCCGGCCGCATGAGCGGCCGGCTGGAAGTCTGCGGACGACATCGACCGTCCGCAGCCCTCACCATGTTTTGGCGTTCGGGAAATGGATCAGAACTCCATCCGCAGGCCGAAGTTGATGCGACGTCCCGACTTTTCGTACATGGTCGGGAAGGACGGATCCATCGTATAGCCCTTGGTCGCCTCGTCGGTGACATTGATGCCTTCCAGATTGATCTGGAGGTTCTCGGTCACATTGTAGCTGGCCGACAGATCGAGCTGGCCATATCCCTCGCGCCAGATCGGATACATTTCGTAGCCGATCGATTCGACATACTTGTCCTTGAAGTTATAGGACGCGCGCGCCTGGAACTTGGTGTTCTCGTAGAACAGGGTGACGTTGTAGGTGTTGTCGGCCAGACCGACGGGCGGCGTGGGGATGCCCAGGGTGGAGGAGCCCGTCAGCGAGCTGTCCAGCACCGTGTAGTTGGCGTTGATCCCGAAGCCTTCCAGCGGAGCGTAGAACTGGCCGAAGGGCACCACGGCGACCAGTTCGACGCCGCTGACCTCATAGGAGCCCGGCTCGTTGATCGGCTGATAGACGTCGAAGGTGTAGACGCCGTCGATCGAGCCGTTGGCGTTGTACTTGGTCACGTTCGGCACCGTGCCGGTCAGGGCCTGACGCACGACGCTCTCGATCTCCTTCCAGAAGTAGGAGACCGCCAGCAGGCCGCCGTCGCCCAGATACTGTTCCAGGCCCACTTCCCATTGCTTGGCGTAGGTCGGCTTCAGATTGGGGTTGCCGTCGGTGAAGCGGAACGAGTTCCAGCTGGCCGTGCGCTTGTAGGCCAGGTCGGTCAGGGCCGGGCGGATCAGGGTCTCCGACGCCGCGGCGCGGAAGATCAGGCTGTCCGTCAGGTCGGCCGTGATGTTCAGGCTGGGCAGGACCTTGTCATAGCTGCCGTCGCTGGACACCGGCTCGGGCGTATAGCCCGTGGTGCCGTTCGGGTTCTGGATCTGGTGATAGCCCGACGAGGTGATCGAGGTATCGACATAGCGCGCGCCGCCATTGACCGAGACCGGCACCGGCCCCAGGTCGAACTCGAGGTCGGCCATAGCGTAAGCGGCCAGAACCTCTTCCGTCACTTCGTAATAATCGCCGACGTTGAACGGGGTGTAGAAGCCGTCGTAGCGGAAGGTGCGGCGAGCGTAGTCGTTCGACACCTGGCTCCAGGTCAGGTCGCGGATGCTGTAGGACCCGCCGGGGACCAGATCACCGATCGTCGTCAGTTCGCTCTGCGACATCGGGCGTCCCAGATAATCGACCAGGCCTGCGCCGGAGCCCTGGATGGTCAGCGAGCCATACTGGCGCTCTTTGGACTTGTCCGTATAACGCCCGCCGACCTGGACGCTCTTCAGCGCCGGGAAGAAGCTGAAATCAAGGTATTTGGTGAAGTCGACCTGGGCGGCGTACTTGTCGTCGTTGATCTCTTCGTAGGTGGTCTCATAGCCTTCGAACAGATAGCTCGACGGCGAGTTGTACATGTCGATCGACGCCGGATTGGCGCTCTTGATCGTCTCGCCGCCTTCGGCCGTCCAGCGCGTCCGCGAGGGCGCATAGGCCGTGTGCTTCAGGTTGGAATAGTCCAGCGTCTTCTCGGCGCCCGAATAACCCGCGATGGCGTGCAGCTTCCAGCTGTCGCCGCTCCAGTTCAGCTCGGTTCCGAACTGCTGGTAGTCGGTGTTGTTGATCCGCTCCTTGCTGAGCATCTCGTGCTGAGTGGCGGTGTAGGAGACGTCGCGCAGCACGACCATGCCGTAGTCGGCCAGGGTGGTGGCGTCGTACTCGTGGATGGTCTCCAGGGTCGAGCGGCTGGAGGCGGAATAGGCCGCCGCGTCATACTCGTCCTCGGTGGTCTCGTAGCCGCCGATCATGGCGTCGAAGGCCAGGCTGAAGTTCGAGGACGGACGATACTGCAGCGCGACCGTGCCGCCCCACTGGTCCTGGGTGTTCAGATAGGCGCGGTCGCCGACCTTGTCCTGGAAGATGATGCGGTTGGTGACATTGGTGTCGGCGCGGTTCGGCACCGAGATGCCGGCGTCGCGCAGCAAGACGGCGGCGGCCTGGGTACCGCGGGAGCCCGTCGAGGTCGCCAGGAAGCGCGACATCGGGCGGAAATTGATGCCCGATTCCGAGTCGGTGCGGTTGGTGCGGCGGGCCGTCGAGAAGGACACCAGCGCGCCGAAATCGCCCCAGGTGTCGCTGGCCAGGAAGGCGATCTTGGGATCGACTTCTTCGGAGATGGAGTTGTAGGCGCCCTCGACCGAACCGACGACCCGGCGACCGGCGTAGTCGAACGGACGCGCCGTCGAGATGTTGACCGAACCGGCGATGCCGCCTTCTTCATCCGCTGCGCGCGGCGACTTCTGGACCGTCACCTGCTGGATGATTTCCGAGGCGAAGATGTCGAACTCGACGTCACGGCCGCCGCTGCCCGAGGCGGTCGCCAGGCCGTTGATACTGACGAAGGTGAACTCGCTGGGCAGGCCGCGCACGGACACGCGCTGGCCCAGGCCCTTGTTGCGTTCGATCGTCACGCCGGGGATGCGCTGCAGCGCCTCGGCCAGGTTCTGCTCGGGGAAGTTGGCGACGTCGGTGGCGACGATGGAGTCCGAGAAGCCGATATTGTCGCGCTTGATCTCGACCGCCTGTTCCAGGCTGCGACGATACGAGCCGGTGACGACGATTTCGTCGATCTCGGTCGCTTCAGCCGCATTTGGCGCGGTGACGACGGCTTGATCGGCAGACTGCGCCAAGGCCGCGAACGGCGACACGGCGACCATGGCGAATGCCGTGGTGCCAAGGATTCGGTTCTTCATTTCAGGTAGCCCCCAGTGAGTTCTAGGCGCTTCAACGACCGGGCCTCAAAGCCCCTCAATGTGTGACAGGGCTTTTCATTCAAACTTCACGGCGCTGTCGCGTTCGCCGCTCCCGGACAGCAAAAACGGCCCGCCGGACGCCCAGGAGGACGTCTGACGGGCCGCTTGTTCAGCCTGATTTGTTTCCGCCTGCGGGGCGGCTAGCCGCCGTAGCTGCGACCGCCCCCGCCGAAGCCGCCGCGCGAGACGACGGCCGTGCGGCTCTGCACCCGGGCCGGCGCCTGGCGCGCCACATCGCCATGTTCGCGGGCGTTGGTGACGGTGCGACCGGTTCGGTAGTCGCGATAGGTGTAGCCGCCGCCGTAGCCGTTCGAGTAGCGGTTCTCACGGTCGCGATACAGCGGGCCGCCGCCGCGATAACCGCCGCCGTTCAACAACTGGCCGACCACGAACCCCGCCAGCAGAGGCGTGAAGAAGGATCCATTGCCGCCCTGATTGTTGGGCTGACATTGCGACGGCCCCCACTGGCCTTCGCATTCTTCGCGCGTCGCATAGCGTGGGGCGGTCTTGGCGGCTTCTTCCTGAGCCTTGGCCAGGGCGGCGTCGCACTGGTCGTCGGGGATGTCGTTGGCGGCGCGGCACTCGTCCAGACTGGCGTAGGCCAGGGCGGGTTCCGGCTCGGGCTCGGGCGCGCGCACCTGCGGCGAGCTACAGGCGGCCAGCGAGAAGCTGGCGGTCGCCATCAGACTGCTGACATGCAGGATGCGCGAGCGCTTCAGCCGGCGCATGGTTTCCGTCTTGGGCAGGTCCTTGGGATCGGTCATGGCGGTCACGACGTCATGCAGGCGGCGTTCAGCAGCCCGACGCAGATGGAGATGGAGGCCAGATAGACGGCCGCAGCGATTTCGCCCGCCTCGATCCGGGCCACCAGATTGCGGAAGGCCATGCGGCTGATGGCGACGAAGACCACGATCTGGATCACGCCGGCCAGCAGGGCCCAGGCCGCGAACTCCACCAGGCTGACGGTGTGCGACAGGGCCGAGGCCAGGGGCAGGACATAGCCGATCAGGGCCCCGCCCAGGGCGATGGCGGCGGCGGTGTTGCCTTCACGGATCAGCGTATGCTCGTGATAGGGCGTGACCCACTGGTAAACCAGCTTGAAGGCCAGGGTGAAGCCGCCGGCGACGGCGAAGGCGATCAGGAAGGCGATCGCGCCCTGCTGAAAAATGAACCAGTCGAACATTCGGTCTTCCCTTTCGGATCGCGCGGTCAGGCGCGGAACTCGGCCATTTCCAGTGGAATGCCGATCATGATTTCGTGCGTCGTCTCGCCACCCTCGGGCTGTTGCTCCAGGGCGATCATCAGTTCGCGTCCGTCCGCCAGATCGCGTGCGTACAACATGCAGGTCTGGAAGATCTTGGCGTAGGGGGTGGTCGCCGTCCGGTCGTCCCAGATGGTTTCCCATAGAGTGACCGGCGGCTGAACGGCGTCGCTCTCGGCGAACCAAAAGCGCGGATAGTCCGGCAACTCCTCCGCCGCGCCATGGAACACCGGCGCCGACAGACGGTCGCGCCAGATCCGGCGCTCCCGCTCGCCCGGCGGATAGGCCGAGGTCCAGGGGATGAACAGGCTGAAATCATAGCTTTCGGCGCCCGCCTCATCGTCGCTCATGGCCTGAAGCATGACGTGGTCGTCGGTGTAGAAGCGGTGGACGAACTGGCCGCTGTCCAGACTGACCAGACCCTGGGCCGAAATGTCCAGCACGTCCCGATCCAGAACGAAATGGGTCTCATCGCCCAATCGACGCCAGGCCAGCGGATCCAGCGACACGGTGCGGCCCACGGTGATGTTGCGCACGGTCGCCAGCTTGGAGGCGGGCTCGACCTTGCTCGATGATCCGAAGAGTTTCTTGAACATCTTTTACCGGCTTCCCGCCAAGCTGGCCTGATCCAGCCGGGCTGAAGACACATAGAACAAGCGGTCGCCCGCCTCTACGTCCGTTTCGGCCGGCGGGTTGAAACGCGGCGCATCGGCGCCCTGCGGCTGCAGCGCCAGAAGGGTCGCTTTGTGATCGAGAAGCCCCTGGGTCAGCTTGCCGATTGACCGAGCCCCGCCCTGCCATTTCAGACTGAACAGGGTGGCGCTCTCGTCCAACTGGCTGGTCAGGGCGCTGATGACCTGGCTGGAGCCGGGGTCGCGAGCAGAGCGCGCCAGCATTTCCGGCCCCGACGACAGGACGATTTCGACGTGCGGACAGTGCTGGGCCAATAGGCGCGCGCTGTCGGCGTCTTCGAAGAAGCAGACGATATGCGCGGTCGCAGGCGCCGCCGCTGACGCGGCCAAGGTCGCGGTCAGGGTGTCGGAATCATTGTCGGCGTACACCAGGATGCGGCTGGCGCCGGCCGCTCCGGCGCGAGCGAGTCCTTCGGCCGAGGTCAGGCTCTCGCTCTGAACATAACGGATGCGCGAATCCAGATCGGCGATGACCTGACGCGTCACCAGGACCAGGGTCTGGGTCGTGTTCAGTTCAGCGCACAGTTCGCTGATCATCTTGGGCGTCCGAGCCGGATGATAGCCGATCAGAATGATCGTATCGCTCATCTTGGAATAGTCTCCCTTTCCGGCGCGGCGCACGCGCCAGATGTCGCCGATTGCGCCCAGAACCTTGGCCACCACGGTCGTGAAGGCGGCGATGGCGCCGGGGAATATCCAGATCGCGGTGACCAGCCGTCCGGCTGCGCCTTGCGGGCTGAGATCCCCATAACCTACGGTATAGGCGGTCGTCGCGTACCAGTAGATGAAAGTCGCAGGCGGATGAAGCTCGGTTTCTCCCGCCAAGGCCAGCAGGAGCCAGGACGAAACCGCATGAAACAGGATCAGCCCGGTCAGCATCCGCCAGTGCATATCGGCCATGGCGTGAAACGCCCGGTCGAAGATCAGCGCCAGTTTCATCCTCGGCAACAACATGCCATCCCCTCGGTCCGAGCCAATTGATCGCAGACCCCTAGGCGAAGTCAAGCGTTCATGTTACGCGTTTCATGAAACATGCCCAGCGCCATCCCGCCCTCGTCCGCCGCCAATGATCGCATCCGTGCGTGGCGGCAGGCGCGTCGTGAGGCGGGACTGGTCAAGCTGGAGCTCTGGGTGCCCGAATCCGCCCGCGACGACGTCAAGGCCGCCGTCCGCGCCATCATCACCGATTCCACCCGCGGACCCCGCCTTGCCGGCCGCGCGCGCCGCCCCACTTCTCATTCCATCACCCCTGGAGACGACCACCATATGGACGCCGTGATCGAAACCCCCTGGACCGTGCCCGCCATCAAGGCGGCGCTGGACGAATCCCCCCTGCTGCGCGAGGGCGAGATGACCCTGCGCGTGCTGGAGGGCGCCGAGCCTGTGCTGCTGGCGACCATGCACGAATACGGCGATCTGCCGGTCTATCTGAGCGTCGGCGGCGCCCAGATCGTTTGTTCGGTCCTGCTGTGGCCCGTCGCCGAACAGGCCGACCGCCACGCCTTCAACGAGTTCCTGCTGAAGGCCCAGCGCGTGGTGCCCCTGTCCAACTTCGCCATTACCAACGTCGGCGGCGAAGACGTGTATGAGCTGATGGGCGAACTGTCGTGCAAGACGACCCTGCAGACCATCCTCATAGAACTGCGCACCCTGGCCGAGAATGCGATCGACGCCACCGAACTGCGTGAAACCTTCGGCGCCGACGCCGCCTGATCCGGAGACCCGACCATGTCCATGCTCAGAAAACTCTCCGCCCTGTTCCGCGGTTCGGCCCATGACGCCGCCCAGGGCGTCGTCGACGCCAATGCGCTGAAGATCCTCGACCAGGAAATCCGCGACGCCGACAATGCTCAAGGCAAGGCGCGCGACGACCTGGCCGGCCTGGTAGCCCGCCGCCGCATGGCCGAAAACGAAATGGCCAGCTTCCGCGACCAGATCGCCAAATACGAAAGCTCGGCCCGCTCGGCTCTGGGCCAGGGCAAGACCGACCTGGCCCGCGAGGTCGCCGGCCGCATCGCCGAACTGGAAGTCGAGATCACCAGCCGCGGCCCGCTGATCGAGGACATGAAAACGGCCGAGACCCGTCTGCGCACCGCCATCGCCTCGACCGACCAGAAGATCGAAACGCTTCGTCGCGAGATCGACATCGTCAAGGTCAACGACTCCGTCCAGCGCGCCCAGACCTCGGTCGCCCTGAACTCGGCCGGCGCCCAGTCGCGCATCGGCTCGGCCGCCGACAGCCTGCAACGCATCAAACAGCGCCAGGCCATCCAGGAAGAAAAGCTGAATGCGAACCAAGCCCTGGAAGACCGCCGCACCGGCGCCGACCTGGACGCCAAGCTGCGCGAGGCCGGCATCCTGCCAGGTCATTCGTCGGCCGACGACGTCCTGGCCCGCCTCAGCCAGCCGGACGTGACCGTAGTCACGCCGCGCATCGGCCAATCGACGCCCGACAAAGACCCGGCCTGACCATGGAACGTCTGCGCCTCGAACCCCGCACCGACTGGGACGCCAAGGCCGAGGAACTCGGCTTCACCTGGCGCCATACCGACGGCAAACCCTACTGGGACGAGACGGCCGCCTACGCCTTCTCGCTGGCCCAGATCGAGGATGGGATCGAGGTGCCGACCGCCGAACTGCACGGCCTCTGCCTGGACCTGGTCAATGAAGCGGTCCAGTCCGAGCGGCTGATGGAGCAGCTCGATATCCCCGAGCCGATGCGGGACTATGTCGCCGACAGCTGGAAACGGCAGGAGCCGTCGCTGTATGGCCGGTTCGACTTCGCCTATGATGGCGCGGGTCCGGCCAAACTGTACGAATACAACGCCGACACCCCGACCAGCATCTATGAGACGGCGGTGTTCCAGTGGCTGTGGCTGGAGGACCAGATCGCCGCCGGCGTCCTGCCCGCCGACGCCGACCAGTTCAACAGCCTGCATGAAAAGCTGGTCGATCGGTTCCGCGCCATCTTCCCGGACGGCGGTTTCCTCCATTTCAGCTCCGACGCCGACTTCGTCGAGGATCGCCAGACGGTGCGTTTCCTCGAGGACCTCGCACGCCAGGCTGGGCTGGACCCTCAGTTCGTCGCCATCGACCAGATCGGCCTGAACGAAGACGGCCGGTTCGTCGATCATGAGAACTGGATCATCCAGGCGATGTTCAAGCTCTATCCGTGGGAGCAGATGCTGCGCGACGACTACGCCGCCCCTTTGCCGACCGCCGAGGTCACGGTGCTGGAGCCGGCGTGGAAGAGCCTGTTGTCGAACAAGGCCATCCTGCCCTTGCTGTGGGAACGCCACCCCGGCCACCCCAATCTGCTGGAATCCTATTTCGAGGGTGATCCTAGGGAGACGGCCCTGGGGACCTCCTATGTCAGAAAGCCCCTGTTCTCGCGCGAAGGCGACAATGTCGAACTGATCGACCAGGGGCTAAGCGCGGCCGAGGTCGTGGACGGCGGCTATGGCGAGGGCCGCTACATCCGTCAGGCCCTGCACAATCCGCCCCTGTTCGACGACAACTATGTCATCGTCGGTTCCTGGGTTGTCGGCGAAGAACCGGCCGGCATCAGCCTGCGAGAGGACACGGGCCGGATCACCCGCAACACTTCGCGCTTCGTGCCCCACTTCATTCGCGACTGAGGACCACCGACCTACTTGCGATTTATTCGCAAGTAGGTTAGCTCCAGCCTCAGCAACCCGAGGCGTTTGATGACCGAAGTCGATACGAGCCGCGCCAGACGTCTGAAGGCCGCCACCCATGGCGTTCACGATGGGCTGGATCAGGCGATCATGAAGGCGGAACCCTTCGCCAGCCGCGACGCCTATGCGGACTTCCTGCGGGTCCAGCAGCTATTCCATCGCGACATCGCCGCCCTCTACGACGCGCCCGCGCTGGCGAACAAGATCCCAGATCTGGCCGACCGCCGCCGTTACCAGCAAGTCTGCGCGGATCTGGCCGATCTGGGCGCCGCCCCTGCGCCGGAAGATGACCAGCCCCGCTTTGGACCGGGCGAGCCGGTGGACGCGCCCACAGCCCTGGGCTGGCTCTATGTGGCCGAGGGATCGAACCTGGGCGCCGCCTTTCTGCTGAAGGCCGCCGCAGGCCTGGGCCTGTCGGCCGAGTTCGGCGCCCGCCACCTTGCCGCCTCGCCCGAGGGCCGCGCCAACCATTGGCGCAGCTTCACCGCCGCCCTCGACGCCCTCGACCTGACGGTGGATGAGGACGCGCGGGTCATGGCCGGCGCCTCGGCCGCCTTCAGCCGTGTGCGCGGCCTGGTCGACCGGACCTTCTGGCCCGGGACCGCCGCCGCCTGATCAGAACCAGGCGTCCTGCATCGCCAGCGTCGTGTCGTCCCGGCTGACCAGCAGATCCAGCATCGGCCCGATCTTCGGCAGCTCCCAGCGGAAGAAGTATCGCGCCGCCTGGCGCTTGCCGTCGTAGAAGTCGCCGGTCTTGCCCGCCGCCGCCAGCGCCTGCTCCAGCCAGATCCACGCCAGCACGGCATGGCCCACGGCCTCCAGATAGGTCGAGGCGTTGGCCAGGGCCCGCTCCGGATCCCCATCACGCCACACCGTCGCCGTCGCCTCGCCGATCCGGGCCATGGTCCGCGCCAGGGCCTCGCCATAGGGCGCCAGCTCGGCATCGCCCGACGCCCGCCCCACCGTGGCCATCACCGTCTCGCCCAGAAGTTTCAGGCCCGCGCCGCCATTCATGATCGCCTTGCGACCCAGCAGGTCCAGCCCCTGAATTCCGTGCGTCCCCTCGTGGATCGGGTTCAGCCGATTGTCGCGATAGAACTGCTCGACCGGATAGTCGCGGGTATAGCCGTATCCGCCCAGCACCTGGATCGCCAGGCTGTTGCCTTCCAGGCACCATTGCGACGGCCAACTCTTGGCGATTGGCGTCAGCATGTCCAGCAGCCGCCCGGCCCGCTCCCGCTCGGCCGGGTCCTCCGCCGTCGTCTGGTCGTCGGTCAAAAGGGCGCAATACAGGTTCAGCCCCAGCGCCCCCTCGGCATAGGCCTTCTGCGCCAGCAGCATCCGGCGCACATCGGCGTGCTGGATGATCGGCACGGGCGGACTGGCGGGATCCTTGGCCGAAAGGGGCCGTCCCTGCGGCCGGCCGCGCGCATAGTCCAGGGCGTGCAGATAGCCGGTATAGCCCAGGGCCGCCGCCCCCGCCCCGACGCCGATCCGCGCCTCGTTCATCATGTGGAACATGGCGGCCAGCCCCTGATGCGGCGCCCCGACCAGCCAGCCGACCGCACCCCCCTGCCCGCGCGGCGCATACCGTCCCTCGCCGAAGTTCAGCAGGGTGTTGGTCGTGCCGCGATAGCCCATCTTGTGATTGAGCCCGGCCAGGACGACGTCGTTGCGCTCGCCCGGCGCGCCGCTCTCGTCCAGCAGGTGTTTCGGAACCACGAACAGCGAGATCCCCTTCACCCCCGCCGGCGCCCCCTCCATCCGCGCCAGCACCATATGGACGATGGTCTCCGACAGGTCGTGATCCCCGCCCGAGATCCACATCTTCGATCCGAACAACCGATAGCTGCCGTCGGCTTGCGGAACCGCGCGGGTGCGGATGTCGCCCAGCGACGATCCCGCCTGGGGCTCCGACAGACACATGGTGCCGAAGAACCGCCCCTCCAGCATCGGCCGCACATAGGCGTCGATCTGCGCGGCCGTGCCGTGCGTCTTCAGCAGATTGGCCGCCCCGATGGTCAGGAACGGATAGGCGGCGGTGCCCACATTGGCCGCCTGGAACCAGGCGAAACCGGCGCGCTCGATCACATTGGGCAGTTGCAGCCCGCCCAGCTCATAATCCTGCGACGCCGAAAACAGGCCCGCCTCACGGAACGCCGCCAGGGCCTGGGCCACCTCGGGGATCATCGTCACCCGCTCGCCATCGAACGTCGGCTCGTTCTGATCGGCCTTGCGATTGTGCGGCGCGAACATATCCGCCGCAAGCTGGGCGCAGGTGTCCAGCACCCCGTCGAACGACACCCGATCATGATCCGCAAACCGCGCCCGCTGCGTCAGCCGCTCGACCTCCAGCCATTCATACAGAATGAAATCGAGATCGCGCCGGGACAGAATCAGCGAGGCGTCGGACATGCGAAGGCTCCGGAGACGCCGCCTTGCGGCGACACCTGATGAGCCTAGGTCGCCGCCCTCGAAGCGGCAAGTTCGACGAACCGGTCCCTATCCCGCAAGCGACGCTCAGATTTCTTGAAAAGGCAGGCGGCGCACCCTACTCATAATGATTTGCACTACCTCTTGCTATAGTCTTAGCGCTGCACGGTCCGACTTTCGGAGTTTTTATAAGCGGTTCAGCTAGGTTCTGAATGAGCTGGTCTGGTACAGAACGGTCGGGCAGCTCCCTAGGAGCCGATGTAACGAAGCGGCCATTTCCTCGCCCACGATAACATTACCGCTGTCCACCATTGCCGGTCGTCCAGCCAATCTAATAAGCGCCCCGCAATCGGCAACGCCTTCGAATGCGCTTACCGCCGTTCCGGCGCCTTCGCCAGCGGCAGTTCGCCTGGGGCGACCAGCCGTGAGAGCGGCGCACGGCTCAGCCCGGTCAGGGCCAGCAGTTCAGTGACACGGCAGGTGATCCGATCCTGCATACATCCCGTTTCCGCTAGCGCAGCATGAACACCGCCCTGTCGCACAACGGCCCGCGTGGGCCCGTCCGCTGTAAGCCATTGGCTACACGCGCCACTCAATACGTGAATTACGCCAAAAACAGTTGTCCGCAAATTCGTCAAAGACAGAATAATCACCTTGCTTCTTGGTTATTGGCTGGCTCAGCGGTCAGGGGCGAGCAATGACTGTGTATGGCCAAAGCTGGATGGAATACTCAGCCTGGATGTTGATAGAGAGAGAGACATGGAAATCTCGTGTTGATCAAATGCCGAGACGATAATTTTGTCGACAAAAAAATAAACATTTCTCGCTTTAAAATATTTCGCGGTTCTTTTTATTTGAAACAATGCGAACGAGCCGATGATGAGTGGGATTTCATTGTAAAAATGCCAAAGCTACATCTGCCAGATTACAAATCTTGACTCACAGTGCTAGCTAACAGCTACCTAAATATTGAGATTGGGTTCATAACCCAATTTTTCAGTCAGCTCAATTCCACCAAGATGCTCAAATATTTCTTCACAATTATCATTCCAACATTCATCTACATTAGAAATTGAACCACTGTAAGTTGGAGTCGGCATCCATAAAGATTTTTCTATTATATCAGAAATCAATACATGATTGCAATTTACGATATCCAATATTCGTTTAAATTCCAAAACTTGATTATCGTAACCATGCATCCCAGTTATTTTTTCGAATTGTACGACGTTGCTTGGATACGCGTCCATCCACAAAGTGGAATATTTAAACTCTGACATATATCCGCCGCCAAGCTGGCGCAAAAAAGCCTCCATTTTCTCAAATCTGCAAGAGATCTCGACCCAATCCCTCGACCCAGACAACCAATTCGGATTCGCCCTTATTCTACGCTCTTCAAATCTCATCGCTGACACAAGCGCCGAACGTGGATGTCTTACTGAAATAATCTTAGAAAAATCTCCAAAAAGGCCGTCTATTTCTAGGGTATAAGGAATGTGGCCAACGACGAACTGACCGGGCATTACTTTTGTAATTGCCACCTCTAGAGGTTCGTGGATCGTTAAATCTACAACGTTCGCTATTTTTTCTTCTGGCGTTAAGTTTCTGTAATCTGAATATTGATATTCAGACAGATGCATTTCGCAATCAATGATGGACATTTCCTTTAGGATATTTGCAATTAAATACGTGCCGGATTTTGGCATCGTAGCCACGATAATTTTTTCTTTTCTATTCATTTTCTACTTCGCTCATGTTTTCATTTTTGATAGACGGCAATTGTCGGGGAGCTTATGAAATAGGTCATTGCATGGCTCCTCCCACCATAGCATTTCCGCCACGTGATGCGATTAGGCCATTTCGCGTGTAAATCGATCAGCAGACCCGGCATCACCTACACCCACACGCCGGATCGTGGAGCACCGGACGCCCGATTTGTGCACCGCAAGTCACTGGTAGCCGCCGTTCCAGCATTCTGACTCCCCTTCACGTATGCCGATGATACAGTCTAGCGCCTCCTGCGCGTTAGTCAGATTGCCGTCCCACAGCACACCTGTCTTTCCGCGTGCATAGCGTGACAAATCCGGGTAGAGGTCTAGGTGGACGCGCGAACATGCGCTGCCACATACCTTGGGACAGACTCCGCCCTTGGGGCAGAATCGACCAGCCCCCAGCCTTCCCCAGCGTCCACTGTAGCCGAATAGCTTCTAAAATTTGTCCTCCCCTATGCGCTACGCGCTGCGACCGATACCCAAGCCGCCAGGCGGCGCGGCCGCGAATCAATCACCGCCTGGAGGCATATAAATGTTGGTTGCTCGCTTGACGGACTAGGAACAGATCAACCACCAGCGCCGCCCGCCATAATGTGGTTCGGTCGTCATAGGCCGCATCAGTTGCTCGACCTTTTCCAGGTCATTCCCATATTGCGTTCGAGTGCAGCTTGACGCCAGTTGCTGTCAGCCCATGGCGCTGCTCTCACGTTATTCCCCACACACTATCTGGCTTGTGGAAATGGCAAGGGACAGGGGGGGGGCTATTAACCCCCACAATTTCGGGCACTTTGGGTTGGTCAGTCATAATGGGGACGTCGGCCTATGGCGGAGACGGAGGGATTCGAACCCTCGGTACCCCTTACAGGGTACGACGATTTAGCAAACCGTTGCCTTCAGCCACTCGGCCACGTCTCCAGCGAAGGGCTCGATAGCCGAGCATGATGCGTTGTGCAATCCGGTTCGAGACAAAGACCTGTTGTTAACGCGACATAGAGGCGGCGTATGCACGGTGCGGCCGTGCGGAAACTCCGGATCGACATGCCCGACTGCGCCCATCCCCTTGCCGCGCCGACCGCGGTGAGCGCGAACGGCTGCGCGTCCGAAAGCCTCGCGCCGCATGCCGAACGCGGGCCTTTCCGACCGGAAGTGTGGCGGAACGCGCGCCAGCGCTCGACCGTGCGGCTGGCCGCCTATTATTTCCGCGCCGCCGATGTTCTGGCCGTCGTCGGCCTGGCCGTTCTGGCGCTGTGGTCGCTGGGATCTCTGGATGTGAAGACCCTGACCGTCGGCGCCGTCCTGCCCCTGGCGACTGGCGTCGTCGTCGCCCTGGCCTTGTTGCGCAGCCTGGGCCTGTATCGATTCGGACCGGAGCCGACGCCCCTGCTCCATCTGGTCGGGGTCGTCGGGATCGTCGCCCTAGCGATCATGGCGGCGCTGCTGGTCGGCCTGGGCCTGGACGGGCACGGCCTGGGGCCGGTTTTACCCTGGGGTCTTGCGGCCACGGTCTGTCTGGCCGGCCTGCACGGCTTATGGCGGGTCTTGGCGGCCCGGTGGCGGCGGCAGGGCCTGCTGTCGCCCAATATCGTCATCGTCGGGGCGACCCGAAACGCCGAAGCCCTGATCCGGCGGGCGCTGGACCGGCGCGACCTGAACGTGCTGGGCGTGTTCGACGACCGTCTGGCCCGCTCGCCCGACCGCCTGGCCGGGGTGCCGGTGCTGGGCGGGGCCAACGCCCTGCTGACCCATCGCATGCTGCCCTATGTCGACCGGATCGTTCTGGCGATCGACGCCGAGGCCGGGGCGCGGGTCCGCGAGCTGACGCGCCGTCTGGAGACCCTGCCCAATCCCCTGACCGTCCTGTTCGATTCCGACGCCAGTCGTGAGGCGGCGCTGAATCGTCTGGCCGGTCCGTCCTTGGCCGAAATCGGCGCCGCCCCCGACGACGACCGCCGCGCCTTCGCCAAACGGGTGCAGGATCTGTTGATCGGCACCCTGGCCCTGGTCGTCTTCGCCCCGGTCATGGCGGTCGTCGCCCTGGCCGTGCGGCTGGACAGTCCCGGCCCGATCCTGTTCCGCCAGCGTCGCCATGGCTTCAACCAGGAGACCATCGTGGTGTGGAAGTTCCGCTCGATGCGCCACTGCGACGCCGACGCGACCGCCAGCCGCCAGGTCGTCGCCGACGACGACCGCGTCACCCGCGTCGGCCGCTTCATCCGCGCCTCCAGCCTGGATGAGCTGCCCCAGTTGTTCAACGTGCTCAGGGGCGAAATGTCCCTGGTCGGCCCGCGCCCCCACGCCATCGGCATGAGGACCGGCGAGACCGAATCCGCGCTTCTGGTCGCCGAATACGCACACCGCCACCGCATCAAGCCGGGCATGACCGGCTGGGCCGCCGTTCGCGGGTCGCGCGGACCGGTGGACACCGAGGCCGAGGTGCGCCGCCGCGTCGAACTGGACATCGACTATATCCAGCGCCAGTCCTTCTGGCTGGATCTGTGGATCATACTGATCACAATCCCCGTCCTGCTGGGCGACCGGGCGGCCGTGCGGTGAGCGAGAAGCGCATGTTCTGGCGCGGCGTCTGGGGCTATCTGCCGGCCCAGATCGTCCAGGGGGTGGTCGGCTTCCTGACCATCGTCGTCTTCACCCGTCTGCTCAGCCCCGAGGATTTCGGCCACTACGCCCTGGCGTTTTCGGTCACCAGCCTGGCCCATACGGTCAGCTTCAGCTGGCTGGAGGCGTCCATGGCCCGCTTCTGGGCGGCCGAGCGCACGCCGGGCGGCCTGGCCACCCATTTCGCCAGCCTGTACCGGACGTCTTTCGCCGTCATCGCCGTCTTCGTGCCGCTGGCCGCCCTGGTGGTCTGGCTCCTGCCCCTGACTCCGGCCTTCAAGCTGGCGGTCGGTTTCGGCCTGGCCGGGGCGCCGATCCGCAACCTGGCCAAGCTGGCGCAGGAGCGGTACCGCGCCGCCGGCGAGGTGTCCAAGGCCGCCTCGGTGGACATGGCCGTCGCCGTCCTGGGCTTCCTGGTCGGGGCCGGTTTCGCCCTGGCCGGGGCGGGCGCCGCCTCGCCCATGCTGGGCCTGATGATCGCCCCCCTGTTCGCCCTGCCCTTCATCCTGCCGGGCGAACTGCGCCAGTCGGCGGGCGGAACCGTGGATCGCGCGCGGCTGAAGACCTACGCCGCCTACGGCTATCCGATCGCGGCCTCGCTGACCCTGGCCCTGGTCCTGGCCTCGACCGACCGCTTCCTGCTGGCGGCCTTCATGGATGCGGCGGCGGTCGGCGCCTATCACGCCAGCTACAGCCTGGCGAACCGCACGCTGGACGTGATGTTCATCTGGCTGGGCGCGGCCGGCGCCCCGGCCATGGTCATGGCGCTGGAGCGCGGCGGCCGCGAGGCCCTGCGCCAGACGGCGCTGGAACAGGGTTCGACCCTGATCCTGATCGGCCTGCCCGCCGCCGTCGGCCTGTCCCTGGTCGCCCGCCCGCTGGCCGAGCTGATGATCGGCCCTGACCTGCGCGTCGCCGCCGCCCTGGTCACGCCCTGGATCGCGGCCTCGGCCTTCATGTCCGGCCTGATCGCCTATTATTTCGGTTTCGGCTTCACCCTGGGCAAGAAGACCGGCCTGCTGCTCGTCACCATGGCTGTTCCGGCGCTGGCCAATATCGTCCTGAACCTGGTGCTGATCCCCCGGCTGGGCGTGCTGGGCGCCGCCGTCGCCACGGCCCTCAGCTTCGCCATAGGCCTGGTCGCCTGCCTGATCATCAGCCGCCGCGCCATCGCCCTGCCCATTCCGTGGGAGGCGCTGATCCGTTGCGGCGTCGCCTCGACCGGCATGGCCCTGGTGGTCTGGCGCCTTCCGCCGCTGGGCGGTTTTGTCGAACTGATGCTGGACGCGAGCGTCGGCGGACTGGTCTATGCGGCCCTGGCGCTCACCCTGAACGCCGCCGGGGTGCGCGATGTGCTGAACCGCCTGATCCAGGCCCGACGAGGGGCGACGGCATGAGCGGCTCCCGCGCCGATATTCACGACAATCCCGGCTGGGCCGCCGCCCGGCCCGCCCTGTCGGTCCTGATTCCCTTCCTGGGCGACGATCCCGAGCCCCTGCTGCGCCGGCTGGATACCGAAGCCGCCGCCCTGGCCGGCCGGGTCGAGCTGATCCTGCTGGACGACGGCACGGGCGACGCCGACCTGACCGCCCGGCTGAAGGCGACGCTGGACGCCCTGGCCCTGCCCGCCCGCCTCGTCACCCTGTCCGCCAACGAAGGCCGGGCGCGGGGTCGCAACCGGCTGACCATCGCCGCCCGCGCCGGGTCCTGGCTGTTCCTCGACAGCGACATGAAGCCGGACAGCCCCCGCTTCCTCCAGACCTGGGTCGATCTGATCGCGCGCGACGACCCGGCCGTGGCCTTCGGCGGTTTCTCGCTGAAACAGGCGCCGCGCGACCGTCGGTTCGCCGTCCACCGCGCCCTGTCCGGCGCCAGCGAATGCGTACGCGCCGCCCAGCGCGCCAAGACGCCCGAGAAATACGTCTACACCTCCAACCTGCTGGTCCGGCGCGATGTCTTCGCCGTCGAATCCTTCGACCCCGGCTTCACCGGCTGGGGGTGGGAGGATGTGGAATGGGCCATGCGGGTCGCCCGCCGGTTCCAGGTGGTCCACATCGACAACCCCGCCACCCACATGGGCCTGGACACGGTGGCGGACCTGGCGCGCAAGTTTGACCAGGGCGCCGCCAACTTCGCCCGCGTGGTCGCCCTGCACCCGGCCATCGTCCAGACCTACCCCAGCTACAAGGCCGCCCGCGCCCTGAAACGCCTGCCGTCCCTGCCGCTGATCCGTCGCATGGCCCGGGGCGCGGCCCTGTCGCCGCTGTTGCCGACCCGCACCCGCGCCTTCGCCCTGCGTCTGTACCGCGCGGCCGTCTATGCGGACGCGATCTGATGCGGGACGTCGCCGTCGTCATCCCCACCCTGCGTCGCCCGGCCATGCTGGAGCGGGCTCTGCGCTCGGTCTTCGCTCAGGTCGGATCCCTGGACCGGATCGCCGCCGTGGTCGTCGCCGACAATGACCCCGACGGTTCGGCTGCCGCCCTGATCGACCGCCTGCGGGCCGAAACGCCGGTTCCTCTGACCTATGCCCACGCGCCTGTCCCCGGCGTCGCCACGGCGCGAAACATCGGCCTGGCCGCTGCCGACGCCCCCCTGATCGCCTTCCTGGATGACGACGAGGCCGCCTCCCCTGGCTGGCTGGCCGCCCTGTTGCAGGCCCAGTCCCAGACCGGCGCCGACGTCCTGTTCGGCCCGATCCGAGGCCGCGTGCCCGACGGAACCGGCTGGACCACCGCCTATCTGGAGCGCTTCTTCGGCCGCGACGGACCGACCCAGACCGGCCTGACCGACCAGATCCACGGCTGCGGCAACAGTCTGATGGTCCGCGCCTCGGCCCTGCCCGGCCCCGCACCCTTCGACGCCGCCATGGACCAGACGGGCGGCGAGGACGACCGTCTGTTCACCGCCCTGCAAGCGCGCGGCTGCCGATTCGGCTGGGCCGCCGACGCCTGGGTGGACGAGTTCGCGCCGCCCGACCGCGCCACCCTGAACTACGCCCTGCTGCGCGCCTTCGCCTATGGCCAAAGCCCCAGCCAGATGGCCGCCGCCCGCCGCGACTGGCCCGGCGTCGCCCGCTGGATGCTGATCGGCGCCGCCCAGGCCGCCGTCTGGGGCCTCGCCTCCCTCGCCCTGACCCTGCTCCGCCGCCCCGCCCGCGCCGAAACCCTGGACCGCACGGCGCGCGGCCTGGGCAAGATCTTCTGGACCAGCCGGTTTGAGCCGAAATTCTACGGCGCGGCGATGGTCAGGCGAACGGGGGGCTGACGGCCGAAATCTTCGTCAGAGGATTTAGCGCTTCCCCTTAAACCGCCTCCCGACATGCCGTCTTTGCGGCGCCTCGACATCCCGCATCTACCGACAGATGAGACCAGTTCCCCACCGCGAAGAAGCGCGATTGACTCATAACTCGACATATGTCGATATAAATCCATGCCGAGAACAGCCAACGCATCCACTCAAACCCGACGCCTGCTGGCGGAGCTTGCCTTGCAGCCCCAGGCTTGGCGGTATGGCTATGAACTCTGTAAGGCCACAGGCCTGAAATCGGGGACGCTGTACCCCACGCTGGCGCGCCTCAGCGAGCAGGGACTTCTGGAATCAGAATGGCGTCAGCCCTTGGAACAGGGCCGTCCGCCGCGTCACGCCTATCGGCTGACCACCGCCGGCGCGCAGTTCGCACTCGCCCAGGCCCAACGCCAGATCCGCAGTCCCGGAACCAGCAAACAGGTGCTCGCATGAGGATATCGTCTCGCAAACGGATCGCCGGAGCGATCTGCGCCCTCGCCTCTCGAATTGCACCGGCGCACAGGTCCCCCCTGGTGCACGCCATGGCGGTTGAACTGGATCATGTCGATGAACGCGACGCCCTCCAGTTCGCGGTTGGTTGCCTCTACTGCACGCTCGGTTGGTGGCTGGCCACGGCGGACGGCGTGAGCTGGACGGCGCGCTTCGCCATTTCGACAGGGACAGCGGTCTTAGGCGTGGCCTGTTTTGCCGTCGCCCTGCGTCTATTGACCCAGGACGCCCAGAACGCTGCGCTTTTCCTGGCGGCTATGGCGATCTTCTATGCCGGCGCCGCCGGGGTGGCGTGGACGATCGGTCTCAAGGCTTCGGCGCATTATTTTGGCGCGGGCATTATTCTCAACACCCTGGTCTCGCTCGCTTTCGGGACGCTTTCTTCCGACGTCCCGCCGCATGCCAGATTTCTGCAAGCCTTGGGGATCGAGGCGTACGGCCTCCTCGCCCTATTGATCGGCCTCGCTCTGAGCGCCCATTGGCTGTCACTTCGTCTAAGGGCGAAACCATGATGCGCCGTCTAAATGGGTCTTCGCAACGACCGCAGGCCTGCTCGGCGCTCTACATGTCGGCCTGACAGCCCTACTCTATCGGCAAGCCTCGCTCGAGGCGCTTTGGCTTTCTGGCGCGGGCCTGGCCATAGCTGCGGTTGGGCTGATGAATATCGTCGATCTGCGGGCACGGGAACAATCAAGCCCGCTGATCCTGTTCGCCGCCAACATCGCACTAAGCGGCTTCTTCGTCGCGGCCTGGTCCTTGATGAAGGCGCCTCAGGTCGCCCTGGGCTTTGTTCTATTTGCAGGAATGGCCGCCTGCGACGCCTTCAGATCGCTGAAGAGCATTAACTGGCAGGCCCAAATGGCGCGGCGATGATGCTCAACCGACGCCCTCGACGCAGCGTCATCACGGCTAGCTCAGCCGTCCTTTGCCATCTCAATTTTGAAGACAACTCTCTTTATTTTCAATAGCCTGAAAATAAAAGCGGCGTTCAAACCACCACTCTGCGGATCGGGATTATAATCTGGCGTTGGTCTTTGACATCGCGTTCCAGAAGAGCTGAAGGGCCGAGCCCTCGCGCCGCAGAATATACGAAAATAGACTCACTTTTTTTCGAGTCGATTGAGTCTATTTCGCTCGGGCCTCAGCCCGCCAGCCGGCTCAGGAACTTGGGCGGCTTGTAGGTCGAGCGGTTCATGACCACCCCGGCGATGCGACCGCCGACCGCCTCGATCTCATCGCGAAGGATCACCGGTCCGCTCGCGGTCGCGCCGCCGGCCGCCACCACCAGCACCGTCATGTCGACGAAGGGGGCCAGGATGATCGCCATGTCGTTGCGGTCCGCCGCCGGGCTGTCGATGACGATGGTGTCGGCGTGGGGCCTCAAGGCGTCCCAGTAGCGGGGCTCTCCCACCGCCTCGACGCGGTGGCCCGAGCGCAGGGATTCCATATGGAACCGGGTCGTCCACAATCGCCCGCCCAGGCAGGGACGGGCGGTAAGCAGGCGCGCGGGCGGAACCGGCTTGCCGTCCCGACCGGTCGGGGCCGGCGTGACGGCGAAGAAGCTGGACCCATCGGGCGAGGCCTGGGCCGGCTTGCCCAGTTGGCCGAACCGGTCCGGTTCGGCGGCGATGGCGTCCAGCTGGCCCTGCTGGGCCAGGTCGCCGTCCACGAGCCAAACCGGCTTGCGCGCCCGCACGGCGGCCAGACGCGCGAACTCCCGCGCCACGGTCGAGACGCCCTCTCCGGTCGTGGCGGCGGCGAACTGGATCACGCGGGCGCGATGCGCGGGGGCAGGCCCCAGCGCCGCCCAAAGACCGGCCATTTCGGACGTCAGATCGACCATCGAATCGCTATGCGCGCTCCACCAGGTCCCAGATTACCACGGCCACGCTCCTAGTGCGCCTTGGCCGGCGCCACCGCCAGGACCGGCATGTCCAGGGTCCGCCGCACCGAGTCGGGCGTCGAAAAGCCCCGCCGCGTGAATATCCGCAACAGGCCGATGCACAGGGCCGTAAAGGCGGCGAACAGGAAGACGGCGGCCAGGGCCGGCGCCTTCAGGCTCTTGCCGGTCGAGGGCGGCTGGGCGCGTTCGATGACGGTGACATTGTCGGCGCCGGCGGCGACCAGGGCGTTGTCCGCCCGGCTCTGGCTCTCGCGCTGCTGGAACTCGCGGATATTGGCGGTCAGGACCTCGCGATTGCCTGCCAGGGTCGCGTTTTCAGACTCCAGCGCCGTCAGACGCGCCTGCCTGGCCCGAATGTCCGACAACTGACGATCTAGCGCGGACAGGCGCGCGGCCAGGGCGTCACGGTCGGCGCGGGTGTTGATCCGGTTGGTCTCCAGCTCGGTCCAGACGGGGTTCGGCCCGGTGCGAACCTCCTTGGGGCCCACGGCCGTGCCGGTCGAGACATAGGCCTGCAACTGGACAATCCGCGCCTCTATGTCCTTCACCGGCTGAGCATCGGGCTGATAGCGCGACAACAGTTGCTCGCGTTCGGTGCGCAGCTGCAGCACCTGGTCCTGGGCCGAGATGTTCAGATCCTGCTGAAGGGCTACCTCCGCCGGCGTCGCCGCCTGCTGCGCCTCCAGGGTGTTCAGCCTCTGGCTGGTCTGGTTCAGCTGGCTCTGGGTCGACAACCGGTCGGTGAAGACCGTCTGATAGACGGCCGCCAGAGTGGTCTTTGCCGCGGTAAAGTCGCCGATGTCGTTGGTCGTCAGGAACTGCTCATAGGCTTGATCCGCCGCGTTCAGATCATCCTGGAAGGCCAGTCTCTGGGTGGCGATTGCGGGGGTCTTGTCCTGGAAGACCTCGCGGCGATAGGCCAGATATTGCTCGATCACGGTGTTCAGCACGCGCGCCGCGCGCTCGGGGTCGTCGGCTTCATAGCTCAGACGGATGATCGCGCTGCCCGGCGCCGTCCCGACGCCCAGGCTGGCGCCGATCAGTTTTCTCGCCGCGGCCTCGGCCCGATCCTTCGATCCCGTCGGCGTCTTGCCCAGGATCGCCGCAGGCCCCAGGGCCTCGACCACGCGCTGGCGCACCTGGCCCGAACTCAGGATCGCGGCTTCG
Organism: Brevundimonas sp.; assembly: GCF_030656255.1. Lineage (GTDB taxonomy): Bacteria > Pseudomonadota > Alphaproteobacteria > Caulobacterales > Caulobacteraceae > Brevundimonas. The sequence goes on along the minus strand of NZ_JAUSOE010000030.1, from coordinate 13,310 downwards.
GAATTCGCCACCTCGTCGCCCTGCGGCGCCTGCCCCCGTTCGGCCGTGCCGACGCGCGGCTGATAGACATATTCCTGACCCACGCCGGCGAAGACCGCGCCCTGGGCCGTGTAATTCTTCTTCAGGGTGAAGGCGGCCGCGGCGCCCAGGGCGAAGATGACCAGGAAGACGATGACCATCAGCAGCAGTTCACGAAACAGCAGACCGACGACGTCCAGCACGCCATAGCGCGGTCGGGTCGTGACATATGCCGTCGAGCGCATAGGCGGGCCGAATCCTGGAAAGTCTTTTGCGAATCCACCCTTCGCCCACCGGCGTTAACCATCGGTTACCCATAAGCGGCGAGTCTGCAGTTCAACGCCCTTTCGTCGGACCAGACCGATTCCATGACGCCAGATCGCCGACTGTTCCTGCTGGCCCTCGGATCGGGTTGCGCCGCCTTGGCCGCGTGCGGCGGCGGTCGCATGCCGCGCCCCGAAGACTCACGAAGGGTAGAGGCCGCACGACGGGGCGACTTTCCCGCCATCCCGTTCGCAAGCTGGACGGACGAGGAGCCGGAATATCTGCTCTATCCGGGCGACGAGATCGAGGTGGCCCTGCCCACCGCGTCCGAACTGACCCGCACGCTCAAGGTCGGGCCCGACGGCCGCGTCGCGCTGCCTCTGGTCGGCCAGGTGATGGCGGCGGACCGGACGCTGCCGGAGTTGGAGCGGGAAGTGTCTTCGGCCTACGCCTCGCAACTGGTGCGGCCCATCGTGGAGGTGACGCTGCGCCAGGCAGGCCCGATCCGCGTCTGGATCGACGGCGAGGTGCGAACCCCGGGCGTCATCGAGATGACCGGCGATCTGGACGCCTATCAGGCGGTGGTCCAGGCGGGCGGTTTCCTGGCGTCGGGCAAGCCTGAGCTTACGGCCCTGATCCGACGCGGTCCGGGTGGGTCGCGCATGATGCGGGTGGTCGATCTGCGTCCGCGTCGCGGCGAGGTCGTGGCCCTGCGCCGGGGCGACATCATCTTCGTGCCGCGCTCGACCCTGGGCGAACTCGCCGCCTTCTTCACCCAGGTGCGCGCCGCCCTGCCCATCGGCTTCAGCTATTCGATCAATGGATCGAACGGCAACGGCTACGCCACCTTCTGAAGTCCGTCAGGCGGCCAGCCGCACCACGCCGGTGTCGATATAACGACGGGCGGCCTTCTGGGCCTCGGCGATTTCTTCGCGTTCCATTTCCTGGCTCATCTCGCGGCGATAGACGCGCGCCTCGATCGAGCCCTTCATGGCGGCCAGGTTGAAGATCATGTGGGCCGAGACCCGGTCCATCGGGCAACCGCCCGAGCCGGCCGAATACATCATGCCCAGCTTGAACAGGTCATCGCCCGACATATCGACGGTCGGCAGCGGCAAGGACGCGACTTCCAAGTCGGCCTGCAGGTCGTGCGCCATTTCTTGCGCGTTCATTACCGTATCTCCTGAACGGGCGCCGTTCTGGGCCCGCCTCTGATGCCGCATCAAATACCGCCGGTTTGAAGTTAAAGTTAACAGCGCAAAGCGCCGCCGAATTTTTAAGTAAAACAGGAATGAATACTGCGAAAAGCGTTCAGAGTTCCGATACGATTTGGAAAGGCCTTGTTTACGTCTTGGGCGCCCTCTGGCCGAACAAAACCTTGCGCGCCGCCTCGGCGTCCTTGCCCGGCGCGCCTGCATTTCCGCGTCGGTCTTCCAACAGGGCGCGTCCGGCCTTGACCGCAGGCCGTGAGCCGACCCGCTCCATCCAGCCCGCCAGGTGCGGAAAGTCCGTCAGATCCTGTCCCTGCAACGTCGGCAATATCCACGGCCAGGCCGCCATGTCGGCGATGGAGTAATCGCCCGCCAGATAGTCGCGATCCTGCAGACGTCGATCCATGACGCCGTACAGGCGGAGCGTCTCGTTCGTATAGCGCTGCACCCCATAGGCGATCTGGCGCTGGTCGCGGATCATCGCCGGCGCATACTGGCGGAAATGATGGGTCTGGCCCGCCATCGGCCCCAGACCCCCGACCTGCCAGAACAGCCACTGGTTCACCTCGACACGCGCCCGCACCTCGGTCGGATAGAAACGGCCGGACTTGTCGCCGAGATACTGCAGGATCGCGCCGGACTCGAAGATCGAGATCGGTTCGCCGCCAGGCCCTTCCGGATCGACGATGGCGGGCATACGGCCGTTCGGGCTGATGGCCTGGAACCCCGGCTCGAACTGTTCGCCCGTTCCGATGTTCACCGGCTTGACCTCATAGGCCAGGCCCATCTCTTCCAGGGCGATGGACACCTTCCATCCATTCGGCGTGGGCCAGTACCAGAGCTGGATCGGAGCGGTCATTGCGGCGGTCTTTCCTGTGGCGTCCCTCGCATCTGGGGGCCGCGACGCCGCGCCGCAATCCACAATTCAATCCTGACACAGTCGTTCAGGACGCGTTCAGGCGCGCGATCCGACTTTCAACCTCATTAACGGGCCAGTTCGTCGTTTCCGTCGGCGGCCCAGAATGGAGCACGCAGATGAACCGCCTCACCAAGGCCGCTGTTGTCGCTATCGCCCTGTCCACCACGGCCGTTCCCCTGCTGGCCGAGGCGCAGAGCCGCGACGATCGTCGGGAATATCGCCAGGACCGCCGCGACGACCGGCGCGACTACCGCTCGGAACGCCGCGACGACCGTCGTGATTGGCGTCAGGGCGACTACAGCAGTCGGCAGGATTATCGTCAGGACCGCCGGGACGACCGTCGCGACTTCCGCCACGAGCGCCGCGACGACCGCTGGGACCGAAACAATCGCAATTGGTGGCGCGGCCGGTCGGACTTCCGCGGCTACAACGGCCCGCGCGCGGGCTACTGGTATGCGCCCAGCTACGGCTATTACCGGGTCGAGCCCCGCTACTCCGGCTATCGCTGGCGGACGGGCGGCTATCTGCCGTCTCAATACCGGACCTACTATGTTCGCGACCCGTATTTCTACGGCCTGCGCGAAGCGCCGCGCGGCTATCGCTACGTCCACGCCGGCAGCGACATTCTGATGGTCGCGGTCGCCACTGGCCTGATCGCCAGCGTCCTGTCCAACGTCTATTGAGGACGCTGAGCCGTTGAGCCGACAAGCCCCGCGAGGACAAGCTCGCGGGGCTTTTGTCTGGGGCGTCTGTCTGGGGCGCCCCCTATCCGGCATTCAGCCGGGGTTCATCGACCAGGCGCGATCATCACCCTAAGCCGCTGGAAAACCAGCGTGCAGGAATGAAAAAGACCATGAAACGCCTCCTGATGGCTTTCACCGCCGTCGCCGCCCTGGGCGGTCCGCTCGCCACCCCGCTCCAGGCCCTGGCCCAGGACCGTCAGGCCGACCGCGAACAACGCGACGCCGACCGCCCCCAAAGGCCGCAGATCACGCGGGGAGAGCGTCCCGCGCCGAACCGTCCTTTACAATCCCGGCCGGAAGCGCCCTCGCGCCCCACCCGGCCCGACGACAACACGCCCCGTCCCGAGCGGCCCCGTCCCGAGCGCCCGCAGACAGGGGGCGACAGGCCCGACCGTCCGAACAACGGCGGCGCGCGTCCAGATCGTCCCGACGTCAGGCCCGGCCGCCCTGAAGGGGCGAATCCGGGTCGGCCCTCTCGCCCTGATCGTCCCGAAGGCGGCTGGAATCGACCAGATCGTCCTCAGACCGGCGGATCCCGACCTGACCGCCCCTCAATCGGCGGACGACCAGATCGCCCCGGCGACAGCGCAGGGCGGCCCAACCGCCCGGACGGTGGGTGGAACCGGCCGGATCGACCCAACAATGGTCAGACACGGCCCGGCCGCCCCGACCGTCCCGGCTCGGGCTGGAACCAGAACCGCGACCGGCACGACGACTTCCGACGCCGCTTCAACAGTGAGCAATGGCGGCGCGACTTCTATCGCAACCACCGCTCTGACTGGTGGCGGAACGACCGGCGCTTCCATGGCTACAGCGGTGTGCGCGTCGGCTTCTATTTCGCGCCGGGCTGGGGCTACTACAGCGTGCCGCGCTCATACTGGGGCCGCTATTGGTCGGTCGGCAACTATCTGCCGGACGTCTTCTGGCGCTACCGCCTCGACGACTGGCGCACCTATGGCCTGGGCTATCCGCCCGAGGGCACGCGCTGGGTGCTGGTCGACAACACCATCTATCTGATCGACGAATACGACGGCTACATCATCGACGTCATCCGCGACGCCTGGCGCTGGTAGCCACTACAAAGACCGAAGGCCCGGAGAGCGATCTCCGGGCCTTCTCACTAGCCGGGCCTTCTCACTAGAATGGGTCGCTCAAGCAGCGAGCGGCCGCGCCGCGAGCGTTAGCGACCAGCCGGGGGTTTGGGGGCCGCAGCCCCCAAAAATCAAAGTCCCAGCTTGGCCTTCAGGATGTCGTTGACCGCCGCCGGATTGGCCTTGCCGCCTGTGGCCTTCATCACCTGGCCGACGAACCAGCCCAGGGCTTGAGGCTTCTCGGCGACCGCCGCCGCCTTGTCCGGATTGGCGGCGATGATCTCATCGACCGCCTTCTCGATAGCGCCGGTGTCGGTGACCTGTTTCAGGCCGTGCTTCTCCACGACTTCGGCTGGCGAACCTTCGCCGTTCCAGACGTGATCGAAGACCTCCTTGGCGATCTTGGACGAGATGACGTTCGTCTCGATCAGTTCGACCAGCTGGGCCACATGGGCCGCCGGCAGCGGGTTCTCGCTGAAGTCCTTGTGGTCAGCCGTCAGACGCGCCGAGATCTCGTTGGTGACCCAGTTGGACACCAGCTTGGCGTCGCGGCCTTTGGCGGCGGCTTCGAAATAGTCCGCCTTGGCCTGTTCCGAGATCAGCACCACCGCATCGTACTGAGACAGGCCGTATTGGCTTATCAGCCGTTTGCGCTTGTCGTCCGGCAGTTCGGGCAGCGAGGCCTTGATCTCGTCGATCCAGGCCTGTTCCAGATCCAGCGGCAGCAGGTCCGGATCCGGGAAATAGCGATAGTCCTGCGCCTCTTCCTTGGACCGCATCGAACGCGTCTCGCCGGCCGTCGGATCGTACAGGCGCGTCTCCTGAGTGATCGAGCCGCCGTCCTCAAGGATCTCGATCTGGCGGCGCGCCTCGTACTGGATCGCCTGGGAGATGAAGCGGAACGAGTTGACGTTCTTGATCTCGCAGCGCGTGCCCAGGAAGCTGAAATCGCCGCTGGCCTTGAACTTCTCGTAGTTCCCCGCGCGGCAGACCGAGACGTTCACGTCGGCGCGCAGATTGCCCTTCTCCATGTCGCCGTCACAGGTGCCCAGATAGATCAGGATGGTCCGGATCTTCTTGACGTAGGCCACCGCCTCTTCCGGCGTGCGCAGGTCGGGACGAGAGACAATCTCCATCAGCGCCGTGCCGGCCCGGTTCAGGTCGACATAGCTCTCGGTCGGCGACAGGTCGTGGATCAGCTTGCCCGCATCCTGTTCCAGGTGCAGGCGCTCGATGCCGACGTTGAAGAAGCTGCCGTCCTCGGCCTCCACCTCGACCACGCCTTCGCCGACGATCGGATAATAGAGCTGGCTGATCTGATAGCCGGTCGGCAGGTCGGGATAGAAGTAGTTCTTGCGGTCGAACTGGCTGCGCTTGTTGATCTGCGCGCGCAGGCCCAGGCCGGTCTTCACCGCCTGTTCGACGCAGTGCTTGTTCAGGGTCGGCAGCATGCCGGGGAAGCCGGCGTCCACCAGCGACACCTGTTCGTTCGGCCCTCCGCCGAAGCCGACGGCGGCGCCGGAGAAGAGCTTGGCTTTCGAGGCCACCTGGGCGTGAATCTCCAGCCCCATGACGATTTCCCAATCGCCGGTGCGGCCCTTGATGGTTTTCGAGTTCGGAACAGTGTCGGTCATGGCTTCGTCCTAGCGCCGTCGTCGGCGGCGAGAAAGGGGGTGTCTTGAGGGTGTCGCGAAATCGCGCTCAACATCGGTCGCCTCAATGGAGAATCCGATGACCAAGACCCTGTTCGCCGCTGCTGCGGCTTCCCTGCTTCTGGTCGGCGCCGCCTCGGCCCAGACCGCCCCTGCCCCTGCGCCAGAACACGCACATGACGAGCACCACGCTGCGCATCCGACCATCGACAGCCCGATCGAGGCCTTGGTGAACGATCCGGCGACCAAGGCGGTGCTGGAGAAGCACCTGCCCGGCATGGACAAGCATCCCGCCTATGGCCAGTTCAAGGGCATGACCCTTCGCCAGGTTGCGCCCTACTCCCAGGGCAACATCACCGACGAGAAGATCGCGGCGATCGACGCGGATCTGAAGGCGCTTCCGGCGGCTTGATCAATAAGGGAGGGCCGGCGATCTCGCCGGCCCTTTTCTTTAATTCACCACCACTGGCCGGGCTTGGCCGTGAAGCCCGCAGCGCGTTCCAGCGCCGCGCCCACTTGGAACACCGTCGCCTCATCCAGGGCCTTGCCGATGACCTGAAGGCCCAGCGGGAGGCCGCCGGAATCGACGCCGGCGGGGACCGAGAGGCCCGGCAGGCCGGCCAGGTTGGTCGTCACGGTGAAGACGTCGTTCAGATACATGGTCAGCGGATCGATCTGCTTGTCGCCGATGGCGAAGGCGGCCGATGGGGTCGAGGGGGTCAGGATGGCGTCGACCTGGCCCCAGACATTGTCGAAGTCCTCGGCAATGCGGCGACGGACCTTCAGGGCGCGGACGTAATAGGCGTCATAGAAGCCGGCCGACAGCACATAGGCGCCGATGGTCAGGCGACGCTGGACCTCCTTGCCGAAGCCCTCGGCGCGCGAGGTGGCGTACAGGTCGTCCAGCGAGCTGAATTGATCCGCCCGGTGCCCGAACCGCATGCCGTCGTAGCGGGCAAGGTTCGACGAGGCCTCGGCCGGGGCGACGATATAATAGGTCGGCAGGGCGTATTTGGTGTGCGGCAGGCTGATCTCGACGATCTCGCAGCCCGCGTCCTTCAGCCAGGCCACGCCCTGGTCCCACAGGGCTTGGATCTCGGCGGGCATGCCGTCCACGACATATTCGCGCGGCACGCCGATGCGCAGCCCCTTGACCGACTTGCCGACCGACTGGGTCCAGTCGGGCGTCGGGACGTCCAGGCTGGTGGAGTCCTTGGCGTCGAACGAGCACATGGATTGCAGCAGCAGGGCCGCGTCCTCGACCGTCTTGGTGATCGGGCCGGCCTGGTCCAGCGAAGACGCAAAGGCCACCATGCCGAACCGGCTGGCGCGGCCATAGGTGGGCTTGATCCCGACCGTGCCGGTGAAGGCGGCGGGCTGGCGGATCGAGCCGCCGGTATCGGACGCGGTTGCGGCCAGGCACAGGTCGGCGGCGACGGCCGAGGCGGAACCGCCCGAGGATCCGCCCGGCGTCAGATCGGCGTTGGAACCGGTCGATTTCCACGGGTTCTTGACCGGACCGAAGGCCGAGGTCTCGTTCGACGAGCCCATGGCGAACTCGTCCATGTTCAGCTTGCCCAGCATGACCGCCCCGTCGCGCCACAGATTGGCGGTGACGGTCGATTCATACGGCGGCACGAAGCCGCGCAGCATGTTGGAGCCGGCCGTGGTCTGGACGCCCTCGGTGCAGAACAGGTCCTTGATCCCCAGCGGCGCGCCTTCCAGCACCCCGCCCTCGCCGGCCGCAATGCGGGCGTCGGAGGCGCGGGCCATGTCCATCGCCTTGTCCGCCGTCACCTCGACATAGGCGTTCAGGGTCGGATTGGCGGCCTCGATATTGGTCAGGAAGGCCTGGGTGATTTCCTGGGACGAGAAGTCCTTCGACTTCAGGCCGTCCACAGCCGCCTTGAGGCTCAGTTTCGTAAGATCAGACATTCGCGCCAAACCCAAAATCCGTCACCCTCGGGCTTGTCCCGAGGGTCCATTGCGCCGCATCCGCCGCGCCTTGACGGCAGACGCCGCCATTCGAACCCGCCGTGGGCCCTCGGAACAAGTCCGAGGGTGACGGGGAAAGAGAGAGCGTCACTCCACCACCTTGGGCACGACGAAGAAGCCATCGGCCGACTTCGGGGCGTTGGACAGGACGGCGTCGATCTTGCCGCCGTCGGTGACCACGTCCTCGCGCAGGCGCAGGGGCTGGGCGACGTTCGAGGTCATGGGCTCGACGCCGTCGACATCGACCTCGTTCAGCTGTTCGATCCACTGCAGGATGCCGTTCAGCTCCTGGGCCAGCGGCTCCAGCCGATCCTCGGGGGTCTTGATGCGGGCGAGATGCGCAACCTTGCGCACCGTCGCAGCGTCGATGGCCATGCGGCCCTCCAATGCACGTCGATAGGGAATGTATCGGCGGGATTAGCCTCCCGACCTCAGATTCACAAGGACGACGCTGCCTTCGCTCCGGAGCAGGACCAAGCCTAGCGGTTTAAGGCGGTATCTGACACTTATTGGGACTTATGAAACGAAACTGGACATCTTGGGCGGCGCTGACTGTTGTAGTCGCCGCTGGCATTCTCTGGGCGCTAGCGCCCAACGCTGGGATGTTGCCATACAACATTCCCGACCCCTCGAACGAGGCGGTCGGCCCGTTTAAAGAATGTCAGCTACCCCGGAAGCAACTTGGCGCAAGCAGCAAGTCGGGGGTGACGGCGCCAGCTGCCTCTGCCGAAGAAGGTCCCGATAGCGTTTCGTGCCAGCAAGCAATAAATAGCGCCCAAAGAGAAAAACAGGATTTGGCCGCCCAATGGACGGCTGCCACAGCCAACCGGAACGCCGTAGCTATTGCCGAGCGCCAGATGCGATGGAGCGTTTTGGAGTTCTTCGCTCTGATAGGAACACTGACGTTCGCCTACATTGCCATTTCTGATGGGCGCAAGCACTCTGTCGCAGAACTGAGGGCCTATGTTTCCATCAAAGACCGAGTTCTTAGTCGCCTATACGTAGGGCAACATGCGCGCGTCGATTTTAAGATATTCAACGCGGGAACCACGCCAGCACACAACATGCGGTATCGTGCAGCTCTCGAGGTTTTCGATGTGCCGTTCAAGGGCGATATCAAATCGCAGTTTGGAACGCCCGCCGGAGAAATACCTCCCCTCGCAGTTATACATCCTCAAGAATCTCATGAAGCAGAAGCTATCCAGCATAAACCCCTTACAGCGGTGGAGTGGGCTGGAATTTGTAGTGGGGCTTGGGGCCTGTATCTGGTTTGCGATGTTGAGTATGACGACGCATTCGGTAACAGCCGGCTGACCAAATTCTGTGCTTGGATAGGCGGTCCAGAGTTCGCTGAAACCGACGCTTCAGCCCGTAAGGCAGGCATCCCAAAAACGGATGTCGTGTGGATACTCACGGCAGACCACAACACCGCAACCTAGCGGCAGCGACACGACCAGAGAAAAATCAGTCCAACCACTCTTCCCGCGTTGCTCTCGTCACGCCCTTTGACTTCCCCGCCCGCCAGTCCTAACCGCAGGCCGTGCCCGTTCTCGACCTCCTCGACCTGCCCGCCGCCTGCCCGCCCGACACGCCGTGGATGGGGCTGGATCTGGGCGAGAAGACCATCGGCGTCGCCGTGTCGGACGCCACGCGCCTGATCGCCTCTCCGCTCCAGCTGATCCGCAAATCCAAGTTCACGCTGGAGGCCGAGCAGCTGTTCAAGCTGATGGCCCATCGCAAGGTCTCGGCCCTGGTGATCGGCCTGCCAGCCAATATGGACGGAACCGAAGGGCCGCGCGCCCAGTCGTGCCGCGCCTTCGCCCGCAATCTGGAGCGGCTGCGGCCGATCAACGTCGCCTTCTGGGACGAGCGGCTGTCCACCAGCGCGGTCGAGCGGTTCCTGATCGAGGACCTGGACCTGAACCGCAAGCGCCGGGCGCAGGTCGTGGACCGCACCGCCGCCGCCTGGATCCTGCAGGGGGCGCTGGATCGGGTGCGGGATCAGGCGACCTGGGTTTGACAGGGCTGATCGCCGGCGTCCTGCCGGTCTTTCTGATGATCGCCCTGGGCTATGGGCTGAGAAAGTCCGGCTTCCTGCCCGACGAGGCCTGGCGGCCAATCGAGAAGCTGTCGATCAACATCTTTTACCCAAGCTTCCTGATCCCTGCGATCTGGCACGCCGATCTGGCCGGGGGCGGGGCGACGGTGGCGGGGGCTGCGGCGGTCGGGGCGACCCTGATCGTGGCGGCGGCGACATTCGCCGCGAAACCGCTGATCCCGCTGGACGGGCCGGCCTACACCAGCGTCTTTCAGGGGGTGATCCGCTGGAACAGCTTCGTCTTCGTGCCGGTGATCCAGTCGGTCTATGGCTCGGAAGGTACGGCCATAGCCGCGGTCGCCATCGCCTTCATCATACCGGTGACCAATATCACCTGCGTCGCAGTGCTGGCCAAATGGGGATCGTTGAAACGCGAGCCGTCGGCCCTGGGGTTGGCCAAGTCGATGCTCGCCAATCCCATCCTGCTGGCCTGCCTGATCGGCCTGGCGCTGAACCTGTTGCGCGTGCCCGTGATCCCCGGCCTGTCGGACGCCCTGGACCTGTTGGGGGCCGCCGCCCTGCCCCTGGGGCTGATCGTCGCCGGGGCGGGTCTGTCCTTCGCCGAGGTCAAGCGAAGCCGCACCACCATCGCCGCCGTCACCCTGGTCAAGCTGGGGGTCATGCCGCCCCTGATGTGGTTCATCGCCTGGGCATTGGGCGGCGACAGCCTGGCCCAGGGGGTCGCCCTGATCTGCGGCGCGGCGCCGGGTTCGGCCGCCTCTTATATGCTGGCGCGGCAGATGGGCGGGGACGCGCCCCTGATCGCCGGGATCATCGCCCTGACCACCGTCGGAAGCGCCGTGGTCATTCCGGTGCTGCTGACCCTGTTCCACTTCGCTTGATCTGGCGCCCGGCCGGCGCCCGGTCTGGCGTTTGCAGCGACTCCCGCCTATAGGCGCGTCTCGATGACCCAGCCCCAAGACGTCACCGACCAGACCCTTCGCGAACGGCTGGTTCCGTTCCCCAAGGCCCATTTTCTGGCCGCCTCGGACCTGAACCCCTTCGTCACGCCGCAGTTGCTGGACCTCGGCGACGCCTTCGTCGACTTCAATCGCCAGTCGTCCAAGGCCCTGGACCTGCTGCACGGCCGCACGGTCGTGAACCTGTTCTTCGAGAACTCGACCCGCACCAGTTCTTCCTTCGAGATCGCCGCCAAGCGGCTGGGCGCCGATGTGGTGACCATGCCGGTCGGCTCGTCCTCGGTGAAGAAGGGCGAGACCCTGATCGATACGGCGGTGACGCTGAATGCGATGAAGCCGGACATTCTGGTCATCCGCCACTCGGCCTCGGGCGCGGCGGAACTGCTGAGCCAGAAGGTCGGCTGCGCCGTCGTCAACGCCGGGGACGGCCGCCACGAACACCCGACCCAGGCCTTGCTGGACCTGCTGTCGATGCGCCGCGCCTTTGGCGATGTGACCAGCCTGACCGTCGCCATCTGCGGCGACATCACCCACAGCCGGGTGGCGCGGTCGAACGTCGCCCTGTTGCAGATGATGGGCGCGCGGGTGCGCCTGATCGGCCCGCCGACCCTGGTGCCGGGCGACGCCGACCGCTGGGGCTGCGAGGTGTTCCACGACATGCGCGAGGGATTGGCGGGCTGCGACGTGGTGATGATGCTGCGGCTTCAGCTGGAGCGGATGGCCGGCGCCCTGGTGCCCTCGACCCGCGAATATTTCCGCTTCTGGGGCCTGGACCGCGAGAAACTGGCCTGGGCCAAGCCCGGCGCCCGGGTCATGCACCCCGGGCCGATGAACCGGGGGGTCGAGATCGATTCCGACGTGGCCGACGACCTGGACGTCTCCCTGATCCAGGATCAGGTCGAGATGGGCGTCGCCGCCCGCATGGCCGTGCTAGCCTCCCTCTCCGCCCGTTGGGGGGACAAGTGATGACCACCGTCGCCATCATCAACGCCCGCCTGCTGGATCCCGCCACGGACTATGACGGTCCCGGCGGCGTCCTGATCGAGAATGGCCGCATCGTGCGCGTCATTCACGGCGCATCGCCCATCGACGCCGACCAGACCATCGACGCGGACGGCCTGTGCCTGGCCCCCGGTCTGATCGACATTCGGGTCAAGACCGGCGAACCGGGCGCTGAACCGAAAGAGACGCTGAAGTCCGCCAGCCTGGCCGCTGCGGCCGGGGGCGTGACCACCATCGTGGTCCAGCCCGACACCGATCCCGCCGTCGACGACCCGGCCATGGTCGACTTCATCCAGCGGCGCGGCGCGGCCCTGAACCTGGTCAATGTTCGCGCCGCCGGCGCCGCGACCAAGGCCCTGGACGGCCAGCGGATGGCCGAGATCGGCCTGATGGACGAAGCCGGCGCCCTGTATTTCACCGACGGCGACAAGGTCATCGTCAACAGCCGCACCCTGCAGCGGGTGATGAGCTACGCCGCCGCCTTCAACGCCCTGATCGCCTGCCGCCCGTCCGATCCCTGGCTGACCGAGGGGGCCGTGGCCGCCTCGGGCGAACTGGCCACGCGTCTGGGCTTGTCCGGCAGCCCGGCCATCGCCGAGCGGATAGGGCTGGAGCGCGACCTGGCCCTGGTCGAACAGACCGGCGCCCGCTTCCTGGTGGATCAGATCTCGACCGAAGGCGCGCTGGAGACCCTGGCCCGGGCCCGCGCCAAGGGGCTTGAGGTCGCCGTCAGCGTCTCGATCAACCACCTGTGCTTCAACGAGGTGGACATCGGCGACTATCGCACCTTCTACCGGCTGGACCCGCCGCTGCGCTCCGAGGCCGATCGCCAAGCGCTGATAGAGGCGGTGCGCGAGGGTCTGATCGACGTCATCACCTCGGCCCACGCCCCGGCCCCCGCCGAGGACAAGCGCCGTCCCTTCGCCGAGGCCGCGCCCGGCGCTGTGGGTCTGGAGACCCTGCTGCCCGCCGCCCTGACCCTGCACCACGAGGACGGGCTGGACCTGCTGGACGTGCTGCGTCCCCTGACCCAGGGACCGGCGGCCCTGCTGGGCCTCGACGCCGGGGTGCTGGCCGAAGGCGCGCCCGCCGACCTGGTGCTGTTCGACCCCGGCGCGCCGATCATCGTCGATGCGGACAAGCTGCGGTCGAAGTCGAAGAACTCGCCGTTCGACGGGCGACGGCTCCAGGGCAAGGTGATCGGGACCTGGGTGGGCGGCCGGAAGGTTTTCTGACCTTGCTTTCGTCATCCTCCGGCAAGCCGCCTCTTCGCGGCGCAGACCGGGGGACCCAGCGGCGCCGAAGGCGATGCGTCCGCCGCACAGTCGTCGAAAAGCGCGTCCGCGACAGTGTCGCGCTCTCGCGCGCCGCTGGGTCCCCCGGTCGCTTCGCGCCGG